>JANPKP010000594.1:0-2395 GCA_031426095.1 Gemmataceae bacterium
GGCTTGCCCGTCCCCCCCTACCGCGGGAGAATACCGGCATGACCGAGTTCGCCGCCGCCCGCCGGGACTCCCTCGTCCGCTACCTCGGCCGGCACGTCGCCGGGGAGGTGCGGTTCGACGACACGTCCCGCCGGCTCTACGCCACCGACGCCAGCCACTACCAGATCGACCCCCTCGGCGTCGTCGTCCCCCGGACCGCCGACGACCTCGCCGTCACCGTCCAGATCGCGGCCGAACTCGGCGTGCCGATCACCGCCCGCGGCGGCGGCACCAGCCTCTCGGGCCAGGCCATCGGCCCGGGCGTCGTCCTCGACTGCTCGAAGTACCTCAACGCCGTCGGCGAGGTGGACGTGTCCGGCCGGCGGGTGCGGGTCCAGCCGGGCGTCGTCCTCGACCAGTTGAACCGCGAGCTGGCCGGGTACGGGCTCCAGTTCGCCCCCGACGTGGCGACCGCCAGCCGGGCCACCCTCGGCGGCATGATCGGCAACAACTCGGCCGGGGCCCGCTCCCTCGTGTACGGGCAGACGGTCGACCACGTCCGCTCGCTGGGCGTGGTGATGGCCGACGGCACGCCCGTCGAGGTCGGCCCGCTCACGGCCGCCGAGTACGAGCGCAAGCTGGAAGCGCGGACGCCGGAGGGCGAGGCGTACCGCACGGTGGACGCCGTGGTGCGGGAGAACGCCGACGAGATCAGGGCGCGCACGCCGCGGATCGTGCGGAAGGTGAGCGGTTACAACTTGGCGGCGCTGGTGAGGCGGAACCCCTCCCCCGGCCCCTCCCCTAGGAAGGGAGGGGAGAACAACGGAACGCCGATTCCGGCTCCCCCTCCCTTCCTAGGGGAGGGGGTTGGGGGGAGAGGTTCCGCCCCCCGATCACTCGTCCCCCTCCTCGTCGGCTCCGAGGGCACGCTCGCGGTCGTCGCCGGGGCCGAGTTGTCGCTCGTCCCGCGGCCGCGGCACCGGGGGCTGTTGGTGCCGCAGTTCGCCACCCTCACGGCGGCGCTCGACGCCCTCGCCGCGTGCCTGGAAGCGGGGCCGTCGGCCGTCGAGCTGATGGACCAGATGCTCCTCGACTTGGCCCGCGAGCAGCGGTCGTTGAAGGACACGATGGCCGCCGTCCGCGGGCGGCCGGCGGCGCTGCTCATGGTCGAGTTCCAGGGCGACGACGCGGCCGAGGTGTCGAGCCGCGTCCACGACCTCGAACGGCGGCTGAAGGGCATCCCCGGCCTGACGGCGGTGGTGCCGGCCCTCGACCCGGCCCTGCGCGACCCGCTCTGGGCGCTGCGCAGCTCGGCCGTGCCGCTGCTCTACGGGATGCCGGGCGACCGCAAGCCGGTGACGTTCTGCGAGGACGCCGCGGTGGCCCCCGAGCGGCTGCCCGAGTTCGCCGCCCGCTTCCGCGACATCTTCCGCCGCCACGGCACCGACGGGGCGTTCTACGGCCACGCCTCCGTCGGCTGCCTCCACATCCGCCCGGTGCTGAACCTACACGACCCGGCCGACGTGCGGGCCATGCGGGCGATCATGGGCGACGTGACCGACCTCGTGCTGGAGTTCAACGGCAGCCTCAGCGGCGAGCACGGCGACGGGCTGGTGCGGAGCGAGTGGAACCGCAAGATGTTCGGCCCGGTGGTGTACGAGGCGTTCCGCCGGGTGAAGCGGGGGTTCGACCCCGGGAACGTCCTCAACCCGGGCAAGGTGGTGGACGCCCCGGCGATGGAGGAGAACCTTCGCGTCCCGCCCGGCGTGGCCGTGCCCGACCCGCCGACGGTGTTCGACTACGCGAAGCAGGGCGGATTCTTCCGCAGCGTCGAGTTGTGCAACGGGGCCGGCGTCTGCCGCAAGACCCAAGGCGGGGCGATGTGCCCGTCGTACCGCGTGACGAAGGACGAGCGGGACACGACACGGGGGCGGGCGAACGCCCTGCGGGTGGCGATGGTCGGCGAAGTCGGGAAAGCGGCTGGTTCGACGTCCGTTCCGCCCCTGTCGGAACGCTGGATCGCGGACGTGATGGACCTCTGCCTGTCGTGCAAGGCCTGCAAGAGCGAGTGCCCGAGCAACGTGGACGTGGCGAAGCTCAAGGCCGAGTTCACGCAGGCGTACTACGCCCGCCGGCCGCGGCCGCTGGGGCACCTCCTGGTGAAGAACGTCCACCGCCTCTCGCCGCTCGGGGCCGAGTGGGCGGGGTTCGCCAACTGGCTCGGCCGCCGGCGCTGGGTGCGACGGCTGCTCGAAGGGACGGCCGGCTTCGACCGCCGGCGGAGCCTGCCGGAGTTGCACCGCGACCACTTCAGGCGGTGGTTCCAACGGCACCGGCGAGCGGGGGGGGGGGTGGCCCCGGAGTTAACCCCCGGGCCGACCGGGGGGGGGAACCCGGATGGGGGGGCGCCCCCCCC
>JANPKP010000595.1:0-5548 GCA_031426095.1 Gemmataceae bacterium
GGTGGTGCCGAGTCCGCGAGGCCCACCGTCGGGGTGTCGTGCGTGACCGACGGTGGGCCTCGCGGACTCGGCACCACCTACGGGAATCACCCGTGTGGCAGCCAGAACACCCCGGTCACGAAGGTGCCGGCCCAGAGTACCGTGAACACGACCGCCAGGGCAACGTGGACCGTCTTGCGGCGGCCCCACCCGGTGTAGAGCATGACCGGCAGCAACACCGCCGACGGGACCGAGAAGCAGAGGTGGACGCGGAGGGCGGCCCTGGCTTCCTCATCGAACGCGGCCTTCACGTCCACCAGTTGCAGCAGCCCCTCGAACCCGACGACGGTGGCCATCGTGAGGACGAAGAAGACGGTGTTGAGCCGCCCGTGCAGCCGCGGGTGACCGCGGGCCAGGGCGACGAGCGACGCCGTGAGCAACGCCGTGACGGCCGCGACGAGGACCTTGAGCGTGAGGATGATGAGCGGGCCGGTGGGCATGCAGGACGCCTGTAGGGGGGTCACCAGATGATAGACAGGCCCGGCACCGCGAGGCCGCGAATCTTGCGGTCGGCCGTCACCAGCGGCAGCCCGTGGGCGAGGGCCGTGGCCGCGATGACGCGGTCGGGCATGTCGCCGACGACGTTGCGGGGGATGCGGGCCAGGGCCACCGCCACCTCAGGGGTGAGCGGCAGGAGGTCGAACGGCTCGTTCGGGTCGGCGACGGCGTCCAGCAATTCCGTGAGCAGGGACGCCGGAAACCGCCCCCGCTCGATCAGGTACGTGAGTTCCACGACCGTCATCGTGGCGACGAAGATCGTACCCGTGCGGGCGGCCGCTTGAATGGCGACGACGGCGGGGGCGGAGAGCCGGTGCGGGTCGGAAAATTGCCAGATGACGACGTTCGTGTCGGCGAGAACGTCACTCATTGTAAGCCCCGCCCCCGTGTTCACGGAGGGCCGAGGAACTCGTCCACGCTTCCCGGCGGACCGCGTCGAGTTCCTCGGGCGGGGGGATCAGGTGCGCGAGGTGTGCGAGCCGCCCGAACAGTGGCTTGCGGCCGGCAACGGGAGCGTGCGCCTCGCGGATCGACTGGACCAGCAACGCGACGTCCCGGGCCACCGCGTCAGGAAGCCCGGAGAGATCGACGGTCCGCGCGGCCGGGGGTGGTGTGAGGGTGTCGGTTTCCATGCCGTCAGGATAGCAGATTATTCCCCGCGACGCCCGCCGCCGGCGGGTCAGCGGATGCGGGCGATCAGGTCGTCGGCGTCGTCGGCGGGCCGCCCGGGGGCCGCCATCCGGGGGACGCCGCCGGCGTCGCCGGGGACCGCCCGGAGGGGGACGGTCGGCTGACTGAGGACGCCCCCGGGCAGGAGCTTGCGGACCACCATCACCAGGCAGTAGTAGACCTCGTACCCGCCGGCGACCTCCGGCGGCACTTTGGCACGGAGGGGGAACCACTCGTCCCGCACCCACTTCGCGACTTCGACCTCCGCGGGCCCGGCCGGCTCGCGCGTCTTCAGCTCCGCGAGCCGATTCGCCAGCCGGGACATCAGCCCCGGCGCGTCCGCCGCCCGGGGGTCGAAGGTGAACAGGACGAACGCCGGGAGGTCGTCGCGGCCCGGCCGGCCGAGCCCGCCGTTCGCCTGCACCACCCAGCCGACCACGTCCACGCCCCGCTCGGCGTAGAGCCGGTCGGCCCGCCGCCGCCCGGCCCGGGAACTGAGCAGCCCGACGGCGGCGAGGGCGACGAGCAGGCCGACGAGGACGAACTGATACGGTTCCATGCCGCGGGCCCGTGGGGGTCAGGGGGAAGGCCCGGCTACACCGCCGCCAGTACGGCGTCGCCCATGTCGGTCGTGGTCGCCTTCCCGCCGAGGTCGGGCGTCTTCACCTTGCCGTCGGCCAGGACCTTCGCCACGGCGTCGCGGGTCGCCTTCGCGGCGGCGTCCAGGCCCAGGTGCGTCAGCATCAGGCTCGCCGAGAGGACGGCCGCGAGCGGGTTGGCGATGCCCTTGCCGGCGATGTCCGGGGCGCTGCCGTGGACCGGCTCGAACATGCTCGGGAACGCCTTCGTCGGGTTCACGTTCGCGCTGCTCGCCAGCCCGATGCTGCCGGTCACGGCGGCGCTCAGGTCGGTCAGGATGTCGCCGAACAGGTTGCTCGCCACCACCACGTCGAACGACTCGGGCTTGCGGACGAAGTCCATCGCCGCCGCGTCCACCAGCAGGGACGACGACTTCACGTCCGGGTAGTCCTTCCGCACGGCGGCGAAGGCGTCGTCCCACAGGCCCATGCCGTACACCTGGGCGTTCGACTTGGTGATGCTCGTGAGCGTCTTGCGGGGCCGGGTGCGGGCGGCGTCGAAGGCGGCCCGGAGGATGCGGTCGCACCCCTTGCGGGTGAACACGCCCGTCTGCACCGCCACCTCGTTCTCGGTCCCGGGGTAGAGGTGGCCGCCGACCGGGGCGTACTCGCCCTCCGTGTTCTCGCGGTAGACCAGCATGTCGATCTGCCCCGGCGTCTTGCCCACGAGGGGGCAGGGCACCCCCGCGAACAGGTACGCCGGGCGGAGGTTCACGTACTGGTCGAACTTCCGCCGCATGGGCAGGAGAAGGTCGTGGACGGTGATCTTGTCCGGCACGTCCGGGCTGCCGACGGCCCCGAACAGGATGGCGTCGTGCTTGGCGAGCGTCTCCCAGCCGTCGGCGGGGAGCATCCGGCCGTGCTGCTTGTAGTAGGCGGTGCTCCAGGGGAGGTGGTTCCACTCCAGGGCCGCCCCGCCGTGCTTCTTGGCGGCCGCTTCCGCCACGCGGACGGCGTGCGCGATGACCTCCGGCCCGATGCCGTCGCCGCCGATGACCGCGATCCGGTGAACCGCCATTGCGTCCGTCCTTCTGTTCCGGTATTGCCGCCCGCAAAGTCCGCCCGCCGGGCGTGAGCGTCGCTTCCGCCACCCCGAGTCGGGGGAAACCGGACCCGCCGGGGTGGACTCCGGCACGGGCGGGGGGATGATTACAGCCGGGGAGTCGTCCCGCGGGTTTGTACCCGCTGGTTTAGCCGCCCCCGGAAGCGGGTCAAGATGACGCCGGCCACGCACCACAGCCGAAAGTTGCTCCTCGCCGCCCTCGGGCTGGCGCTGGCGGCCGGCTGCCGGTCGAAGGACGGTTCCGCCGCCGGCGGAATGGCGAAGCACGACCCGCTCATCGGCGGCAGCCGCATCCCGCCGCAGAACGTGCCGCTACCCGACCGCGGCGTGGGGGCGAAGGGCGGCCGGCCCGACCCGCTCAAGGAGTCGCTGACCGGCCGCGACAAGGACAAACAGGCGAAGGCCGACAACGCCGACCGGTGGAAGGGCCCGTACATCCCCGACGCGAACTCGACGACGGCCTCGCTGGCGTCCGCCGCGCGGCTACGGGCGACCACCTCGGACCTCACGATCGACGGCGACGAGGGGGCGACGAGGGCCGGCGGCGTGCTGCTCCAGCCGCCCGACGGCGGCATCCGCCCGACCGCCGGCACAACCCGCCCCCCGGCCGCCGACGCGATCCCGCCCGACGTGCTGCGGGAGCTTCAAACCCTGGGCGTAAAGGCCGGCGACTACGAAGTGGCCCGCACGTCCGACGGCGGCTCCGCGGTGCGGGCACGGGTGCTGTTGGGGTCGAACGGGGCGACGCGGCAGTACGAGGAGGTCGGCCCCACGGCCGCCGCGGCGGCCCGCAAGGTGGCCGAGCAGATCAGGGCGGACCGGCCGTAGTAGCCTACGGGTCAGTCTCGGAGATCGACTTCCTTCACCCGCCCAGTGGCCACGTCAAAGTCGATGATCACCCACTCGTGCCAGTTCGAAAATGGAAGGTCCAGGAAGTCGCCGAGAACGCTGCCGTGGACGTAGTCGTACTCCATCCGCCACGGCGGTGAGTCGCGGTCCGGCGGGCCGAGTCGGTCCAGCACCTCCGCACGATCCAAACCGATGAGGTCGCCGCCCCGTTTCAGGTCGACGACCATTCGAGCACGCTGCCGCACGTCGCCGGGCTTCCAAAGGTCCGACTCGAACGCCCGCTGGGAATAGAGCCGGTGGTCGGCGACGGGCACAGCGATACACCCGCTGACGACCAGCGCGAGGGTGACGACCGCCGACCACTTCAGCCACATCATGGCGTCTCACTCAAACCAGGCGGACATGCGGGTAAGCCCGAATCAGCCGATCCACGGTGGCGAGTCGGCAGTCGTAGTGCCGTGCCGTGGCCACGATCAACTGGTCGGCGGGGTCGCGGTGGAAGGTGCCGGGGAGTTGTGTCGAACCCGCCGCGACCTCGGGCGTGAGTGGGAGGAGTTGCACCGGCGGCTGGAGCGCTCGCACTAACCACTGGTCTACGGGGCCGGCCAACTGGAGCTTCCCGTGTTCGACCAGCTTGGCGACTTCCCAGCAGGAGATCGCGCAGACTCCCAGTCCGTTCGCCACCTCCGCCCGGATCGCGGCCGAAATGTCGGCGGGTATGCGACTGCCGCCGTCCACCCACCAAACCCAAATGTGCGTGTCGAGGATGATCACCGCAGCGCTTCCCAGTCGTCCACGGCGATCGGGTCGGTCGGGTCGTCGTACCGAAGCACGGACCCTTTGAGCGGGTGATCGCCGGCCGGGGCGGGCGGGTGGGCGGACGGCAGCACGATGACCTCGACCGCCTGACCGGCCCGGAACGGGAGGCGGTCGAGGGAGAGCTTCCCGTCCTCGGACAGGACGGCTTCGATCCGATGGGCCGGCGTCATGGGTGGCACTCCCGCGGGGTGGGCTACCGGATTGTCCGGGCCGCGGCTCGGGGTGTCAAGTCGCCCACCGACTTCACTTCTTCTTGCCCGCGGGTAGCTCCTTGTACGCCACCACGCTCACCGTCACGGCCACGGTGTCGAGCGGCACGCCGAGGTCTTGGCCCTTCACGGGGAAGGCGAACGCGAGCTGGACCGACTCGGGGAACTCGCCGTCCTTGCCGTAGCTCCACCGCCACGTCCCGGTGCCGGCCACGGACACCGACTTGCCGCCGACGACGAGCGTGCCCTTCACCGGGAACTGCTCCTTCGGGGCGTTCTTGGCGGCGGCCGGGTTCGCGGCCACGGGGCCGCAGCCGGTGAGCGTGAACGTCACCGCCGGCACCGTCCCTTCGGGGGCGATGCCGCCGAGGACGCGGCGGGACTGGTCGCCGGTCTTCTGGGCCATCTTGTCGCACAGCAGCGTGAACGTGCCGCCCGGCTGCTTCGCGGAGTAGGTGAAGGTGCCGTCGGCGGCCGGCTTGCCGTAGAAGAAGTTCGGCCACTTGGCGTCGGTCGGGTCGCGGAACTCGACGTCGGCGGTGACGTACTTCGGGGCGGCCGGCGAGAGCTTGAACGCGGCCCCGTCGGCCGGCGGCTTCTTCGCCACCTTCTGGGCGACGGCGGCCGCCGGGGCGAGGGCCAGGACCGCGGCGGCGAGGGCGAGGCGGAGCATGGGTGGGGTCCGGTGAGGGTGTGGTTTTGAGAGGGGGGCTCGACGGGTGGAGGGGCGTCAGCAAAGCCCACCCGTGGCCACGGGTGGGCTT
>JANPKP010000596.1:0-2388 GCA_031426095.1 Gemmataceae bacterium
GTCCTCGCCGAAGAGGGCCGGCGTCACGCTGCCGAGCGTCGAGTCGGCGTCCAACGCGGCGAGTAAACGAGGGAGGCAATCGACGGCCGGGAAGGCGTCGTTGTTCAGCAACCAGACGAAATCGTACCCGCGGCGGAGGGCGTCGCGGGTGCCGACGTTCATCCCGCCAGCGAAGCCGAGGTTTCGCGGGTTGCGGATGAGTCTGCAGCCCTGAGGTAATCCGGCCGCGAGGGCCGCCACGTCCGCCGGCGAGGAGCCGTTGTCGATCACCAGCACGTCCGGCCGGACGGCTCGACCGGGGGCGAACAACCCGGCCACGCAGCGGAGGGTGAGGGCCGCCTGATTCCAGTTCAGCACTACCACCCCGACGGGGCTCCGCGCGGGGGCGTCGGCGGAGGTCATGGGGCGGCGTCCCCCGCCGGGTGGGCCGACCACTGCGACCGCACGAGCGTCTGCCCGAGGCCGGGGCCGGGGAGCCGGCCGTTGCCGTAGAAGTCGTTCGCCTCCACGTCGAACGCGACCAGCCCTTCCACCTGATCGGCCAGCCCGGCGAGCGAGTAGCCGAAGCTCAGACTCAGCGAGTAGCGGCCGGGGGCGAGGTCGACCGACGGGACGCGGCAGCGGACGACCGAGTCGCCGGCCGGGAGCGGCGGCAGGTCGTCGGCCGCGAGGTACGAGGCGACGCTGTAGACACGCTGGCCCCACAGGTCGTCCACGCCAACCCCCACCTGTGGGGTCGTAGTCGGTGCGGCGAGGCGGAGGCCGAATTCGAGAGTCAGCGGCTCGCCGGTCATCATGATCTGGGTCGGCCGCCCTACCCCGTCGAGCAGCCGCACCGAACGGAGGATGGCCTGCTTGCCGGCGGGCCGGGGGGCGGCCGACAGGTCGTACTCGGGCCGGGCGTCGGCCTGCTGCCCCTTCAGGTATTCCGCTAGCACGGCGTCCACCGGCCCGGCCGCGACGGCCCGCCCGCCGGAGAGGTAAACGCCGTGCGAGCAGAGGGTGCGGACGGTCCCCGTGTTGTGGCTCACGAGCAGGATCGTCCGGCCGTTGCGGGCCACCTCGCCCATCTTCCCGAGGCACTTCCGCTGGAAGGCCGCGTCGCCGACCGCCAGCACCTCGTCCACGACGAGGATTTCCGGCTCCAGGTGGGCGGCCACCGCGAACGCCAGCCGCACCGACATACCTGAAGAGTACCGCTTGACCGGCGTGTCGAGGAACCGCTCGACCTCGGCGAAGGCCACGATCTCGGCGAACTTCCGGTCGATCTCCCGCCGCGTCATGCCGAGGATGCTGCCGTTGAGGTAGACGTTCTCCCGGCCGGACAGCTCGGGGTGGAAGCCGGTCCCCACTTCGAGCAGGCTGCCGATCCGGCCGCGGACCTCGACCCGCCCGGCCGTCGGCTCCACGATGCGGCTCAGGATTTTGAGGAGCGTGCTCTTCCCCGCCCCGTTGCGGCCGACCACGCCGACCACCTGCCCCGGCATCACGTCGAACGTCACGTCCTGGAGCGCCCAGAAGTCGGACGCCGACGGCGCGGCCTCGCGGCGCACGCCCCGCACGGCGCGGGCGGCCCCGCGGACGCCGTCGCTGAGCGACTCGGCGAGCGTGCGGTACGGCGAGCGGGTGCCGGTCCCGAGGCGGAACCGTTTCGACAGGCCGGCGATGCGGATGGCGGGCGTCATGGGGGTCAAATTACGTCCGCGAAGCCGCGCTCGACGCGGCGGAAGTAGAACGCCCCGAGGGCGAAAAGGGCCAACCCTTCGGCGGCCGCGACGCCCAGCCCGAGCCAGTCGGGCGGGAGGCCGAGGACGGCGGCCCGGAAGTTCACCACCGCCCCCTGCACCGGGTTGGCGGCGAGGAAGAGGTCGCCGAGCGGGCCGAACGGCGGCGGCACCTGGAGGTAAATGCCGGGCGTCAGGAACCACCACAGTTGCGTCACCAGCGGCAACACCACACGGAAGTCGCGGTACGTCACCGACAGGGCGGCGAACAGCAACCCCACCCCGACCGCCACCAGGAGCATGACGCCGACCGCGACGGGGGCCAGCAACAGCCCCGCCGTCGGCACCACGCCCGCGATGGGGAGGGCGACGAGCAGCACTCCACAGCCGACGGCGAAGTCGACCACCGCCAGCCCGGCCGCCGAGAACGGGAGCAGGAGCCGCGGGAAGTAGACCTTCGTGACGAGGTGCTGGTTGCTCAGGACGCTGATGCCCGACCCGTTCACGGCCGACGCGAACAGCCCCCACGCCAACAGCCCGGGGAGGACGCCGCCACACGAAGGTCCGTCGCTTGGGCGGTTTTGCGCGCTTGCAAATTTTGCTCGCCAAAAACTCACTGCCTCGGCCGTGTTCTCGCCCCGCCTTCGCGCCCAACGGCCGGTAT
>JANPKP010000597.1:0-2210 GCA_031426095.1 Gemmataceae bacterium
GGCTGACGCCCCCCGCTCGCCGGGGTTCCGCTTCGATCGCACGATGGGCCAGCACGAGGAACGCCGTCACCCACCCGAGGAGCGTCATGTCGATCTCGGCGCTCGGCACCTTGTCGAGCCACAGGACCGACGTGGGCACGAGGAAGCCCGCGAGCCACCCCGCCCGTTCGCCCAACACGCGGCGGAACATCCCGGCCACGAGGAACACCGCCGCCGTGGCCGCGAACACGGACGGCAGCCGGGCGGACCAGTCGGTGACTTCGCCGAACGGCAGGCCGCACAGCCCGACGGCGACGTACTGCCCCGGCGGCTTGGTGAGGAACGGTTCGCCGTAGAGGACGGGGAACAGCCAGTGCCCCCGCAGGCACTCGGCCCCGATGACCGCCCGCAGCGACTCGGTGCGGTAGAGCGGCCCGGCGTTCAGCCCGTATAGGAAGAGGACGCCGCACCAGACGGCGAGCGCGAGCGGCGGCAGCCACCGCCGCGAGCGAAGCGGGGCAACGGCTGGGTTGTTGCACACATGTAGTGCGGGCACGCGAAGGATCAGTGGCCTCCTTGCCAAAATCGCCACTGAGGATGTTTAGCATCGTCAGTAGTGTTCGATGTAACTACTCCAGCTGTCGCTACGGCTGTCGTAATTCCACCACTGGTTGGTGCAAAAGGCGACGTGGCTTGAACAGGAGAGTGTGAAATGAGCCGGGTCGGCGGGATCGTCGAGGTAGGTGGCCGACTCAAATAGCGTGGTGTCAGGGGAAAGCGACAATTCGCCGATCTTGGGCAGTCGTTTGTGTTCGTCCAGAAAAGACCGGATGGCGTTTACCAGGCGTACTTGCTCGGCATGAACCGCGATCTCGTGGCGTCGTTCTGACTCGATGTACCACAAGACCAGTGCCACGCTGCACAACAGAGCAGACCCGATCCAGAGCCAGACAGCCCAGAGGACGATTTTTTCGCCCCGACTCGTTGCCATCATTCGCCCTCCGTGGGACGGTCGTGAAGCGGGTCATGCCGCCGCCTCGCACGGCAGCCCGAAGGTCGCCGCCACGGCCGCATTCGTCACCGCCCCGGCGCGGATGTTGACGCCCGCCGCCAGCCCCGGGTTGTCCCGCGTCGCCCGCTCCGGCCCCTTGTTCGCCAGTTGCAGGGCGTAGGGGAGCGTTACGTTCGTCAGCGCGTAGGTGCTGGTGCGGCCGACGGCCCCGGGCATGTTCGTGACGCAGTAGTGGACCACGTCGTCCACGAGGTACGTCGGGTTGGCGTGCGTCGTCGGCCGGCTCGTCTCGAAGCAGCCGCCCTGGTCGATGGCCACGTCGATCACCACCGCCCGCGGGAGCATGACCTTCAGGTCGGCCCGGCGGACGAGGTGCGGGGCCTTCGCCCCGGGGATGAGGACGGCCCCGATCACGAGGTCGGCCCGGCCCAGGCAGTCGAGGACGTTGTGCCGGTTGCTGAAGAGCGTCGTCACGTTCTGAGGCATCACCTCGTCCAGATACCGCAGGCGGTCGAGGTTCACGTCGAGCAGGTAGACGTTCGCCCCGATGCCGGCGGCCACCTTCGCGGCGTTCGCCCCGACCACGCCGCCGCCGAGGACGACGACGGTCGCCGGGGCCACCCCCGGTACGCCCGAAAGGAGGATGCCGCGGCCCTCGAACGGCCGCTCCAGGAACTTCGCCCCCTCCTGAATGCTCATCCGGCCCGCCACCTCGCTCATCGGCGTGAGCAGCGGCAGGGTGCCCCTCGCGTCCTTGATCGTCTCGTAGGCGACGGCCGTGATGCCGGAGTCGAGCACCGCCCGCGTCAGCTTCTCGTCGGCGGCGAAGTGGAAGTACGTGAACACCGTCTGCCCGCGGCGCATCAGCGGCCACTCGCCGGGCATCGGCTCCTTCACCTTCACGATCAGGTCGGCCCGCCCCCAGATGTCGGCCGTGGCGGCGACGATGGTGGCCCCGTTCGCGGTGTACGTCTCGTCCGAAATGCCGCTCCCGGCCCCCGCCCCGTGTTCCACGAGAACGGTGTGCCCGGCCCGCGTCAGCTCCTCCACGCCGGCCGGCACCATCGCCACACGGTACTCGTCCGACTTGATCTCCTTCGGGACGCCCACGATCATCGCTTTGCCTCTTACCACGGGTGCGGTGTGTGGGTATTGTTCAAGCGGTAAGGGGTCCGAATCAAGGGCAACCGCGGGTTACGGGAATCCGTGAAACCCTCGC
>JANPKP010000598.1:0-24607 GCA_031426095.1 Gemmataceae bacterium
TATTCTCGGACGCCCCGTTGGGGCGGGCAGACGTACCCCATCTCCCCGCTCCCGTCTTCATACTCCCCTTCTTCCTGCACGTCCCACCCCCCGCCGGCCGATACACCTTGCGGAAGATTCCACCCGCGAGGGAGGGGGCACGGACGCGCCATGACCACGACCACCACCGGCTCGCCCCAGGAAGAATGGGGCGACCCCGCCGCCCGCACGCAGCTCGCGCAGCTCGCCGACCTCGTGGACGGGCGGCGGGCCGAACTCGCCACCCACGAGGACCGCCTGGCCGCCGCCCGGGCCGCCCTCCGCCGCGAGCGGCTGGCCGACGCCGACCGCCGTGCGGAGAGTCACAAGCTCCTGAGTGACGCCCGGGCCGTCCGCCGCGAGGCCGACCGCCTCCGCACCCGCGTCCGGGCGCTCGCCGCCCGGTACGCCCGCCGCCAGCGCCGCGTGCGGGCCGCCCCCCGCGAGGCGCTCGACGCGAATCGCCGGGAACTGGACGCGGCCCGGGCGGACGTGGCGGCGGACGCGCGGAAGTTGGCGGCCGAGCGCGAGGCACTTCACGCCGCCGCCGCCGAGGACCGCCGCCGCCTTCAGGTGGAGCGGGGCGACCTCGACCGGGCGACCCGCCGCGCCGCCGAGGACCGGGCCGAGGCCGACCGCTACTTCCGCCGGCTCGACGAGGTACGGGCCAACCGCGACGCCAACCTGAAGCGGCGTGAGGCGGCCCTCGTCGCCGCGAAGGAGCGGGCCGACGCCGAGCTGGCGGCCCGGCGCGAGGAACTCGACGGCCTGGAATCGCGAGTCGCCCACGCCCGGCTCTTGCTCGAAGACTTCGAGGCGCGACGGGCCGCCGCCGAGGACGCCGCCCCGCTGGCCGAGGAACTGCCGCCCGAGGGGGCGGTGCCGCTCACGTCGGCCGCCGACCGCGACCTCGTGGAGTGGGCCCTCGAACTCCGGCGGCAGGAGGCGGCTCTCAAGCAAGAGGGGGCCGCCCTGGCCGCGACGAAGGCCGCCGTCGAGCGGACCGCGGCCGGGATCGCGGACGGCCGGCGGGTGCTGGCCGAGCGGTTCGGGCACCTCGCCGCCGCCCGCGCCCGCTGGGCCGAGGCCGAGCGGCACACCGTCGCCGACCTGGAGGAGCTGGCCCACGCCCTGCAACTGCGGGAGGGCGAACTCGACGAGCGGGAACGCCGGCTGTTCCAGGCCGACCGCCGCCGCCGCGAGGAGGGGTACGAGCTGTGGCAGCTCCGGCTCAAGCTCGAAGGCTGGCGCGGCGTGCTGACCGCCCACGAGGCGTGGTGGCAGACGGAGCAGGACCGGGCCGACGCCGACCTCGCCGCCCGCCGCCAGCGCGTCGTGGAGGGGGAGGCCGCGTTCTCCCGCCTCGTCGTCGGGTGCGCCGCCGAGATGGGCCGGCTGCAGGAGCGACTCAAGGCCGAACTCGACGGCTGGGCGGCGTCCCGGGCGAGGCTCGACGCGGCGGCGGACGCCCACAGCGCGGCCCGCGAGGCGTGCGCCGCCGAGCAGGCCCGGCACGCGGCGGCGGTGCTGGCGGTCGAAGAAGCGGTTCGGGGTGCCGTGGCCGAGGCCGGGGTGCCGCGGGCCGGGCGGCGGATCGACGTGCTGCGGCGGAAGTGGGAGCGGGCCTTCGACCGCCGGGTGCGGGACGTGGCGGCCGAGCGGGCGGCCCTGGCGGACGAGCGGCGGGCGCTGGCCGCCCGCTTCCGCGAGCAGCACAGGCTGTTAACCGAAGTGGCGGCGCGGGAGGCCGACGCCGTCCGCCGCGGCACCGAGCTGGAGCGGGCCACGCTGCGAGTGCCGGACTCCGCCGCCGACTCGCCGCCGCCGGCGTTCGCGAGCAAGGAGCTCGACGCCCTGCGGACGGAGGTCGAGCGGCTGGCCCACGTCCTGATGACGGCCGAGTGGCCGGACGCCCGCCTCGCCCCGCCGCCGGCCGACGAGCCGGGGGTGGTGCCGCTGCGGCTGCGGGCGGCGTGACGGGGCGGGGGCACCCGGCGAGCGGGGGGCGCCGGGGCTTCCCTTCAACACAGCAGCTGGTTGCGGCCGTGCCGGCGGCGGGGTAGGCTGGTGCCCGGACCCCCGCCTCCCGGACGCCCCCCATGACACGCCACCTCGCGCTCGCGTCGCTCCTCGCGGCGGCCGCCGCCCCGCCGGACGCGGGCCTCCGCGCCGAGGCCGCGAAGGCCCTGAAGGCGGCCGCGACGTTCTACCACTCGAAGGCCGCTTCGCACGGCGGGTACGTCTACTACTACACCCCCGACCTGTCGAAGCGGTGGGGCGAGGGGGCCGCGACGCCCGACACGATCTTCGTCCAGCCGCCGGGCACGCCGACCGTCGGCGAGGCCTACCTCGCGGCCTTCGCGGCCACCGGCGACAGGTTCTACCTCGACGCCGCCCGCGACGCGGCCGGGGCCCTGGTGTACGGCCAGCTCCAGTCCGGCGGGTGGACGCAGACGATCCACTTCGGCCCGGCCAAGCGCGTCGGCAAGTACCGCAACGGCAAGGGCGGGAGCTGGAACGCCTCGTCCCTCGACGACGGCCAGACGCAAGCCGCCCTCGCGTTCCTGATCCACGCGGACAAGGCCCTCGGCTTGAAGCACGCCGCGATCCACGAGGCCGCCGCGTTCGGGCTCGACGCCCTGCTCAAGGCCCAGTTCCCGAACGGGGCGTTCCCGCAAATCTGGACCGCCCCCGTCGCCGCCCACCCGGTGCTGAAGGCCGCGTACCCCGACCGCGACTGGAAGACGGAAGGGCGGGTGAAGAACTACTGGGACTACTACACCCTCAACGACGGCCTCGCCGGCAGCGTCGCCGACACGCTCCTCGTCGCCCACGCGGTGTACGGCGACGCGAAATACAAGGCGGCCCTGGCGAAGCTCGGCGAATTCCTGATCCTCGCCCAGATGCCGGCCCCGCAGCCGGGGTGGTGCCAGCAGTACGGGTACGACATGGCCCCGATCTGGGGCCGCAAGTTCGAGCCGCCGGCCGTCACCGGGTGGGAGTCGCAGGACGCGATGGCGACGCTGATCAAAATCGCCGCCGTCACCGGCGACGCCAAATACCTGGAGCCGGTCCCGAAGGCGCTGGCGTACTTCAAGGCGTCGCTCCTGCCCGACGGCCGGCTCGCCCGCTACTACGAGTTGAAGACGAACAAGCCGCTCTACATGGACGCGGCTTATAAGCTCACCTACGACGCCAGCGCCGCCCCCGCCCACTACGGCTGGACGCAGCCGGCCCGCCTCGACGCCATCGAGAAGCAACTCCGTGACGCGAAGGCCGGGGCCAAGCCCGCCGCGCCGCCGGAAGTGTCGGAAGCGGACGTGCGGCGGGTCGTCCGCGACCTGGACGCCGACGGCCGGTGGGTGACGGCGTACGCCGGCGAGCGGCTCGTCGGGCAGCCGAAGTTCGCCGACGGGTTCCGCTTCCTGTCGAGCGCCGCGTTCGCCAACAACGTCGAGACGCTGAGCCGCTACCTGGCGGCGGGGAAGTGACGGCGGCCTGTTACCACGAGAACCGGAGCAACGCCCATGGCCCTGCGCGACCCGTTCGCGGCGTACAACGCGGCGAGCAACACGGAAGCCCACCTGGTGTGCAACCTCCTCCTCGCGGCGGGGGTCGAGGCGATGGTGATCGAGGACGTGTCCCAGGTCGGGGCGTGGTTCGGCGGCAACGTCGCGGAGATTCACAAGCCGCAGGTGTGGGTCGAGCGGGCCGACGCCGGGCGGGCCAAGCCGGTCCTCGACGACTTCGAGCGGCGGGCGGCCGAGCGGGCGGGCGGGCCGGTGGAGGTGACGTGCATCGAGTGCGGCAAGCCGTCCACCTTCCCGGCCTCGCAGGCGGGGTCGGTCCAGGACTGCCCGCACTGCGGGGCCTACGTGGACGTGGGCGACGACGACGAAATCCAGGGCTGGGACGAGGCCCCCGGCGACGACGGGCACCCCGGCGGCGACGCGGAGGGCGACTGACGTGGAACGGCTGGTCGTGACCGGGGTGCTGCTCCTGACGGTCGTCGGCTTCCTGGCCGCGAACGCCCGGACGGCCTACGCGGTGGCCGAAATGGAGGTCGCCCTCGGGTGGGCGTTCCGGCTCGGCGGCGGGCTCGTCGCGCTGGTCGCGGCCGTCGGGCTGCTCGGCCAGTGGCTCCGGCGGGCCGACGCCGTGCAACTCCTGCCCGGGGTGGTCGTCCTCCTCGCCGGGCTCGCCGTCGCGGCCGCGTCGTGGCCGCCGGTCGTGGCGCTGGGGGCCGTCGGGGTCGCGCTGGCGGCCGCGGGGCGGGGCAAGCCGCCGCCGGCGTGAAAGGCCCCCGCGGTTCCGCGGTACTCTGCGGTGCGAACTCACTCGCACGGGAGCCAGCCATGTCGAAGAAGCTCGAAGGCAAGGTCGCGGTCGTCACCGGGGCGTCGAAGGGGATCGGGGCCGAGGTCGCCAGGCACCTCGCGGCCGAGGGGGCGGCGGTGGTCGTCAACTACGCCAGCAGCAAGGCGGGGGCCGACAAGGTGGTGGCCGCCATCACGGCGAAGGGCGGCAGGGCCGTCGCAGTGCAGGCCGACGTCTCGAAGCCGGACGACGTGAAGACGCTGTTCGCGGAGACGAAGAAGGCGTTCGGCCGGCTCGACGTGCTGGTCAACAACGCCGGCGTCTACGAGTTCGCCCCGCTGGAGGCGGTCACGCCGGAGCACTACCACAAGCAGTTCAACCTCAACGTCCTCGGCCTCATCCTGGCCACCCAGGAGGCGGTCAAGCTCTTCGGCGACGCCGGCGGGAGCGTGATCAACGTCAGCTCGGCCGTCAGCCGGGCCGCCCTCCCGAGCACGACCGTCTACTCGGCCACGAAGGCGGCGGTCGACTCGGTCACCCGCAGCCTGGGGGCCGAGCTGGGTCCGAGGAAGGTGCGGGTGAACTCGGTCAACCCCGGGCTGGTGGAGACGGAGGGGACGGCCACGGCCGGCACGTCCGAGGGCGACTTCCGCAAGATGGTGGAGGCCGGCACCCCGCTCGGCCGGGTCGGCCGGGTGGACGACATCGCCACCGTCGTCACCTTCCTGGCGTCCGACGACGCGAAGTGGATGACCGGCGAGACGCTCTTCGTCTCCGGCGGGTATCGGTAACGGGTCGGATCATGTAGGGTGGGTTGAGCGAGTCTTCGACCGAACCCCACGCCGGGGACGGACGAGCCCCGGACGCGGGCTTCGGTCGCAAAGCCGACCCCAACCCACCCTACGAACTGCCGGCGGACCCCAACCATGCTCGGCGCGATTGCGGGCGACGTGATCGGGTCGGTCCACGAGGCCGCCGGCACGAAGGTCAAAGACTTCCCGCTGTTCGTCCCCGCGAGCCGGTTCACCGACGACACCGTTCTCACGGCCGCCACCGCCGACGCCCTCCTGAACGGGCGGGACTACGTCGACGCCTACCACGACTACTTCCACCTCTACCCGGACGCCGGGTTCGGCGGCACCTTCTGGCTGTGGGCCAACGAGCGGCGGCGGACGCCGTACCAGAGCTGGGGGAACGGGTCGGCCATGCGGGTCAGCCCCGTCGCCTACTTCGGCACCACGCTCGACGAGGTGCTGGCCGAGGCCAAACGCAGCGCGGAGGTGACGCACGACCACGCCGAGGGGGTCAAGGGGGCCCAGGCCGTCGCGGCCGCGGTCTTCCTCGCCCGCACCGGAGCGACGAAGGCCGACATCCGCCGCGAAATCGAGCAGCGGTTCGACTACTTCCTGGACGAGACGCTCGACCAGATTCGACCGACGTACGCGTTCGACGTGTCGTGCCAGGGTTCGGTCCCGCAGTCGATCCTCGCCTTCCTCGAATCGACGGGCTACGAGGACGCGGTCCGCAACGCGATCTCCCTCGGCGGCGACGCCGACACGATGGCGGCCATCGCCGGGGCCGTCGCGGAGGCGTACTACGGGCGGGTGCCGGCCGACATCGCCGGGCCGGTCCTCGCCCGGCTAGACGACCGCCTGCGGGGCGTCGTGGAGGCGTTCCGGCGGCGGGTCGGGATCGGTTCAGCGGGGTAACGTTATGGTCGGTGACTGGAAGGCGAGCATCTATAGCACCGGGGGGCACCGGTACGACTACCATCTTTTTCTTGACCACAACGGCCGCTACGAGCGTGTTGTTCGGGGCGACCCTGACAACGAACGACGCGATTCGGGACACTGGGGAATCGAGGGTGAAGTCGGCGGCCAAGTGATAACGCTGGATTCGGACACGCCGGACGAATTGGGCCGCACGACGGTCCGATGGCGGGTTCTGGCGGTGACGACTTGCGAGGACTCGAACGTGTTGCTCGTTCTCCGCGAAATCATCCTGGCGAGTCGCAACCTGCCGATCCTCTTCTATCGCGTCCACGATGGTGGCCGGGGGTACGGGACGGGGTGGCAAATCGACTCGGTCGCCGACCAGCACGGGATTGGTCGGGACGCCTTCGGGGCTTATCTCGAAGAGTGCAAGGCGAAGGGCGACGGCGGCACGGCGAACGAGAGGGGCGACTTCACCTGGCAGGAACTGCAAGAGCGGGCCGCGGAGTTCAAGACCCAATGAGTCCCACGATCGAAGCCGCCCCGGCCGGCTCGCCAATCGGCCCCCACCTGCTCCAACTCGTGGGCGAGCCGTTCCTGTTCGCCCGCACGAGCTACGGGGACGAACTCGTCCTGCACTTCGGGGAACGGCGGGCGGAACCGGTTCGTGAGGTGCGGGGGAAGGAATTCCGGTACGAGTCCGGCTCCCACCGGCTCCACCTCCGCGGCTCGGCGTGGCTCGTCAAGTCGGGCGTCCGCGTCGCCACGGGCGGATTCGACGCGAACGTGGAGGCGGTCGGCACCCCCCTCGTTTCAGCCGACGCGGCGGGCAAACCCCCTATCATGCCGGGGGCGGTGGTGACGGGCCTTCACCCGTTCCCCGTCGTCCGCCCGGGCGTGGACGGCATCGGCCTGCGGGTCGAACTGTCCGACGGGCCAACGGTCGTGATCATCCCCACCCCGGACGAGCCGCCCGAGCCGGCCCCGCCGGGCGTCACCCTGGGCGAACTCGCCGATTGGGAACTTGTCACGCCCGGCGGACGGCTGGAAGTGGGGCCGGGCCGGCAGTGGCGTTGGAAGCCGGCCGGAGTGACGGCCGGCGTCGCGTAACGTGTGTTATGGCCGTATTGGGCCGCAGACACACCTCTGCGGGCCGTGCGGACGGAAGACATTCCCCTCCGCGCATGTACCGGGCATCGCCGACGCCGGACTTGGTCGTTTGACGCCAATGAAGACGCTCCTCGACGAGTTTCAAGCGTCGTTCCTGCAGGCCGCAATCTACGCGGACCGGGAGCTCCGCGTCATCGTTGCGGAAGGGTTTCGGGCCGCAGAGCCGGAAGACATTGCGATTGCCGGCCACGTCATCAATGGTACTTACGCACTCGACACGTCCGACGCGAGCCGGCTCGTCGAAGTCCGCTTTGCCAAGCCGATCGCCTGGCAACTCGTCGATGAGTCCTTCACGGCGTGGAGCGACTACGAGGTGCGTGATGATCGGTCAGCGTTACAGGTACTCACGCGGTCGGCGTATCTCGACTATGTCCGTGCGAACCACGGTTGGTTCGAGGACATCCGCGGGGCGGGCAAGCACTATCGCGTCTGGACCGAGAACGAAGTTGTGGACATTGTCGCATGTGAGCCGCCGTCCGTCGGCCTCGTGAGAAACGCCTGATCGGTTGCTCCAGCGGACGGGGACGGGGAACCCCCTGTTGCCCGATCACACCACCAGCGTCCCCACCACCTCGGCTACGCCCGCGGCCCCCAACGCCGCCAAGGCCGCCGGCAGCGAGTCCACGATCTTCACCGACGCCGTCGGGTCGTAGAAGTTGGCGGTGCCCACCTGCACCGCCGTCGCGCCCACCACCAGGAAGTCCATCACGTCGTCGATCGTGGCGACGCCGCCCACGGCGATGATGGGGATGGCCTTGAGCTTGGCGATTTGCCACACGCTCCGGAGGGCCAGCGGCTTGATCGCCGGGCCGCTCAGGCCGCCCGTCACGTTTCCCAGGATCGGCCGGCGGCGACGCCAGTCGACGGCCATGCCCACGAAGGTGTTCACCGCGCTCACGGCGTCCGCCCCGCCGTCGGCCGCGGCCTTGGCGATGGCCGCGATGTCGGTCACGTTCGGCGTCAGCTTGGCGATCAGCGGCAGGTCCGGGCAGGCGTCGCGGCAGCGGCGGACGATGCGCTTGGTTAGCTCCGGGGCGGCGGCGAAGTCGGCCCCGCCGGCCACGTTCGGGCACGACAGGTTCAACTCCAGCGCCGCCAGCCCGGCCCCCGCCTCGTGGACGCGGGCGGCCATCGCCACGAACTCGTCCTCCGTCTTGCCGGCGACGTTGCCGAACACGGCCGTCGGCAGCGTCCGCAGGTACGGCAGGTGGTGGGCGAGGAAGTGTTCGAGGCCGTCGTTGTCCAGGCCGATGGCGTTCAGGAGGCCGCTGGCCGTCTCCACCGTCCGCGGCGGCTTGTTCCCGGCGCGCGGGGCCGCCGTGACCGTTTTCGGGACGATGCCGCCGAGCTTCGAGAAGTCGACGAGGGGGGCCATCTCGCGGGCGTACCCGAACGTGCCGGACGCCACCAGCACGGGGTTGCGGAGGGCGAGCCGGCCGAGCCGCACGGACAGGTCGATCATGGGGTGGGGACTCGATTCGGACTCACCACAAAGGCACCAAGTTCGCACAAAGGGCCACCAAGGAAGGCGGGGAGGCACGGACTTAAACCCGATTTCATTGCCTTCCTTCGTGACCCTTTGTGCGATCTTGGTGCCTTTGTGGCGAACTCTTGCTTTCGCCGCAACCGCTCTCAGGAGTTTATCAGCCGGGCGGGTGTAAGATCACCGCTCCCGCCGTGTTAGCCCCGCGGCCGTTCACCCTCTCCGTCACCGAAGGAGTCGCGTCATGGTCCGCAAGCTGGTCGCCGCCGCCGTTCTCGGGCTCTGCTGCTTCGCCACCTCGTACGCCGCCGACGACGCCAGGCCAGGCGCGGGCGGGAAGGGGAAGTTCGCCGGGAAGATGGACAAGGGGGCGCTCTTCGCCCGGGCCGACGCCGACGGGGACGGCAAGCTGACGAAGGACGAGTACACGAAGTTCCTCGACGGGATGGCGGCCAAGCTCAAGGAGAAGGGCGGCAAGGCGGCCGAGTTCGCGGACAGGATCGGCGAGGCGGGCGGCAAGCGGTTCGACGCGATGGACGCCGACAAGAAGGGGTTCGTGACGAAGGAGCAGTTCGAGAAGGCGGCCGGGGCGGGCGGCTTCGGCGGCAAGGGCGGGTTCAAGGGCCAGAAGAAGGCCGAGTGACGGCCGGCGGGTCAAGCTCAGGCCGGGAATCGGGGCGGAATGCGGCGACGCTCCCGCGTTACCGCAAAATATGGGAGCGGTTTCCCGATCCCGTTGAGCCGCCGTCGGATCGGGCCGACGCAATCGCGTTTTCGCGGTAAAAACGGGTAACGCCGCCTCACCCGGCGGCGGTTTGGTACGCCGTCGGGTCGGGCACCCCGGCGTCGGCGAAGCCCTTTTGGCGGAGTAGGCACGAGTCGCACCCCCCGCACGCCCGGCCGGCGGGGTCGGGGTCGTAGCAGCTCAGGGTGCGGCCGTAATCGACGCCCAGGCGGACCCCCTCGCGGATGATCTCGGCCTTCGTCATCTGCAACAACGGGGCGTGGACGCGGAACCGGCCGCCCTCGACGCCCGCCTTCGTGGCCAGGTTCGCCAGGGCCGCGAAGGCGTCGAGGAACGCCGGCCGGCAGTCGGGGTAGCCGCTGTAGTCGAGCACGTTGGCCCCGATGAACAGGTCGAACGCCCCCACCACTTCCGCGTACCCCAGGGCCAGCCCGAGCAGGATCGTGTTGCGGGCCGGGACGTAAGTCACCGGCACCCCGCGGCCCATGTCGTCGGCCGAGCGCCCCTTGGGCACGGGCACGTCGGCCGTGAGGGCCGACCCGCCGACGGCCCGCAGGTCGAGCGTCACGGTCCGGTGGTCGGCCGCCCCCAGGAGCCGTGCCAACTCGGCCGCCCGCTCCAGTTCGACCCGGTGCCGCTGGCCGTAATCGACGCTCAGGGCGTAGGCGTCGAAGCCCTGCGACTTGGCGATGGCGAACGCGGTGGCGCTGTCGAGCCCGCCGCTCAGGAGTACGACAGCACGGGGCATGGGGTGGCTCTCTCGGAGACGCTCAACAGAACTACTGGTTCCCGACCAGCCTATTCTCGCACTGCATCCCCTCATTCGGGCCGTGCAGCGTCTCCGGGCGGATCGACTCGTTCAACTTCCTCTGCTCGCCCCGGAAGAACTCCTCCGACCAAACCTCGATTCGCCACGCACCGGCCGCCCCTGGAACCGGCCGGCCCCCGCGGCTATCTACTATGGGGTAGGACCACGCCGCCCGCCCCCGAGACCCCCGCGCCATGGACTTCACGGAAACGCCGTCGGTCGAGCAGTTGGAGACGTTCCCGAACCCGCGGCCGGGGCGGGAGTACGCGGTCGAGATCGTCTGCCCGGAGTTCACGAGCGTCTGCCCCAAGACCGGCCAGCCGGACTTCGGCACCATCACGTTCACGTACACCCCGGCCGCCACGTGCGTGGAGCTGAAGTCGCTGAAGCTCTACCTCCAGCGGTTCCGCAACCAGGGCATCTTCTACGAGGCGGTCACGAACCGGCTGCTCGACGACTTCGTCGCCGCGTGCCGGCCGGTCCGGTGCAAGGTGGTGAGCGCGTGGACCCCGCGGGGCGGGGTCCGCACGAACGTGACGTGCGTGTACGAGGCGGGGAACTGAGGCGTGTTCAGGCCACGGCGACGGTGATGGCGTTCACCAGCCGGCCGTCCGGGTGGGCCTCGCGGGCCCCGTGCAGGGCGAGCTGCTTGACGTGGAACGAGTTGGCCCGGCCGCGGAGGACCACGGCGTCGTCGGCCAGTTCGACCGTCAGGTTCGTCACCCGCCGGCTGGTCCGGCTGACGACGCTCCGCTGGACGCTCTCGATCAGGGTCAGGACGGGGGGGAGGGTGGGGGTGTTCATCCGGCGGCGGCTCCGAGGGGGCTGGCGACCTGAGCGATTATGACCGACCGGCGGCCGCGGCGGTAGTGCTTCTGGTAAGAAATTCGGGTGGGGAGAGAGATGACGCCCGCCGCCGCCCCCGCCCCGCCGGCGCGACCGCCCTCACCCGCCGACGTGGGCATTCGCCACGTCCGCTACGAGTGGTGCTGGTCGTGTGTAATCGCTACCGTGCGGGTGCAATCGCGGGCATATCCCACCGCCTCCCGCCGGGAGCGCTGGCTGCGGGGGCTGCCGTACAGCCTGCTCGCCCTGCTCCTCGGGCCGTGGGGCGTGCCGTGGGGGCCGGTGGGGACGACCCGGGCCGTTTGGCTGAACCTCACCGGCGGGGTGGACGCCGACGCCCCGTTCGGGCCCCCCGGCGGTTAGAATGGCCCTTCGAACCCCCGGAGAGCCGACCCGTGGCCCGAACGCTCCCGTCCGCCCTGGCCGTCGCCGCGCTGGCACTTTGGTTCGCCCCCGCCGGCCGGGCCAGCCTGTACCAGCCGGACGAGCTGACGGCCCTGCCCGTCCGCCCCGACGGCACCGGCGAGGCCCTCCCGTTCGACGAGTTCAAGCGGCGGCTGGCGGTCCTCGGCAACGTCGGCAACCCCGACCCGGCCAAGGCCACCGCCGACCGCCAGCGGGTGAAGGAGCGGATCGACCGCCGGCTCAAGGCCGGGAAGCTCCCCCCCGACGAGACGGTCGCCCTGGCCGCCGACTTGCTCCGATACGACCCCGGCAACCCGTGGCCTCTCAACCACCTCCCCCCGCTCACCCGCGGCCGCTCCCCGAACTACTACGCGGCGGCCACCCTGGCCCACCTGCACGCCGCCCGCGGCGACTGGAACGAGGCCGTCGACAGCCTCGGGGTCGCCCTCGAAGACGCCCTCGTTGACGCCGACCGCCCGCCGCCGGTCAAGGGGCTCACCCCCGCCCAGCAGGCGTGGCAGACGAAACTCGACCGCGATTACGTCCTCCACCTCCTCCACCTGAACCGGCAGGAAGCGGCGCGGCGGCCCCGGCCGAACCCGGCGGACGAGACCCCGACCCCCCTGTTCCCGGTCCCCAAACGGGGGACGCCGGCCGACCCGGTCCGCTTCGTGAACGACGCCGGGGTCTACGAGCCGGGCACGCTCGCGGCCGCGGAGCGGGCCAAGCTCCCGCCCGACGCGGTGGCCGTCGCCCAGCAGTTGCTCTTGTGGTTCCCGGGCGAAACCCCGCTCTACTGGCTGCTGGCCGAGCTGTACGCGGCCGGCGGCGACCTGGACGCGGCCCGCAAGATCATGGACGAATGCGTGTCGGAGGCCAAGCAGTACGGCAACCGGAAGGAGCTGGTGGCCCACCGGGCGGCCGTGCGGGCGGCGGTCGAGGCCCGGAACGCGGCCCGGGACGAGGCCCGCCGGCAGGCCGACATCGCCGCCTACCCGGTGAGCTGGCGGACGCTCGCCCTCTACGGCGGGGCGGTCGGGCTGGTGGCGGTGGTCGCCGCCGTCCGGGCCGTCCGCGGCCGCCGCCCGCGCCGCGACGGCGGGCCGGCCGGCCGCCCGTGAGAGGGCCGGGACGCTCGGGCGGCGGCCGAAGTGCCCCCGAATTCCCCCGCTATTAAACGGCGCGTTTCGCCCGAACTCGCGGCCGGCGAAGGACTTGTCCGTTACCGCTCCCGCCCCCCCCGGGAGAGCGGGAGCGGCGGCGAAATCCACACCCTTTTCCCGCCCGGAGCTTGACCCGTCGGCCGCCGTGCGGGCGAGTTGCCCGCCCGGCGGGGGGCCGGTACGATGGGTTGTGCCCGGCCCCACGGAGGCAGTGCGATGGCGACCCGCCCGTTCACGTTCGACGCCGACGCGGCACTGGTGGAAGCGTTCGATGCACTCCCCGACGACCGGCGGCGGAAGGTCGAAGTCCTCCTCCGCCTCCGCCTGCAAGACCTGCTCGCCGAAGCCCCCCGGCCGCTGACCGCCGTGATGGACGAGGCGTGGCGGAAGGCGGCGGCGAACGGGATGACGGCCGAGGAATGGGAGGCCGCGCTCCATGAGCCCGTCGCCCCGGGTGGTGATTGACACCAACGTGCTGGTGAGCGCGACGCGGCCGGGGTCGGTCCCCCGCCAGGCCCTCGACCGGGTTCTGGCGACCGGCCGGCTGTTGGTCTCGGAGGCCACGCTCGCCGAGTACAACGCGGTGCTTCGCCGCCCCCGACTGGACCGCTTCACTCCCGAAGCCGAGCGGCTCGACTTGCTCGCGGCCCTCGTCGAGGTCGCCGAACTCGTCCGGATCACCGAAACCGTCCGCGCCTGCCGCGACCCGGACGACGACAAGCTGCTCGAACTGGCCGTGTGTGGGCGGGCGACGGCGCTCGTGACCGGGGACGACGACCTCCTCGCCCTGCACCCGTTCCGCGGCGTCCCGATCCTCACGCCCGCCGCGTTCCTCCCCGCCCCACCCCCACCGGCCTGAATCACCCCCCATGCCCGACGACCTGCCCGCGTGGTACGCCAAAGCCCAGCGGCACCTCGCCCGCCGCGACCCGGTCCTCAAGGCCCTCGTCAAACGGGTCGGCCCCTGCACGATGGCCCCGGTGTCGGGCGACCCGTTCACGGTGCTGGTGCGGTGCGTCATCTACCAGCAGATTTCCACCAAGGCGGCGAAGTCGATCTTCGACCGGCTGGCGACGGCCGTCGGCGGCCCGCCGGTGCCCCCGGCGGCGCTCCTGGCCCTCTCCCCGGAGCAGTGGGCGGCGTGCGGCGTGTCGGGCCCGAAGCAGCGGACCCTGCGGGCGGTCATGGCCCACCTCGACGCCAACCCCGCCCTCCTGCCCAACCTCGCGGTCTGGGACGACGACACGATCCGCGCCAACCTCGTCGTCATCAAGGGCATCGGCCCGTGGTCCGTCGACATGTTCCTGATGTTCTCGGTTTCCCGCCCCGACGTGCTACCGGTAGGTGACTTGGGGCTGAAGATGGGTGTGCGGGACGAGTACGGCCTCGACCACATACCTACCACGGCCGAACTCATCGAGATTGCGGAGCCGTGGCGGCCGTACCGGAGCGTGGCGACGTGGTACTTCTGGCGGAGCCGCGGACCCGTCCCCCAATCCGGGCAGGGCGGGTGACGTCCGATTTGCGCCGGTCCGCGTGAGCGGCAATCCCGAGACGGATGCGCTTCACCCGCACCGCGTTCACCGGCCGGCCGATCCTCGCGGCGATGACCTCGTCGTGGTCGGCCCCGAGCAACGCGGCTTCGTCAGGCGTCCACCCGCCGGTCTCGGCCGTCCACCGGGCCGGCACCCGCTTCCCGACCCGGCGGGCGTGGGCCCGCATCATGTCATTCACGGCGTCCGACAGCGGCACGTCTTCGGTCGCCGCCGCCCCGGCGAGGGACGCGTTTCGCCGGGCCGCCCGGGTTCCCGGGGGGCCGGCGTGGCCGCCGACCCGGACAAGCCGGCCGTCGTCACGCTGGTGGTGCCGGTGCCGCCGGTCGAGGACGGGGTTGCCCTCAAGGCCCGGCTCGCGGCCGCCTTCGTGGAGGCCGGGGCGGGCACGCCGGCCGCCTCGTTCGCGGCCGACGTGTGGGTGCTCCCGGCCGACCCGTTCGTGGATCGCGGGGCGTGGCTCAGGGGGCTGAAGATCACGCTTTACGACCCGGCGAAGGCGACGGGCAAGGCGCTCGCCGCCCTCAACGTCCCGTTCGACGAGGTCGCCAACCCGGCCGCCCTCGCCGACCTCACGGGCGGGGTGCTGGTCGTCGGCGAGGGCGTCTCCTTCAAGGAGGAGCGGGGGCTGGCCGAGGCGCTGGCGAAGCTCGCGGCCGGCGGCGTCGCCGTCGTCTGCCTGGCCCCCACCGACGGCGAACGGGTCGTCCCCGGGCTCGGCGGGCCGGCCGCCGGGGTCGCCGAACTGACCCTCGGCCGCGACCCCGCCCGCCGGCTCGACGAGCGCTTCGCCGGCGACGGCTGGCCGGCCGACCCGAAGCCGCCGACCGGCCTGACCGTGACGGCGTCCGACGGGGCGGTGGCGGCCGAGGCCGGGCCGCACCCGGGCGGCTGGCCGTGGGCCGAGGCCCGGTTCGCCGGCACCGGCCGGTGGGTCGTCTGCGGGCTGCCCCTTCTGGCGACGTGGGACGACGGCCCGGCGTCCCGCTTCCTGTTCCTGCGGCTGTTGGAAACCGTGACCGAGGCCCCGACGGACAAGGAGAAGAAATGATGCGTCGCCCGCCGTTCGCGCTGGCCGCCCTGCTGGTCGTAGGAAACTTCGCCCCCGCCCAGGAGAAGAAGGAGAAGGACGAGCCGGCCGCCGTCCACCCGACCGCGATCCTCGGGTTCGACGAGCGGGCCCCGGGGCCAAGGACCTCGGGCCGAAGGTCGCCGACCTCCTGTTCGCCCGCCTCGCGGCCAAGCCCGAACTCTACCTCGTCGACCGGGCCGACCTGAAGAAGACGCTGGAGGAGCAGGCCCTCAACGCCTCCGGGGCGGTCAAGGCCGGCGACGCGGCCAAACTCGGCCGGCTGACCGGGGCGAAAATCCTGATCACCGGGTCGGTCCTCCAGGTGGACAAGAAGCTGTACCTGGTGGCGAAGGTGATCGGCACCGAGACGACCCGGGTGCTCGGGGCGACGGCCGACGGGAAGGCCAGCGACGACCTCGGCCCGCCGGTCGAGGAGCTGGCCGACGCGGTGGCCGACGTGGTCGACAAGCAGGCCGACAAGCTGGTGCCCAAGGCCGCCCCGGCGGCGGACCGGGTGGCGGCGCTGAACGAGAAGCTCAAGAAGGCCCCGCGGCCGGCCCTGCTCGTGGGCATCCCGGAGCGGCACGTCGGGGGCCCGGCGGCCGACCCGGCGGCCCAGACGGAGGTTTCGAAGTTCGCCAAGGAGACGGGGTTCGAACTGGTCGACGCGGGCGAAGGGGGCAAGGGGAAGGCCGACGTGCCGGTGACGGGCGAGGGGTTCAGCGGGGTGGCCGGTCGGGTCGGCGGGCTGGTGAGCGTGAAGGCCCGGGTCGAGGTCAAGGCGGTCGACGCGGCCCTGGCCGAGCAGGCGGCCGGGGCGGCGTTCGGCCCGCAGGGGGTCGGCCAGCGGGTCCGCCTCGGGCGGGTCCTCAAGGCCGACGTGCTGGTGCCAGTCCGCCCGGTCAAGGGGGCCAAGGGAGCGGCCGTCGAACGGGGTGCAACTTCGCGATCGCCGTGAGCGTGACGGCCAAGATGGATAAGGAGTCCTGCAACGTCACGCCGGGGGCGGCGGCGGTGCGCAGGAATCCGGGGATGGTGAGGACTCGAGTCCGCAATCTCCTGGTGCAGAATCGCAGCCTGAACGTCATCGGGGTGCGGCCGGTCGACGTGGCGATCGAGCCCGACGTCACGGGTTTCGAGCCGACGGAGTTCATGCGGGCGACGGAAATGGCTACCGTCGGCGAGGCCGCCGCCCTCGAACAGATTCCGAGGATCGAGCAACTCCTCACCCGCCTCGACCCGCAACTCTTCCGCCCGCCCGAAGACGCCCCCACCTCCAGGCGTCATGGTCGCCCGGCACGTCGGGTAACCGACCCGCCGGAGCCGTTGGCTATCGGGCCGAGGCCTGCTCTGTGACGGGAGCCGGCCTATCGTCGCAGGAGTTCGTGACCGGCGGCAATCCGCGGGTGCGGCGGATCAGGCCGTCTTCCGTCGGCCCCAGCCGATCAGGCCCAACTGGCCCAGCCCGAACCACGACCAGAAGAGCGTGTTCGCGACCGCGGCCACGTAGACCCGGAACACGACCTCATCCCGGCAGTCGGCCGCCCGCGTGCGGGCGACGGCAATTTCCAGGCGTGCGGCGGCGAGACCTTCGGCGAGCAGGTCGGAACCGGCGACCGCCTCCCGAGCCAGACGGACGAGTCCACGAGTCAATCGGACCCCCTCGGCCGACTTCACGGCATCAACCCTGTCCCGAGGGGCGTTCAGCGCCTCCGCGGCGCGATCGATCGCGCCGGCCGCGTTCCGAACGCGGGCCGTCGCCGCGGGATCGCCGTTCAGTTGATCCACGAGGTCCGCCGCCGCCCGGAGGCCCGCGGCCACCGCGCGCAGCGACTCCGCGGTCGCGTGCACCCGGTCGAGGGCCGGAATCAGCCGGTCGAGGAGCCGGTCGATCTGGGCCCGGCCCCGGGGAAGCTCCGGGTTGTCGGCGGCGGTCGCCTCGGCCGCCCCGCGGACCTCGTCGAGTTCCGAGCGAGCGGTGCTCACCCCCGATTCGACGCGGGCCAGCCGCACGTCCGTCTCGGACAGCCCGTTGTCCAACCGGGCGGCGATGCGGTCGGTCCGGTCGGCGGTCCTCGCCGCCGTCCGCCAGCCGAGCCCGACCGCCGCCGCGCACAGCAGCACCCCGGCCGCCCCGAGCACAACGGCACCGATGCCCAGACCTTTTCGCATGAGCCCACCTGGAACTACGTCACCCGACGCCGAATGACCGGCGCCGGTAGGGTCCGAAATCCGGGTCACGAATCCGGCTGCGACTTACGAGCGACCCGGTGTGGGTCATTGAACGTGTCGCCCGCCGGTGGCACAAGGACCGGCACCGATACCGCTATCGTCTTGAACGGGTCGGCACCCGTCTAGCCGCCCCCGGTTTGCCACTCAGACTTGAAGGTGTGGGAAGAACTGTACTTTCCGCAACTTCCTTTGCTTGAGCGGCTGACCGTGGGCGGGTAGACGAACGCCGTTCGGCATCACTGTGGTCGTCACCTCGGGGGTGACAATGGGCTGTCAAACCTTCCCCCAGTGCTCAACGCCTTTCGGCGTCACTGTGGTCGGCACGGCGGCAGCCCGCACGTCCCGCCGAAGCTGGTCTGCGGCTCGTCCCGGCCGGCGAGCGTCGGCGAGCACCTGATCTCGCACGCCCTCGACGGGCTGTCGACCCGGCCGCGGCTGCACGGCCTCCGAGTCGGGGTCGCCAGCGACCTGATGAGCCTCCTCCAAGGGGGTGACGCGGGTCGGGTCGCCGGGCTGCCCGACGCGACCGGGTTCTGGGACCCGATCGCGGCCGACCCGCTCTCCCGGGCCGAGTGGCTGGTCGCGATCCGGGCCGCGCCGAAGGGGAAGGAGAACTGCTATACCGTACTCTCGAGCCGTGTCGTGTTCTCGGCCGTGTCGTGTTCTCGGACGTGGAGCGACTCCTGACAGACGACCCGTTCCTGGCCCGGTGCTTCCACCCGACCGCGACGAGGGATTGACCATGATCCGCAAAGACATCATCGACCTGTTCCGTGTACCGCCCGGCAAGAAGTTCCGGCTGAAGGACCACAACCCCGGCTGGAAGCAGACCGAGGAGTTCGAGGCCCTCGGCAAGGACGCGGTGAAGGAGCGGGCGAAACAGACGTTAGAGGAGAACCTCGCGGACCTCGCGCGGGCGCAGGACCTCCTCTACGCCGACGACCGGTACGCCTTGCTGATCGTGCTGCAAGCGATGGACGCGGCCGGCAAGGACGGCACCATCAAGCACGTCATGAGCGGCGTGAACCCCCAGGGCTGCCAGGTTTTCAGCTTCAAGAAGCCCTCGGCCGAGGACCTGGACCACAACTTCTTGTGGCGGTACATGCGGTGCCTCCCGGAACGGGGCCGGGTCGGCATCTTCAACCGCTCGTACTACGAGGACGTGCTGGTGGTGAAGGTCCACCCGGAGTTGGTCGGCCGACAAGTGCCTCGGGAGAAGGGGGCGGTCGGCAAGCGCTTCTGGGAGGACCGGTACGAGGACATCAACGCCTTCGAGCGGCACCTCGTCCGCAACGGCACGGTGGTCCTCAAGTTCTTCCTGAACGTGTCGAAGGACGAACAGAAGAAGCGCTTCCTGGAGAGACTCAACAGGCCGGAGAAGAACTGGAAATTCTCCGCCGCGGACCTCGCCGAGCGGGCCCACTGGGACGACTACATGGCCGCTTACGAGGACGCCCTGGGTGCGACGAGCACCGACTGGGCGCCGTGGTACGTGATTCCCGCCGACCACAAGTGGGTCACCCGCGCCGTGGTGGCGGACGTCGTCACGTCCACGATCCGCGGCCTCGACCTCAAACACCCGGAAGTCACGACCGATCAACAGCGGTTGCTCGACGAGGCCCGCGCGAAGCTCGCCAAGGATTGACCCACGGGTACCCCCAGGAGTCTCGACATGCACGCGAAATGTAGGTCCAAATTGCCCGCGATTCTGTTCTCATGCCTCGCCGCCGGGTGCGGGTGGGCGGCCCTGTCCGCCGGGCACGCCGGCACCGCCGAGCCGCCGGCCGCTCGGCCGGTCGCCGCGCCGCCGAAGGTCGCACCCGTCGGGGAACGGAAGCCCGACCAAGATGCCCTTCGCGAGGCGATCGGCAGTTTTGCCGAGGCGTTCGAGAAGGGCGACGCCAAGGCCGTGGCCGCCCACTGGACCGCCAACGGCGAGTACATCGCCGACGACGGCACCACGATCCGCGGCCGGGCCGAACTCGAGAAGGACTACGCGGATGCCTTCGGCAAGGGGAACCGTCAGACCCTCGAGGTCGAGGTCGAGTCGGTCCGGTTCCCGTCGCGCGACAACGCCGTGGTCGAGGGGCACTTTAAGCTCCGGCGGGCGAAGACCGGCGAGTTCGTCGCGAGCCGGTGCTCCTTCCTGTTCGCACGGGAAGACGGCAAGTGGCTGATCGCCATTGCCCGCGAGAGCCCCGGCGACGGCCTGACGGTCCGCGACTTGGAGTGGCTCATCGGCACGTGGGAGGCGAAGCGGGAGGGGACGGTCGTGAGCACGAAATACGAGTGGACGACGAACAAGACGTTCGTCCGCTGCAACATTTCCATCGCCCAGGACGGGAAGACGCTCACGGGCATGCAGATGATCGGCAAGATGCCGTCCACCGGCGGGTTGCACGCCTGGACGTTCGAGGACTCGGGCGGGATCGGCGACGCGGACATCACGCGGGACGGGAAGAAGTGGATGTTCGCGGCCCGCGGTTCGACCGCCGACGGGCGGGTCCTCACCGCGACCAACATCATGACACCGGTCGACGCCGATTCGTTCCTCTGGCACGCGGTCGAGCGAACGCTGGACGGCGAGCCGGTGCCCGATCAGTCGCCCATCAAAGTCAACCGCGTCAAGGCCACGAAGTGACCTGACCCCCGTCACACCCCGGAGGAATCAGCCATGCGACGCACGACATTCATGATGGGCGCGGCCACCCTGATCCTGCTGACCGCGGGGCACGACTCGCAGGCCCAGCGGGGTGGGCGAGGCGGCGGCCGTGGCGGGGGGGGCGGCGCGGCCCGCCCCTCGGGCGGCGCGGCAGCATGGGCGTACAGCGGCGGCCCCGGCGTGGCCAGCCGGCCGGCGGCTCCTCCCGTCGTCGGGCCGGCCGGCGGGACGCGGACGCCCAACTCGTGGGGCGGTTCGTACACGACCCAGCGGGGCTCGACCATCGACTACGGCGGGGCCGGGGTGAGGGGCACCACCGGCGGCGGGGTGAACTACGGTAAGGGCGTCGGCGGGGTGCAAGTGACCACTCCCGGCGGGAGAGAGGTCACGAAGGTGGGCTCCGCCGCCGCGGCCGCCGGGCCGGGCGGGAACGCCGTCGCCGGGCGGAGTGGCGCGACCGTCGGCAGCGGCCCGCGGGGGTCGTTCGGTTCGGCGTACCACGGCGGCGTGGCGGTCGGACCACAGGGCGGGGCGGCCGCCGGCGGCCGGGTGGGTACGGCGACCGGGCCCGGTGGGACGGTGTCGGGGGCCACTCGCGGTGCCGCCGCGGTCGGGCCCTACGGTGCGGCCTCGGCCCGCGGTGGGGTCGCCGTCGGCCGGAACGGCGGTGCCGTCGCCGGTGCGGGCGCGGCCCGCGGGGCGACCGGAACCTACTACCGGTCGGCCGCCGCGGTCACCGGACAGGGGACCACCGTCCGCCAGAACTTCCGCAGCTTCGCCCAGGAAAACCCGCTCCTCGCCGCAAGGTGGGTCGGGCCGACGTGGCGACCGATCACGACCGCCGCGCTCGCCGGCTTCACCGGCTACGCCGCGTACTCCTCCGCGCCGATCTACTACGACTACGGCGAGACCGTCGTGTACGAGGGCGAGACCGTCTATGTCAACGGCCAGGCGGCCGGCACCGTGGAGCAGTACACCGAGCAGGCGACGGCAATCGCGAACGTCGGCGAGGCGGCGAAGGCGGACCCGAAGACCGGCGAGTGGCAACCCCTCGGGGTCTTCGCCATGGTCGGCGAGGGCGAGACGAAGTCCACGAACATTTTCCAGCTCGCCGTCAACAAGGAGGGGGTGATCCGGGGCGAGTACTACAACGCCTTGACCGACGAGGCGTCGCAGGTGGCCGGGTCGGTGGGCAAGACAACGCAGCTGGCAGCCTGGAGGGTGGTCGGCAAGACGTTCCCGGTGTACGAGGCCGGCCTCGCCAACATGACGAAGGACGAGACCACCATGATCGCCCACTACTCGAAGGACAAGTCCCAGCAATTCGCCCTGATCCGTCTGCCGCCGCCCGAGGAGATTCCGCCCGAAGCCGCCAAGTAGTGAAAGAACCCATACGCGGCCCGCGACTCACCCGTCGTCCGGTTCTGGCCGTCGCCGGGGGGCGGCCGGCACCGGACGACGGGGCTTGGTGCCGCCGAACTGCTTCCCCGGAGGCGTTCCCCAAGGACGGCGATGTCGCTCTGTCGCGGACCGGTCGAACCGGCAGTGGGTCGTCCTCGACACCGACGGCGACTTCTGGCTACTGCCGCCTACCGACGCCCCGTGGGCCAAGCGGCGGCCGTACTCCCCCGGCGCGGGGTACGACCTCAAACCCGTTCCGGGCCACTACTGTGACATGCTCGGCCGACCCGACTGACACCCGACACGGAGGACAGACATCATGGACCTGCACCACGACCCGCACGGCGAAGAGTATCGGCGGCTCCACGACCGCTGGCTCTGGTTTTTCGTCCTCGGGAATCTGGTGATGGTGCTGGGGTTCGCGGCCATCGGCTTCAGCTTGCTGGCGACGCTCTCGACCGTGCTGATGTTCGGCGTCCTCCTAATGGTCGGGGGGGCCGTCCAGGTCGTTAACGCGTTCGTGGTCCGAACGTGGGGCGGGTTCTTCATCCACGCCCTCGGCGGGGTGCTGCACGTCCTGGTCGGCGGGTTCATGGTCGAACACCCGCTCCGGGTCGCCGCGGTACTCACCCTCGTCCTCGCCGTCGCCTTCCTCGTCGGCGGGGCGGCCCGGCTGCTCTACGCCGCGACCCACTCGTTCCGGGGCCGCGGCTGGGTGGCCTTGAGCGGGTTCGTCACCCTCCTCCTCGGGGTCTCGATCTGGCGGGGCTGGCCGGAGGCGAGTCTGTGGGTGATCGGCCTGTTCGTCGGCATCGAACTGGTCTTCAGCGGGTGGTCCCTGGTGGTCCTCGGGCTGACAGTGAAGGCCGTCGGAGGGGACCGGCTGCGGACACACGGCTCGCCCGCGGCTGTGCGGGCTTGATTCACGGGGTAGCCGTGTGGAGCGGGTCGGGTTCGGATGGGAGCCGGGGGAAAGTGTTGCAGTCGTAACCTTTGAACTCACCCGCGGCGAAAATGCCGAAGATGGATCTGAGTTAACGAACTTCATCGCCGTCGGGTGCAGTGACTCGTTCGGCCTGCTTGCTGCCGGAGCAGCCCACTCCGACGAGCCTATTGGTGCCAGCCGTTTTCAAAACTGACATCGTCGAGGAGCTTCAAGCTGCGGATCTTCTTGCCATTCTCCGCATCGTAGATTACGAACTCCGAGCCACCAATGAGGAGCGTCTTGCCGTCCGGCGAGAAGCCGACCATGTGCCCCCACTTGGCGAGCTTGATCCGGGCGATTTCCTTGCCGGTATTCATGACGTACAGACGCACTTCCGGCTTATCTTCCTCGTTGATGCCCGACTCGACCGCGAGGTAGGTGTTGTCGGGACTCACTATGGCATTGCTTGACGTGATCGGGTGGGTTTTGTCCCCCACCGCTACCTTCCCGGTCTCGCTCTCGCACACTTCGATCTCGCCCCCGCCAAATGGGATCGCCGCCACTCGCTTGCCGTCGTGCGTCCAGAGTTCCCCCCAACCTCGCCGCAGATCGTGCTTGACGCTTGCAATCTCTTTCCCCGATTCGGCGTCCGTAAGCGTGGCAATCTGCCTGTTGAACGACGCCAACGCGCCGGGGGAAGTGTAGCGATGGCCGTTCCCGTTCGGTGCTGCCCCCTTGCCGATCTTGCTCCCGTCGGCCGCGTTGTAGAAATTGATCCTGCCCGAGTTGTAAAGCAGGAACGCGCCGTTCCCGAAGTGAGCAACGCGGCTGCCGTCCGCTGAGAAGTGCAGGGCGTCCCACCTCGGGCCGCTGTAGTCGGGGAGTTTGATCTTGGCCAGTTGGCGGCCTTGCAGCGCGTCCCAGATGGTGGCGTCGAACGATTCCGAATTGTCCGGCCGCAGGCTGAACGTGACGAGCTTGCCGCCGTCGGCACTGAACTCCCCGGCCACCTGGTCCTTCAGGTCGAACAACATTTCCCCGGTCGTCAGGTTCCACACGACGGTGCGGGTGTCCTTCGACTTGTAGGTGACCATGGGACCGGAACCCCTCCAGGAACTGGTGAACGCCCGCCCGCCGTCCGGGCTGAAACGGATCCCGCAGAGGCGTTCCTTGTGCGATTGCATCTTGTGGAGCAGCTTGCCGGTCGCGGCGTCCCACAGGCAGATCTTGTCGCCGACGTGCCCGAGGATGCGCGTGCCATCGTAGTCCCAATTGCGGTTCGGCCGATCGATCTCGCGGGGTAAGCGCACAGGCTTGTCGGGCTTCACCGGGCTTGCGGCCGGTAGCGGGACTGCCGTGCCCACGACTTTGACCTCCAACCCCTTCTTGAGATCGGTGAAGTCGCCCACTCCCATTGGGAGGCGATCACCGGTGACGACCACCCGAACGTTTTCGGACTTCGGGATGACCACGACGACCGCCGGGTAGGTGATCGCCGGTTCCGCGATGCCCTTCGGGACGGTCGTCTTCACCGCAATGGTGGTTTCCTTCGCCGAGCCGGTTACAGAAACCACGCAAATGTCGTAGAAGGTCGAGGACATGGCTCCCCAGCAGACGGCCACGACCTGCTTCGACTTGAAGTCCACCTTCTCGGCCACCGGCTTCGGGAAGCCATTAAACGCCGCGTACGATTCGGCGAACAGCTTCGTGTAGGCGGCTTCGTCGGTCAGGACGGCGACCACCGGCTTCTCGACCCGCGCCGAGGACCAGTCTTTCATGACCGAGTACGGCACCTTCTCTTCCGCCGGTGGCGGCCCGCTGCACGCGGCAGGAAGCCAAGCAGCCACAACCGTCATGCAAAGTATCTGTATGCGTCGAAAGTGAGACATTGGTGCGACCTCTACTCCACTCGCCGAACGGCCTCGCTCACCTGCCGCGACAACGGCGATATACTACTAGTGCAGGCTCACGGCTGAGGATTCGGTAATGCGGGGTGGGTCGGACAGCCGTAGTAGTCGCACACCCGCTGCCGCAACTCCTCGGCCGTGAGCTTCCGGTCCGGTTCGGCCACGGCCCGCTTGCCGTGGACCCACTT
>JANPKP010000599.1:0-10657 GCA_031426095.1 Gemmataceae bacterium
AGGGTGGCGATGAACGGGCTCGACATCAGGGCCGGGTCGCCGCCCAGCCACTTGATGATGACCGGGAACATGGCCCCGACGAGCGCCCCCGACACGCAGATGCCCATGACCGAGTACGTGACGACCCAAATGAGGTGAACGAACCCGCCGTCGGGGAGCTTGACGAGGACCGAATCGGGGGTCAGGAACGTCGTCCGTGCGACGGCGAGCAACCCCAGCCCGGCGGCCAGGGCGAGGGCCATCAGCACTTCCCGGCGGAACACCCGGCCCCAGTCGCGGACCTCGATCTGCCCGAGGGCCAACGCCCGCGTCACGAGTGTACTCGCCTGCGAGCCGGCGTTCCCGCCCACCGACAGGCAAAGGGGAATGAACACGAGCAGGAACGCCACCTGCTCCATCAGCCCCTCGTAGTAGGCCATGACGTTGATCGTCCCCATCTGGAGGACGAACAGCACGGCCAGCCACTTGAAGCGGTTGTACCAGACGGTCCAGAACTTGGCGTCGAGGTAGTCGCCCTCGATGGGGCCGACGGCCGCCTGCCGCTGGAGGGACTCCGTCGCCTCCTCCGTCACCAGGTCGAGCACGTCGTCGTGCGTGACGATGCCGACCAGCCCGAAGCGGTCGTCCACCACGGCGACGGCGATGAAGTCGTACCGGGCGAACACCTCCCGCACCTTGTCCCGGTCGTCGTCGAAGTGGAGGGCGACGATCTCCGTCTCCATCAGCTCGCGGATCAGGGCGTGCCGGGGGGCGAGGATCAGGTCGCGGAGCGACACGACGCCGAGGAGCCGCCGGGGGGCCGGGGTGCCGTCGGCCCGGCGGGTCGGGTCGTCCAGCACGTAGACGTAGTAAATCGTCTCGCGGTCCGGGGCCTGCTGGCGGAGCTGGTCGATGGCCTCGGCCGCGGTGAGCGTGGCCGGGAGCCAGGCGTAGTCCGTCGTCATGAGCGCGCCGGCCGTGTTCTCCTGGTACTGGGCGAGGGTGGCGATGTCCTTGCGGTCGGCCTCGTCCACGAGCCGGACGAGCGCCTCGACCACCCGCGTCGGCAGCCGCCGGAGGAGGTCGGCCCGGTCGTCGTGGGACATCTTGCCGATGAGCTGCCCGACCTGCGGGCGGGCCGTCTCGGCCATCTCCACCTGCCGGGCCGGCGGGAGGTACTCGAAGATCGACGCCTGGGTGCGGATGTTGCTGTGGCTGATGACCTCCCAGATTTGCTCGGGGGAGAACTCGTCGTCCAGGGCCTCGGCCACGGTCGCCGGGTGGAGCGACTCGCAGAACGCGGCCATCGCCTCGGCGTTCTCCTCGCCGAGCATCAGGCGGACTTCAGGGCCGAACAGCGGGTGCGACATTTCGGCCCTGGGCTACGGGAGCGTGACGTTGTCGATCAGCCGCGTGGTGCCGAGGAACACCGCCACCGCCGCCACCGCCGGGCGGTCGAGGCGGGTCAGCGGCTCAAGCGTGTCGGCGTCGTGGACTCGGGCGTAATCGAGCCGCGCCCCGGGGAGGGCCGCGAGGTCGGCCGCGAGCGACGCTTCGAGCCGGCTCACGTCGGCCTCCCCGGCGAGGGCCCTCGAACGGACGGCCTGGAGCGCCTGGTGGATTCGCGGGGCGGCGGCCCGTTGCTCGGGTGAGAGGTAGCGGTTGCGGGAACTCAGGGCCAGCCCGTCCGACTCGCGGACCGTCGGTTCGATCTGGATGCGCGTGGGCACGTCGAGGTCGCGGGCCATACGCGTGATGACGCGGGCCTGCTGGAAGTCCTTCGCCCCGAACACGGCCACGTCCGGCTGCACGACGTTGAGGAGCTTCAAGACGACGGTGCAGACGCCGCGGAAGTGCCCCGGCCGCGACGGGCCGCACAGCACGTCCTGGAGTCGCGGCACCTCCACGAACGTCGCCGAGCCGGCGGGGTACATCTCCTCCGGCGTCGGGGCGAAGATGAGGTGCGCCCCGGCCGCGGCGCTGAGGTCGCGGTCGGCGTCGAGCGTGCGAGGGTACCGGGCGAAGTCCTCCCGCGGGCCGAACTGCGTGGGGTTCACGAACACCGACACCACGACGAAGTCGGCGGCGTGGGCGGCGGCCCGGACGAGTGCCGCGTGCCCCTCGTGGAGCGCACCCATCGTGGGGACCAGCGCGACGGTGCGGCCGGCCCGGCGGGCGTCCGCCACGGCCCGGCGGGTGTCGGCGATCGTGGCGGCCACGGGGATGGGCATCGGCGTCTCGTGCCGCGTGATTACGAGCCCAACAGCAGCCCGAGGTACGACCGCCGCTCCACGTCGGTCAGGCCCAACTCCGCGGCCGTTGCCAATACGACAGCCTGCGCCCGTTCGAAGTCGGCTTCCTCGGCCAGCACTTCGATCTCGGCGAACGCCCCGACGTCCTCCACGTCGTCCAGGCAGGCCTCGACCGCAAAGCCGCCCCGGGTGAAGCGGAAGACTTCTCGCCGCTTGCGCACCACGGCCACCGACTTGTACCCGAGCGCCAGCAGCATCCGCTCGGCGTCGCGGGCGGGCCCGTCCCCGTCGGCCAGCGGGACCTCGATCTCCGCCCGCGTCTTCGTCGCCGTGCCGCGCTTCGGGCCCTTGTACGTCAGCACGTTACGCGGGCCGACGCGCCGCAAGCGGAACGCCTCGTCGGTCTGCCGGAGGTCGCGGTCGGGGGCGTTGAAGTAGTGGTCTTCCTCGGTCCGCGGACCGAGCCGGACCACGGCCACGCCTTCGAGCCGGGCCAGCAAGGCGGCCCGGTCGGGGGTGCGATATTTGACTTCGACTTCCAGCACGGCATCGTCCCCCATCGCTGGCGGGCCACGTTTGGTACAATATCGCCGCCGTGCGGGGTTGGACATGCGTCGAACGCGGGGGGCGGCCGGTGGGGCAGCGCGTGACCGTCGGGAAAGTGGCCGACGTGCCGGTCGGCGGGAGCGTCGTTGTGGACGTGCGCGGCAAGGACGTGGCCGTGTTCAACGTGGACGGCGTGTTCCACGCCATCGACGACTTCTGCCCGCACATGGGGGCGTCGCTCGCCGGCGGGTTCGTCGAGGACGGCGTCGTCACGTGCCCCTGGCACTACTGGCGGTTCCGCCTGGCCGACGGGGTGTGGGCCGACAACCCGCGGGTCTCCATCGGCCGTTACCCGGTGCACGTCGTCGGCGACGAGTTGCAGGTGGAAGTGCCCGACAAACCGGGGTGACGCCATGAGCCGTGTCCGCGTCTGGGGCCCGTCGGCCGCGTTCGGGGTGGTGGTCCTTCTGACCCCGTGGGCCACCCCGCCGGCCTTCTCGCAGCCGGCCATCAAGATCAACATCAACATCAACCGCAAGCCGGAGCCGTTGGCGGAGACGCGGCTGCTGATGAACGGGTTCGCCACGCCCAACTTCCGCGGGCTCGGCAAGCAGCTCAAGGACCGGCCGAAGGACGCCGAGACGTGGGAGTTCGCCCGCGGGCAGGCGCTCCTCATCGGGGAGACGGCAAACCTCCTCCTGCTCCGCCCGCCGAAGGCCGACAAGGCCGCCCAGGACTTGTGGGCGTCGCGGGCCGGCGACCTCCGCGACGCGGCCGCCGCGCTCGGCAGATCGGCCGGGGCGAAGGACTTCCTGAAAGCCCGGACCGGGCTCGTGGACCTCGCCAACGCCTGCAACCGGTGCCACCAGTCGTTCAAGGTCGCGGCCCGGGTCGCCCCGTTCGCCGACGACGAGTGACCGCCCCGGCTGGCCCCCCGCGGCGGTTTTGCGTAAGAATTGGCACCGCCGGGCGAATGACCCCCACACCACCGCCCCGGGCCGCCCCCGGGGCCACCGCACCCTACAGGGCCGACCCCCATGTCGACCGCCACGACACCGCCGCAGCCCGCCCCGCTACGGTCGCCGACCGCAGGCGTGCCCCACGCCCGGCGGGAGATCAAGCTCGTCAGCCACTCGCCGCTCTTCTACTGGTGGCCGGTCTGGCTCCTCGGCTTCACCCTCGCGGCCTGGACGTACTTCGAGGACAACCGCCTCGCCATCGTCCCCGGCGCGGCCCGGTTCGAGCAGACGAGCCCGGCCGGCGTCGACCCGGTCACGTACAAGGTGACGGTCAACCAGAAAGAGATGACGCAATCCCTGGGCGAGGCGGCCGAGCGGCCGGGGAACCAGGCGGCGTTCGGCCCGCGGGTCTCGCAGCGGTCGTGGATGGGGCCGCTGTTCGCGTTCGCCCTGGTGCTGACGATCGTCATCACCGGGGTGCCGATGCGCGGCCTCTGGTCGTTCGTGGTCATCATCCTCCTGGTCGTGCTGGCCCTGGTGCTGAGCCTGCTCAACGCCTGGGACCCGATCCTCAAGGCGATCGACAACCTGCACATCTACATCAACATGGCCGGCTACCTGTTCCTGGGCACGGCCGTGTTCGCCGTGTGGGCCCTGTCGGTGTTCGTGTTCGACCAGCGGAACTACATCATCTTCACCCCGGGGCAAATCCGGGTGTGCGAGCACATCGGCGACGCGGTGCGGAATTTCGACACGACCGGGATGACGTTCGAGAAGCAGCGGGACGACCTCTTCCGGCACATCATCCTGGGGTTCGGGTCGGGCGATTTGATCGTGCGGACGGCCGGGGCCCAGCGGGAGGAGATCAAGCTCACGAACGTCCTCGGCATCGGCTGGAAGCTCGACGCCATCCAGGAAATGCTCCGCGAGCGGCAGGTCACGACGAACGTGGACGGCCTGTAACGCCGCAAGATGCGAACGCGAAAAAGCCCACCCGTCGCGACGGGTGGGCTTTCTTCGTTCGTGTGGCACCGACGGGAGGCTTATTCGAGCGGGTCTTTCACGAGGTTGAGGTAGAAGGTGGTCTTCTTCTCCTCGATCTTGCGGGCGAGGAGCTCTTCCGCGTCCGCCTTCTGGTTGAACGGGAAGGTGTCGACCCGCTTGCTGGCGTTGTCGAACACGACCCACACGGCCTTCGTGCGGACCTCCTTCGGGGTGCGGGTCCGCTTCGGGGCGGCCTTCTTGACGGTCGGGGCGGCGGCCTTCTTGGCCGGCTTCTTCTTCTTCTTTTTACCCCCCTCTTCGTCGTCCCCGTCGTCGGAGTCGTCGTCGTCGGCCTCCGCCTCTTCGGCGTCCTCGACCGGCTCCTTGTCGCGCTCCCGGGCCTCGACGGCCTCCGCCTCCCGCCGCAGGTCCATGCGGGACCGCCCGCCGCCGCCCTTCTTTGCCGCCATGATGCGCGTCTCCGTCGGTGCCCGCTGGTGTTGCAGGATATTAAGTTAAGTATACCGCCCCCGGCCGACAAGTACGGCGACGTCGGATGAACCCTCGCGTTCGCCGCGGCGGCCGGGTACAATGCCGCCGTGTCGGATGTCGGACCCGCCCCCCGGGGCCACGCCTCATGACCGTCGTCCAGGCCGCACCGGCGGCCCCGCCGACCGACGACGCCCTCCTCGCCCGGTTCGCCCGCGGCGACCGGGCGGCGGTCGACGACCTGTTCCGCCGCTACCGCGGGGTGGCCTTCCGGGTCGCGTACCGCCTCCTCGGGCGGGAGACCGACGCCCTCGACGCCGTGCAAGACGGGTTCATCAAGGCCCTGGGCCACCTCGAGGGGTTTCGCGGGGCCAGCTCGTTCAAGACGTGGCTCCTTCGGGTGGTGAGCAACGCCGCCCTCGACGTCGGCCGGCACCGCAAGCGGGACGACGCCCGGAGGCGCGAGCCGGCCGGCGTGCCGACCGCCGCCCCCCGGCCGGACGCCGGGCTGGAGCGGGCCGACCTCCGGCGGGCCATCGACGACGCCCTCGCCCGCCTGCCCGAAGCCCAGCGGCGGACGTTCGTCCTGCACGTCGACGGAGGGCTGTCGTACCGCGAAGTCGCCGACGCCCTCGGGGTGTCGATCGGCACCGTCATGAGCCGCCTCTTCTACGCCCGGCAGAAACTCAAGACCCTCCTCGCCGCCCACGTGGAGCCATGAACCGCGCCCCCCACGACCGCCGCCCCGAACTCCTCGCGGCCTACGCCGACGGCGAACTCGACGACGCCGCCGCCGCCGCCGTGGAGCGGTGGCTGGCCGCCGACCCCGCCGCCCGGGAGGCGCTCGCCGCCCAGACGGCGCTGTCGAGGGACAACGACGAGTTGTGGGCGGCCGCGGAACCCGCCCCCCCGTGCCCGGCCGAATGGGCGCGGGTCCGCGACGCGGTACGGAACACGCTCCTCATGCGGTGCCCGAAGGCGGCCGCGGGTGCGGCTCCCCTGTCGTGGCTGCACCGGCCGTGGTGCCCGGCCCGGGTTACGGCCGCGGTGCTCGTCGGCGGGCTCGCGGCGGCCGTCGGGTGGTTCACCGTCGCCGCCCCACCCGCCCCGCCGCCGGGTCAGAGCTTGGCCGTCGTACCCGTCGGGCCGGCGGCCCCCGACCCGCTCGCCGGGTGGGCCGTGCTGCCCGTCGCCACGGCCGACGAGGTGGAAATCCAGGCCGTTCGCGGCGGCCTGATCGGGTCCCTCACGGTCGGCCGGCCGCTGTTTGCCGGCTCGGTGGTGCTGGCCGCGGCGGACGACGTGCAGTTCGAAGGGGCGGACCCCGACCCGGCGTGGCCGACCGGGGAGCCGCGGATGACGACCTCCCCGGGCGACGCCCCGATCCTGTACGCGACCGCCCCCTGACCCCAACCCGCAAGCCCCCATGCCCCCCGCCGCCGCCGCCGCCGTGCTCCTGGCCGCCCTCGGGGGGGGCGTCGGCCGCGCCGCGGCCGCCGACGCCCCGGTGCGCGTCACGGTCGTGGTCGTCCTCGCCACCACGACCGACGCGGTGGTGGACGAAAAGCTCGCCGACCTGGCCAAGGAAGTCCGCAAGCGGAACCCGGCCCTCAGCGGCTTCAAGCTGGCGGCCTGCGTCGGCAAGTCGATCCCGGTCGGCGAATCGGCCGAGTTCGAGTTGGTCGAAAAAGCCGTGCTGAAGGTGAAGGTCGAGCGGCCGAAGGACGCCGACGGGCGAATCAGCCTGACGGTGAAGCCGCCCGGCACCGGCGAGGTCACTTACGCCTGCGCCTGCGACAAATTCTTCCCGGTGGTGACGCCCTACAAGACGGCCGGCGGCGAGACGCTGATCGTGGCCGTGATGGCGAAGCCGTGCGCCGGGAAGAAGGACAAAGAGTGAGGGGGCGGGTCACGCCGCTCGTCGTTCACTTCCCGCCGAAGCCGCCGCCCGTCCCGCCGGTCACGTTGTACTCGTTCGTCAGGCGGTTCAACCGGATCTCGCGGCCGACCGTCCCCTCCTGCTTGAACCGGCCAGTGAGCCTTGCCGGCGAGTTCGGGCCGCCGCGGAGGATGATGTGCGGGCCGTCGTAGTCGATCTGGTCGCCCCACCCCTCGTACTCGTCGGTGCGGATGAACGCATTCCCCACGGCCGACATGCCCTGGACCGGCGGCCCGTTCGCCCGCCGGTGGGTGGACGCGGTCAGCGTGTCGGTACAGGTGAGGAAGACCGACCCGAACGGCAATCTGGCCCGGTCCACGACCACGTTCGGGTCCTTCGTCGGGACGTGGATCAACTCAATGCTGTCGCGGAACACGGCCTCCTGGAACACCTTCGTGTCCTTCACCACCATCTTGTCGTGGTAGGTGACGATGGTGAGCTTCATCTCGGGCTCGGCGGGCTTCGCGCCGCCGGGCGGGGCGGCCGGGCGGGGGCCCGCGGCGGGGGCCGGGGCCGCCTCCTTCTCGCCGGGCTGCCAGAATCGCGTCTCGCCGCGGCCGACGGCCACTACGTTGTTCTGCCGCTCGCCCCGGGGCGTGTCCTGGCCGCGTAGCTCCAGCTCCTTCGCCACCACCCGCTGCGTCTTGGCGACGGCCCCGGTCTTCTCGTCCCGCACGACCTCGTTGTACACGACGACCGTTTCCCGCGGGTCGTCCACCGCGTCCTCCGGGGCCGGGTAGCAGAACACGTCCTGGATCTTCGGCCCGTCCTTCTCGCCGCCCGGGGCCGCCCCCGGGGCCGGGGCGGGGGGGGCGTCGGCCTTCTTCATCTGGTTGAAGTAGATGGGGCGGTCGAACACGACCTGCATGGTGTGGCACAACACCCACGACTCGCCCTGCCGGGCCGACACCTTGCCGGCGAAGTCGGCCGTCTTCTTGGCCCCGTTGAAGTTCATGTTGTCCCGCCAGTGGACGACCACGTCCTGCGGCTGCTTCAGCTCGCCGCCGTTGAGCCCGCTCTGGCTCGGCATCTGGAGGACGCCCCGGCCCGCGACGCTGGCCCGGTTGTGGATCTGGTCGAGGAACACCCGGGGGCCGAGGATCGACATCCCCTCGTGGTGGACCTCGGCGAGCTTGTCGTCGGTCCCCACCACCGTCATCTCGCTGCCGAGCGGGGAGCTGCGGATGTCGAGCGTCTGCCCGATGATGTCCACCCCCCGCGGCTTGTCCGGCTCGGCCGGCTCCTGGTGGACGGCGACGCGGCCCTCGCACCGGGCGGTCTTCAGCTCGTACTTCACCCCGCCGCCGGGGGCCGCCGGGTCGCCGTCGGCACCGGGGTCCGCCTTCATCGCCCCGGGCGGCGGCGGCACTCGCAGCACGAACGTGTCGATGACCCGGGCCTTCACCTTCATCGGCGGCTTCGGCTTGGCCGGCGGGGCGGCCGCGACCGCCAGGGCGGCCCCCGGCGCGGGAGCGGCCGGAGCGCTACCGACGGCGGGCGGCCCGCCGGGAACGGGCGGTGCGACGGCCCCCGGTTCGGCCGCGGCCGCCTTAGCCGACGCGTCCCGCGGGCTGGCTTCGCTGAAGAGGACGTTCAGGTGGTCGGCCTGTTCGATGTCGATGTCGGCCGAGTGGGCGGTCACGTCGCCGACGGCTTGCACGCGCCGCGGCAGCGGCTGGGACGACTCCCCCTCGGCCTTCGGGGCGGCCCCGGCCGTCGTTTCCTTGCCCATCAGCCAGAGCTTGAGGACTTTGCCGCGGAGCCAGTAGTCGGACTTGTGGTCCTCGAACGCCGCCCCGTCGGTGAACGTCAGGAGGTCCACCTTTTGGCCGTTCGTGTACGGCTTGACGTGGGTGAACGAGGTCTGCCACTCGGCCCGCAGGGTGTTGTCGTTGGAGGCCGGGTCGAACAGGCGGATGTCGCCCGGGCCGTACACCGTCAGGGCCGTCCCCGTGTTCGGCTCGACGGCCTTCTCCAGCACCAGCCGGGCCGGCTTGGCGGGGGTGCCGGCGGTGAGGACGCTCCGGTCCCGCACCACGTACAGAGGGGAGCCTTGTAGGACGGACCGGTTCGTGACCTGGTTGAAGACGAGGTCGTACCCGTAGGCCACGAGCTGCTCGGGGGCGGCCGAGATCGTGAGCAGCCGGCCGGGGGTGTACGTCCAGGCGTGGAGCCGCTTGAAGGCCGGCCCGCCGCCGACCCCGGGGGAGACCGCCCGCGGTTCGCCGCCGACCGCGGGGGAGCCGTTGAACTCGACTTCGAGGACCTGGCTCAGGAGCGTGTGCGACCCGCCGCCGGGGGGCACCCGCGTCACCTGCACGTCGTTCGGCAGGTTCGGGTCGGCCTGGGGGACCACGTCGAACCGCGCCATGCTGTTCGGCACGTCGTAGGCGAACGGGCCGAGGGTTTCGACCTGCAAGAGGGCGCGGTCGAAGCGGCGGGTCGCTTGCGACGCGTCGAAGAGCCCGCCGAGGGCGGCCGCGGTCGCCGGGGGCGGGTCCGGGGGCGGGGTCAGGGGTTTCGTTTCCCGCGGCTCCCCGCCCGCCGGCTCCGCGTTGCCGACGAACGTGGTGCGGGCGTCCACCCACAGGTTGAGCAACACCCGCTCGTTCAGTTCGACCCGCCGCAGGCCGCCGATCCCGCCCTTTTTCTCGGTCGGGGCCGCGCCGGGTGCGGGCGACTTCTCGGGCTCGAAGAAGAGCCGCATGCCGACGGCCGTGATGGTCGGCGGCGGGCGGCGGCGGCCGAGGAGGATGTCGGTCACGGCCCCGCCGTCTCGGAGGTCGTCGCCGCGGGCCGGGGTGGTCGGAGGCACGCCGCCGCTGCCGTAGGGCCGGGGCACGTTCGAGCGGTCCACCAGTTCCACGGCCGCGTCCGTCCACACGTCCGGCCCGGCCGCGGCGGCGGGCGGGAGGCCCTTCAAGTCGCGGTAGAAGACCGGACCGGGGCTTTTGAGCACGAGCGCCCGGTCGGGATCGGCCGAGCGTTGGTTGTTGGACACGTGGACGAGCCCGCTGCGGGGGTCGGGCAGGGCGTCGTCGGGTTCGCTGAGCAACTCCATCCGCACGAGCCGGGCCTTGCTCATGTCCTGCGGGGTGTTGATCGGCCGGTCGAACTCCAGCACCGCTTTATCCGAGTGGAAGGTGCTGATCTCCGTCACCTCGCCGGGCACGCGGAGGTGGGCCGGCTTGGGCTTGCCAAACACCGCCAGGCTGAACGGGACGAGCGTCACCCGCGGGGAGCCGGGGTCGAACGGGAAGCGGCCGGCGGCCAGCACGATGGACGACTCGCCGTTGCGGAATTCGAGCTGCGTCGGGTAGCGGGAGTAGTCCTTCTCCAGGCAGTCGCGGCCGAAGGCGTCTTCGAGCCGGAGCTGCGTCGGGGACGCGGACTGCTTCGGGAGGTCGATGATCTTCGTGGAGTGGACGAGCTTTTCCTGTGGCAACTGTGGCAGGCCGTCGAGCCAACCGAGCAGGCGGGCGTACCCGAGGTACGCGCCGCCGAACAGG
>JANPKP010000600.1:0-5589 GCA_031426095.1 Gemmataceae bacterium
TGGCTATTCTCGGTCGCCCCGTTGGGGCGGCAGAGGCGGCGTTGCCTCACGTGACTCGGGTCACGGCTGTGCGAATCGAAAGTCGCGGGACACAACCCCCGCTCACTCCCGCCCCCGGCGGCCGTTCACGCGGACGCCGGCGAGGAGCTTATCGACCTTGTCCCTGAACTCGGCCGGCACCTTCTCCAGGGTGTCCGTCCTGTGGGTGGCCCCGGCGTTGTCCTCGATGAAGATTTCGGTCGGCACCGCCTTGCCGTCCTCCATCCGCCCGTCGATGGTGTAGACCACCCCGTCGTCGGTCGACCGCAGGGTGAAGCGGTCGCCGTTCACGGTCATCGACGTGGCCGCCGCCCGCCCGACCCCGCGGACCCCGATGCCCGGGACGATCGCCCCGCCGAATCCGACGGCCGGGGGGCGGGCGGCCCGCACGATGTCCGGCAGTTCGATCCCCTTCACCGTCTCCCGCTTGCCCTTGCGGACCACCGCGGCGTCCACCTTCTCGCCCGTCTTGGTCGTGTACACGAGGCGGAGGAACTCGGTGGCGTCCGTCACCGGCTTGCCGGCGAACTCCACCACCACGTCGTTCGCCTTGAGCCCGGCCTTTTCGGCCGCCGACCCGGGGCGGACGGCGGACACCACGACGCCCCGGCCCCGCACCTGGTCGAGCTGCTCGGCCAGCACCGGCGGCACGGCCGCGAAGCTCACGCCCAGCCGCCCTTCGTCGCGGCCGCCGAACCGGTCGGCGACGGGCGTGAACTGGATGACGTTGGGCTGGCCGACCCCGCCGTTGAGGAAAATGCGGCCGTTGAAGCCGTTGAACTGGGGGACGGCGGCCTGCATGGCGGCCCGCAGTTCGTCGAGCGCCGCCTGGTAGCCGGCCTGGTCGTCGGGGTTGTCCTTGAGCTTTTCGAGGGCCTTCCGCACCTCGTCCTGGGCCTTCGCCAGCCGCTCCGGGTCGGCCACCCCGCCGAACGGGGCGATCCCGGGGAACGGGGGAAAGGGCTGGGCCGCGACCGGCGGGACCGCCCGGCCGGGGGCGGCGGGCCGCACCACGTCCGCCGGCGGCGTCGGGCGGACCCACGCCTTGCCGGCCAGGGCGGTTTCGAGGGCTTCGAGTTGCTTGCGAACCTCGTCGACGTTCTCGCCCTTCTTCCCGGCCTCCTCGACCGCCTTGCGGAGCGCCTCCAGCTCCGGCGGAGCCCCCACCCGCACGTCTTCCGGCTTGAACGCCGGCTTGGCGTCCTTCTTGGCGTCGGCGGCCGGCTTGTCGTCGGCCGCGAGGGTCCGGTCGGGCCCGGCCCCGCCCGCGACCACCGCCGCCCCGAGGACGGCCCCGCCGACCGCCACCGGCCACCACCGGGCCTTCGATCGTTCGTTCCGCACCATCACGCCGTCCTCCTGTGCTGTCGGGCCGGCCCGCCGCCCGCCGGGGGCGGGACTCGCGGCCCTACCACATCTACTGTGCCGACGGGCGTACGGTTCGCCAAGACGAGATTGTAACGGTCGGGCGATCACTCCCCGTCGTCCGGCGGCCCGGCACAGCAACTCTGTGTCGCCGCGATCCACTCTTCCAACGTGACCTCCGGTTCCGGTTCCGGGTCCGGCGGGGGAGGGGTCGGCACGGCGTGGGGCGGCTCGGGGGCGTCGGGCACGGTTCGGCTCCTCGCGGTGAAGGTGGGAAGAAGGGCATTCTAGCGGGGCGAATTGCTCTTGCCCTACCCCCGGCGGGTGGCGTAGATTCGGCCGACCGCGGCCCTCGCGCCCGGCGGCAGGACGCCGCCCAGCCGGTGGAAGGAACCTCATGGCGACCGCCCCCAGCCCGAACGACCTGACCCGCCAGCAACTCGACGAGCTGGACGACCTCCTCCAGCGGATGCTCGCCATCCCTTTGAGCCCCAACGACGGCCCGCCGGCCGCCCCGGCCCGGATGCCGGTCGCGGCCGTCGCCCCGCCGGCGTACACCCCGCCGCCGCTGCCCGACCCGGTCCCGCCGCGGCCGGTGCCCGTACAGGTTCAAGCCCCGGCCCCGAACTGGCGGGTCGATTCGCCCCCGCCGACCGCCGCCCCGGCCCCGCACCGGGCCCCGGCCGCGGCCCCCGCCCGCGTGGCCGCCAACCCGATGGCGTTCGCCCCGGCCGCCCCCGCGTACACCCCGGCCCCGGCCTACACGCCCCCGCCCCCGGCTTACAGCCCGCCGCCCGCGGAGCGGGAGTACGACCCCGTCGCCGAGGCCATGCGCTTCCGCCCGGCCGTCCCCTTCTACGAGACCGGGCCGGCGGACGAGCCCGAGCCGGAACCCGTGCCGCCGCGGCCCGCGCCCGCCGCTTACGCCGCCCCCGTGTACGAGCCGGAAGCCGAGCCCGTTTACGGACCCGATCCCGAGCCGGAAGCGGCTTACGAGCCGGCCCCCGCGGCGGTTTACGAGACGCCGCTGCCCGCCTACGACGACGCCACCGGGTACGACGACCTCCCGCCGCCCGCCGCCGCGTTCGAGACGCCGCCCCCGCCGGCGTTCCTGTCGACCCCGCCCGAGCCGGTCGTTTCGCCCGCCCCCGCCGACGACGGCGCGACGCCGCTCGCGCTGCTGCCGCTCGTCGCCTTCGACTGGTGCGTCGAGCGCGGGCTGCGGCGGGCCGGGCTCGTCGGCCGGGTGATGACGGTGCCGTTCGTGAAGACGCTGTTCGGCCTCGCCGGGGCCGGGCTGTTGGTCTACTCGGCCGCCTTCCTGGCCCAGAAGCACGGGTGGGTGAGCCTGCCGGGGGCCCTGCCGTGGCCCCGGTAGGGGGCGGCCCATAACATGGGAGAACGAAAGCCCGCCCGCCGGCCGGCGAAGAACCCCCGGCCCGGCCCGCGATCCGGCCGCCGCTCCCCCGAGACCCCCGCATGGCCGCCGTGCCCCCGCCCACCCCGCCCGCCGGCCCGCCGGCCCGCCCCGTCCCGCTCCCGCCCGTCAAGCTCGACCCGCTCGCCGGCTTCCTCAGCTACCTCGTCCCCGGCCTCGGGCAGGTCTACCAGGGCCGCGTCGGCAAGGGCCTGCTCTACTTCGTCTGCCTGTACACGCTCTTCATCTACGGCCAGTGGATGGGCCAGTGGCGAAACGTCTGGCTGCCCGACACGACCGGCCTGCCGGCCCTCGAAGTCGCCGGCCAGCGGTTCACCGGGGTGCCGTCCGCCCTCTGGTACCGCAGCCAGTTCCTCGGCCAGTTCTGGATGGGCGTCGCCTCCTGGCCGGCCGTCGTCCAGTACCGGGCGTTCGACCGGACGAAGGAGACCGGCCCGGTCTTCGGCCAGTACCAGCGGACGCCGCCGGACGACGAACTGAACGCCCTCCAGCGGGACGGCAACAAGCGGTGGGACCTCGGCTGGGTCTACACCGTGATCGCCGGCGTGCTGAACCTGCTGGTGATCTACGACGCCTTCGCCGGCCCGATGTTCCGCGACCCGCCGGCCGAGGCCGGGGCGAAGGCCGACGACCCACCCCCCGCCGGCGGCCCCGACCCGGTTGGCGGCCCGAAGCCGGAGGTGGTGCCGTGACGACGCTTCCCCTGTTGGCCGCGAGCATCTACTGGGACCTGCCGGTGCTCCTGGCGGTGGTGAGCCTGGTGTACGCCGCCAGCCGCCACGACCGCTGGGACCGCATCTTCGCCGAGGCCGCCGGCTGGGGCGGCCGCATCGCCCTGTTCCTCGTCGCCATCGGCGGCGTCCTGTACCTCCTCTCGACGTACATCTGACGGCTGCCGCCCCCGGTTTCTCCCGCTTTTAAACGGCGTGTTCGACCCGATCTCGCGGCCGAGCAAAGACTTACCCGCTCCCGCTCCCACCACCCCCGGTAAAGCGGGGGCGGCGGCGAAACCCGGTGGGAATGCCCGCTCCGACCTTGCCCCGAGGACGTTCGTCATGCCCCGCTTCACGCCATTCCTGTGCCTCGCCGTCGCCGCCGCGGCGGGCTGCTCCCGCTCCGGCAGCGACACCACCAGCACCGACTTCACCCGCTTGCCCGCCGTCCTCGCCGCCCTCGACGGGGCGGGGCCGCCGATTCTGTACGAAGGGCTGCCGCACCCGCGTAGTGAACGGTCCGTGTTCGAGGCCGAGCTGGAGAAGCCGCACGTCCGCCTTCACAGTGAGGCATTCTACCGCGACCCCATCTCGTGGAAGGACGCCGACGCGGCGACGCTCGCCACACTGGCCCGCAACGCCGGCTCGTTCGCCCCGTTCAGCGGCGAGAAGAAGTGCAACGGCTACCACCCGGACTTCGCCGTCGAGTGGCCGACGCCGGCGGGGCCGTTGCAGCTGCACGTCTGCCTCGGCTGCTGCGAGGTGAAGTGGTTCACCCCCGCCACCGAGCTACGCTGCGACATGGCCGTCAACTTCCACGCCACCCTCCGGCGGACGCTGAAGCGATACGCCACGAACCGCCCGGCGACGGAGGGCAACCCGGTGAGTCAGCCGCCCGCAGACGAGCGCGAGCGGCCGCACGGTACGCCGGCCACGGGGCGGACGCCGTGAGGGGGCGAAGCCCGAACGGACGGGAACGGTCAGGTTCGCGCGGCTTGCCGCCCGCCGGTCTGTGTGGGATAATTTGCCGTTCGCCGTGTTGACATTCCGCGGTTCCAGGGGAAATGAAATGGAAGCGGATGCTACGATCACGCGAGAACGCGACCGCTGTCTGGAGGCGATCAAAGACTGCCCCGGCTGTGACCGCATTGATATGTACAAGCTCGTGTTGGACGACTTCATACGATGGAGCCTCCAGCGACCGCAACTGGTCCACGAGGTTCATCCGAATGGTGTCGAGAACCAGGACACCTTGAAGTTCGTACTGCGTGAGAATGGCCAAGTGTTATGGGAGGTGTTTCCCCGCAAGGCCGACGGTGCCAAACTGATCGCCTTTCCCAAGCCATCATTTGACTACCCGGAGGCTGTGCGGGCAGAAGTGCGTCGCCTGTGGGCGGCCATCGACGGAGGGAAGGAGAATTCGGGCAATGGCGAGGCCCGCTTGTCATTACGACTGCTGTTCCGAGAAGCCTCACGCCATCAGGCCCAAGCCGCGCTCGATTGGGCCCTAGCCGCAAGAACGAGGGCGACATCATGAGTCTGCAAGAACTCGAAACCGCCGTGGCCGACCTGCCGCCGACGGACCTCGACGCCTTCGCCCGCTGGTTCGAGGAATACCTGGCGGACGCCTGGGACCGCCGCATCGAGGCCGACATCGAGGCCGGCCGGTTGGACGATGCGGGAAAACAGGCGGACGCCGACTTCGAAGCGGGCCGCTGCACCCCGCTATGAACCACTTCGCCGCCCCGAGCTTCTGGTACTGCTACCGTCACCTGCCGGACGAGGTGCGGGCGTTGGCCGACAAGAACTTCGAGCTACTGCGGCACGACCCGCACCACCGCTCACTCCGGTTGAAGAAGGTCGGCTCGTTCTGGTCGGCGCGAATCGGGCTGCACTACCGCGTGCTGGCCCGGGAGAGGGCCGAGGGGTTGGTCTGGTTCTGGATCGGCCCCCACAGCGAATACGACACCTTGATTCGGTCGTAGGGTGGGGCAACTACGTGGAGTACCACCCTCGTAGGGTGACTACCCGGGG
>JANPKP010000601.1:0-2236 GCA_031426095.1 Gemmataceae bacterium
GCCGCCGGCCCCGGGGGGGCCACCCTGGGGCGTGCCCGGCGGGCCGGTCGGGGGGCCGGCCGGGGGTTGACCGCCGGGGCCGCCGGGCCCGCGACCGCCGCCGGGGCCGCCCATGCCCGGGCCGCCGGGCGGGCGGAAGGCCTCGTTCATGTCGTGCGGGACGACGTGGAAGACGCCCTTGTCGTCGCGGAACAGGCCGTAGTCGCTGGCCCGAATCCAGTACCCGTCGCAGTTGATGAGGGCCACGTCCGCGGCCAGGAACCAGAGCAGGCTGTCCACGTCGAGGACCGGCTTGAGGGCGGCTTCGAGCTTGTCCGGCGGCGTCTCCTTGAGCGTCTTGCACAGGTCGACCAGGGCCTTCCACGCCTTGTCGTCGTCGTTCGACTTCATCTCGAAGCGCTTCTTGTAGTCCTCGACCTTGTCGCCGGTGTACTCCAACCCGCCGCCGCCCATCGGGCTGCCGCGGACCTTCCACCGGGTGCCCTTCGCCCCCTTGAAGTTCTCGGCCACGAACGCCTTGTCGAACTGCTGGACGCTGGCGTACACGCCCCAGCTTTCGCCGTTGATGACCACCTTCACGAAGTTCGCCTTCGGGGCCGGCAGGTACTTGCGGGCGACGTGGGAGTAGAGCACCGTGCTCATCAACGTGGCGTCCTCGTGGCCGTTGAGGAGGTTGAGCGTCTTGGCCCCGAGGAGCCGCTGCTTGGCGTCGGCGGTGTCGAGCGACAGGTTGAGCGATCGCTTGGAGCCGGCCGGCACCATGCCGTAGGACGACATGCCGCGGAAGTGGACGCCGACGTTCGGGTAACTCTTGCCGTCGACGGTGAGGGTGGCGGGCACGTCCACGTCGGTGCCGTGGAAGTCCTGCACCTCGGCCTCCCAGTCCTTGTTCTCGAAGTCGAGGAACAGGGTGCGGAGGACGGTGGGGTCGTACAGGGACGCATCGGGGAAGGTCTTCACGTCCGACGGGGAGACGTGCGGGCCGGGCTTGCCGGGCTCGTTGCCGCCCCGACCACCGGGGGGACCGCCGCCCGGACCGCCGGGTCCGCCGCCCGGGCCGCCCCCGCCGGGGCCACCCGGGCCGCGACCGCCGCCCATCATTCCGCCGGGCCGGCCGCCCTTCTTGGCGGCCTCGCGGGCCGGCTTCCGCTCATCGGCGTTGAGCCAGCCGTCGCCGTTCTTGTCGAAGTCCTTGAGAATCTTCCGCGTCTCGCCGCCGGGCGGGCCGAAGCCGCCGGGGCCGCGTCCGCCGGGTCCGCCGCCGGGACCACCCGGGCCGCCGAACGGCGGGAAGCCGCCGGGCGGGGGGAACTGCCCGCCGAAGGGTGGGGGCGGGCCGTCCGGCGGGGGCGGCGGGGGGGTCGGCGTGTCGGCCTTCGAGGGGGCGGCGGGCCTGGGCGGGTCGTCGGCGAAGGTGGCGATGGCGGCGACGCCGAGGCAGCCGTGCGCGAACAGGACGAGGGCCGCCCAGCGGAAGGGTGTCATGGGGAACTCCGAACCCGGGGAACAGGCGGCCGCGACGGCCCGCACCCTCAACGAGTCACGATTGTAACCCGATCGCCGCCGGATTCTCGCGCTTTCTCCACGTCACGCTCAGGGAATCTTAATGAACGCAAAGGGCTTGCGGCGACCGCCCCCGGAGGGGGTGGGGAAAGCGGGGGCGTCAGTTCAGTGTTGGGTAGTACCGGGTCGGGTGCTTCGATCTGTGCGCACCGGTTTCTCTCCGGTGCCACACAAGGGCGGGCGGGACGAAGGGCAATGTCGGGGCCGGGAATCGGGGCGGATTTCGTCAACGCTCCCGCGTTACCGCTCATTTGGGAGCGGTCGGCGGATGTCATTCCATCACAGCGAGATCGGGCGATTGTGCTTGAGAAAAGCGGGGGATTCCGGGGGCACTTGGACGGCCGCCAGGGCGTCGGCGGCTAGTGTGGGCCGCCGCGCCCGCCCTTCGGGGGGCCGTTTCCGCGGCCGGGACCGCCGGGGCCGCCGTGTCCGAACGACGGGAGGGGGCCGGTGTACGGCTCACCGGTCAATTCCTTCCACTTCGCCGACTGCTCCGGCGTGAGGAGCGCCAGCACCTTCGCCAGGGCGTCCGCCGAGTTGGGGCCGACGCCGCCGCGGCCGGGGCCGCCTCCCATGCGCTCGGGCGGGGGGCCGTCGCCGTTGGGGGGGGGCGGTGGCGGGCCGTCGCGGCCGGGGCCGCCGGGCCCATCGTGGCCGGGGCCGCCGGGTCCGC
>JANPKP010000602.1:0-18942 GCA_031426095.1 Gemmataceae bacterium
AAGCCCGGCGGCGGCATGTCAGGTCCGGTGGTGGGGTGGTTCGGTGGTCGGGTGGTTGATGAACAACCTATCCACCTAACCTCCCGTTCTCAACGGCTTCAACCCCGCGGCGGCCCTCAGGCGGTTCGCCTCCTGCCACGCCCGCGGGTCGGCGGCGAGGAAGTCGACGAGGTTCGCCGTGCCCACGCCCAGCACTTCCGCGGCCGTGCTGACCTGCCCGCCGGCGGCGAGCAGCACGTCGAGGGCGACGCCGACGGCCGGCCAGAAGCGGGGGTCTTTGACGCCGAGGTGCAGCCGGCCGCCGGCCCCCCGGGCGGCGGCGTAGTCGGGGTGGGCGGCCACGAGTTCGGGGGTGAAGCCGCCCGCCGGCGGGGCGTCGCGGAGGTGGAGGAAGAGGGCCCGCCGCATCCGCACGAGGGCCTTCGCCTTGTTCTCGTGCTGGCTCCGCGACTCCTCGGCGATCACGAGGAGCCCCGTCGGCGGGTGGCGGAGGCGGACGGCCGAACTCGTCTTGTTCCGCTTCTGCCCGCCGGGGCCGCTCGCCCGGTACGTGTCGACCTCGCACTGGGCGAGGAGCTGATCGGGCGTGAGGTTCGACCACTCGGAGCGAGAGTGCCGAGTGCCGAGTGCCGAGTGCCGAGGCGGAGGGGGGGAGCCCCTCGGCCCCGCCCCCTCCGCCTCGTTGTACTTCTCGGCACTCATGACTCGGCACTCGGCACCGTCAAACGTCCAGCTTCCACGGGGCGCGCATCTCGCGGGCCAGGTGCTTGTTCCCTTCCTCCGCGTTCGCCCCGGTGAAGGTGCGGGCCTTCGGGTCCCACGTCAGCGCCTTGCCGGTGCGGAGGGCGATCACGCCGAGGTGGCAGACGATCACCGACCCGGCCCCCACGGTCACGTTGCTGATCGGGGCCTCCCGCGTCTTCACGCAGTCGAGGAAGTCGCCCATGTGGTCGCTCTTGCGGGCGGTGTAGAGCTTCGGGTCGTCCGTCAGCGGCTCCGAGAGGATCTTCGCGTCGCTCGCCAGGAGCAGCCCGCGGCTCACGAAGATGGTGCCCTTCTCGCCCACGATCAGGATGCCGTTCTCGCCGCCGCTCAGGTCGCCGCCCGGCACCGTCTCCGTCTTCACCACGTCCTTGCCGTCCGGCCCCTTCACCGTCTTCCGGACGGTCCGGGTCGGCCCCTGGCCCTTGGCGTCCACCAGGCCCGGCACGCTCGTGCCCACCCCGACCTTGCCGCCGCCGCTCATGGCGAACACCTCGGCCCCGTTGGCGTAGGTGTACTTGATCTTGAAGTTGGGGTGCGTGTTGTACCCGTCGCCGCCGGCGTAGGGTTGCTCGGCCCCCACCACCTCGACGGCCGACGGCCCGCTCCCGTCCATCCCCAGGCACCACTGGGCGATGTCCAGGTGGTGGGCCCCCCAGTCGGTCATCTTCCCGCCGCTGTACTCGTAGAACCACCGGAACTGGTAGTGGCAGTTCGTCTTCTCGCTGTTCTCGAACCGGTACGGCACCTTGGCCGTCGGCCCCAGCCACATGTCCCAGTCGAGTTCCTTCGGCGCGGGCACCTCCTTGATCGGCCCGCTCACCGGGTTGCTCCCGATCCGGCACTCGACCGTCTTCACCTTGCCGATCCGCCCGCTCCGCACCAGGTCGGCCGCGAGCCGGAACTTGCCGTTCATCTCCGTCCGCTGCTGGTTCCCCGTCTGGAGCACCTTGCCCGTCTCCTTGACGGCCTTCTCCAGGGCGATGGCCTCCTGGATGGTGAGCGTCAGCGGCTTCTCGCAGTACACGTCCTTGCCGTTCTTCAGGGCGTCGATGGCGACCAGGGCGTGCCAGTGGTCCGGGGTGGCGACGATCACCGCGTCCACGTCCTTGCTCGACGTGAGCTGGCGGAAGTCCTTGACCCCCGCCGCCTCGTACCCGTCGCCCTTGTACTGCTTGACGGCGTACTCGAGGTGCCGGGCGTCCACGTCGCACACGGTGCTGAAGTTGACGTGCTTGAACTTCTTGGCGGCCCCGTACAGGGAGTTCGACCGGCGGGGGCCGGGGCCGACCCCGATGACCCCGACGTTCAGCTTGCCGTTGGCCCCGGCGGCCTTGGCGGCGGCCGCGGCCGTCTTCTCCTCGGCCGCGAACATCTCGTTGGCGTACCACAGCGGGAGCCCGGCGGCGGTGATCCCGGCGACCGTGTGGCGCATGAACCCGCGGCGGGAAAGAGTGCCCCGTTCCAGCATGACGCGAACCTCGTGGGGAGTGGTGGGTGGTGAATCGGGAGGGCGGTGGGAGCGGGGTGTATGATAGCACGACCGCGTTCCGTGAGGGAAACGAGAAATGTCCGACACGCCGGCCGCCCCGTTCTTCGACCGCTTCTTCGGCCGCGGGGTGCCCACCCCCGGCGGCGTCCCGGTCGCCAACCCGGCCCTCGAACGCCCGCTCGGCCTGCAACTCCTCTTCGACGCCCCGCTCGACCTCGACGCCGACGGCCTCACCCTCGCCCTCCGCAACTTTCACCCGGAATTGGCCGCGGCGACGGCGGAACTCGCGGACGTGGCCGACACCCCGCCCGGAACCGCCGAGGCCCCCCCGGCGGTGATGGGCCTCGCCGGCTGGGGCCGGCACGTGGTGAAGCTCATCGGCTTCGACGCCCCGATGCCCCGCGAGCCGGTGGAGGCGTGCGTCCGCCCGGCCCACATCGCGGCCGAGCTGAAGGAGCAGGCTTACGCCCACGCCGCCCACGTCCTCCTCTACTACGCCGGGTACGAGCCCGACCCGTGGGAGCAGTACGTCGCCCTCGCATCAGTGGGCGCGGCCCTGGCCCGCTTCGGGGCGGGTCTCGTGATGAACGAGCCGGCCCGCGCCGCCATCCCGGCCGCCGCCCTGCTGCCGCACGACGACGACCCCGGCGACGCCCTGGAGAGCCTGCGGAACCTGCCGGTCCCGCTCCTCTACGGCGGCTTCGTGAAGGTCGAAGTGGAGGGCACCCCCGGCGTCTGGATGCGGACGTTCGGCAACCCCCTGCTGAACCTCCCGGACCTGGCCCACCTCGCCCCCGGCCACGAGGCCGGGTCGGCGGTGTTCGAGATCTTCGACCACGTCCTCGCGTACCTCCGCGATTCGGGCAAGGAGCTGATCCCCGGCGACACCCTGGCCGTGGGCGAAGGCGTCGTCTTCCGCCTGCGGGAACGCACGCCCGACGAGTGGTTCCTGGAGAGCGACGGCGACATGCTCGTGGCCGAGGTGGAAGCGGCGGGCGGCGGATGACAACTGGCGGTATGATGCTTCGGAAGGCGAACCGAAGGGCGGGCAAACATGACCGAGCAGACCATCACGTTGCGGGGCCGCGACCACTTCGGCCGTCGCGTCCCGCCGCAGGCGCTAGCCCCGATTTTGGAACTAATCCCGGAAGTGATACGGAAGGCCGTGCGGATGCGCTTCGAGGGCCGCAGCCGGGGCAAAGGCCCACGCCCTGACTGGCTGAAGGCGGCGACCGACGTGCGCTTCCTCGGTCACGACGGGGACAACGAAACGGTCCTCCACTTCGAGGCCCCCGAGTTGGGACACGCTGCCTCCGGGCTCTACGCTTCTGTGAATCTTCGGCCAACCGACCCGGACCCCAGTGACACCGGGTTCGATTTGATGGCCGACATGCTACGTGACGTGAGCGACCAGAAAACCGACAGCGAGTTGTTCGACCAGCCGATGCTCGACTCGATCGCCCGGTTCGGATCGTTCCTGTGTGGCCCCTTCCGTGAGTTGACCGTTGCCGCACACGGCCGCTCGGCCGACCAAAGTGTTGCGGTCACCCCGGCGGTGGTCGAATCGGCCCACCACCTTCACACGAACACCCCGTTGCCCCGACAGGTTCGGATCGTCGGGCGTCTCGACATGGTTCGGGCGAGTACGCGGACGTTCGCGGTCGTACTCGACGACGCCCAAGAAGTCCGCGGGGTTCTCACCGACGGGGAGTTCGACGCCGTCTCCCGGCTGATGGAGCAGCGGGTTATGGTTCTCGGCCGGGCCGTGTTCCGGCCGTCCGGCCGATTGCTGCGGGTCGACTCCGAATCCGTTTCGGCCACGACCGAGAGCGGGTCGTTCTTCTCGGCCGTGCCGACGCCGGTCCGCAAGACGTTCGATCTGCGCGACGCCGTGCGGGACCAGTCGCACAAGCTCGGCGTCGCGGCCGTCATCGGCATGTGGCCGGGCGACGAGACGGACGAGCAGGTCGCCGAAGCGCTCCGGTCGCTCGGGTAACGCATGACCTCGCCCACCACCTACCTTCTCGACACTAACATCCTCGTCCACCTCATCCGCGGGAAGGCCGCCGGCCTCGCCATCGCGGCGAACTTCGGGCTGCGCTCCAGCTACGCCCAGTGCGTCATTTCGGTGGTCACGGTCGGCGAGATGTACGCCCTGGCCCGCAAGTGGTCGTGGGGGTCGCAGAAGGTCGCCGCCCTGGACAAGCTCCTCGCTCAGGTCGTGTGGGTGGACATCAACCACCCCGACATCCTCTCCACCTACGGGGAACTGGACGACGTGAGCGAGAAGGCCGGCCGCAAGATGGGCAAGAACGACCTGTGGATCGCGGCCACGGCCCGAGCGAGCGGGACGACGCTGCTGACGACCGACGGTGACTTCGACCACCTCGACCCGGCTCACATCACGCGAATCCTCATCGACCCACACACCGGGAACCCGATGACCTGAGCGGCGAGCAATTGACCCTTCAGCCCTTCGCCGCCCCGAAGGCGGCGAAGCAGACGTTCGCGTGCAGCACGTCCACGGCGGCGAAGCCCGCGTCGCGTAGCAATCCGAGCTGGTACGTCAGCGGGCGGGGGGTGTCTTCCCGCTCCACGTAGGCGAGGACGTGGTCGCGGTAGGCTTCGTCCTTGAAGGCGGCGAGGTAGTCGCCGTAGCGGTCGCGCTGGAGTTGCTCGACGGCCGGGAGTTCGCTCGCCACGAGGTCGAAGACCCAGACGGAGCCGCCGGGGCGGAGCCAGCGGTGGAAGGCCGCGAAGACCGCCTTCCATTCGGCGTCCGTCCGCAGGTGGTGGAGGACGGCGGCCGCCAGGATCACGTCGAAGTGGGCGTCGGGGAAGGCCGCCTCCCGTACGTCGGCTTGCACGGCGGACACGCTGCCGGCGGTGGCCCGGCCGACGCGCTCGGCGGCGCGGTCGAGCATCGGGCGGCTCAGGTCGAGGAGCGTGGCGTCGAGGTTCGGGAGGCGTTCCAACAACTTCAAGGTGTAGTTGCCGGCCCCACAGCCCACGTCGAGGACGTGGCGGGCGTGCGGCGTGACGGCGGCCGCCGCCCGGGCCACGAGGTCCAACGCCAGCGGGGCATCGACCGTGGCCGACTGGCCGGTGTCGAGGTTCGAGAACCGCTCCACGTCGGCGTCGAACCGCCGGCGGATGTCGTCGACCGTGGACTTCATGGGGTCGCCCCGACAGGCTTGCAAGCCCGGAGCCGCGATTCCGGCCGGAATGGGCCGACGCTCCCGCTTTCCCGGGGGGGCTGGGAGCGGGAGCGGGCAAGTCGTTCGCCGGTCACGAGATCGGTCAGACCACGCTGTTTAAAAGCGGGAGAATTCGGGATCGGCCGGGCGTCAGCCGGCGGCGCGGACGAGGCCGCGGGTCCGCTGGCCGGTGCGGCAGATGTCCATGACGCGGCCGTTCTCGTCCAGGGCCAGGTGGAAGCGGTCGGCCCCCTGGATGCGGTGCAGGCTCAGGTGGTAGTCGCGGCTCGACAGCGCCAGGTGCGAGAGCTTCTCCAGCGGGCTCGGGTTGCGGATCTTCCCCCACGACCCGTCGCCCAGGTAGAGCACCCCGTTGTCGTCGGCCAGCCCGTCGGTCAGGAGCTTGGTCCGCTTGAAGGTGTGGTCGTGGTGTTCGAGGACCACCGGCACGCGGTACTTCTGGAAGAGCGGCACCCAGAATCGGCGGTTGTCGGCCCCCGTCCCGTCCTTGCCGTTGGCGCTGGCCATCGCCCGGAACGACGGGTACGCCGGGACGTGCCCGACGGCGATCACGTTCGGGTGGTCGGCCCGGTCCTTCAGGGTGCGTTCCAGCCACGCCGTCTGATCGCCGCCGATCTTCGAGACGTGCCCGCTGTCGAGCATGACGAGGCTGAGGTAGTCGCCGAAATCGAGGGTGGCGTAGCTGTTGTCGGCGTACAGGCCGTCGAACAGGGCGAAGAAGAACGGGGCGGCCGACCGCGGCTTGTTGTACCCGCCGACCACCTCGTGGTTGCCCAGGCAGGCCACCATCGGGATGAGCCGGCCGTCCTTGCCGACCATCTGCTGGCTGTAGTTCCGCAAGAACGCGAGGAAGGTGAGGGCGTCCTTCCCGTTGTCGTAGGCGAGGTCGCCGCCGATGACGGCGAACTGCGGGTCCTGGCGGGCGGCCTGGACGTTGTTGGCGACCACGTGCGGGTTCACGCCGCAGTCGCCGCCGGAGATGAAGCTGACGGTGTCGGTCGCCTTCGCCGGCATCGTCTGGAAGCGGTGGAGCGTCTGCCGCTTGCCGACGCGGAAGCGGTAGGCCGCCCCGGGTGTCAGCCCGGTGATCTCGGCCCGGTGGACCACGAGGTTCGTGAGCGGGAACGGCTTGGCCGTGGTGGCGACGGTCTTCCACGCCCCGCCGTCGCCGAACCCGAAGGCGGCGGCCAGGGCCCCGGCGACGGGGGCGTAGGAAATGACCGTATCGGCCGCGTCGGCGGGCGGGGCCACCCACTGGACGGTCATGGTTGTGGTCGGGTCGCGGTGCCAGGTGAGGAACAGGGTGTTCGGGCGGGCCGGGTTTTCCGGCGGGAGCGGCGGGCCGGCGGGGGCGGCGACCTTCTCGACCTTATCCGCCCCGAAGGCGTCGGCCCCGAACAGGTGGGCGGCCGCCAGCCCGGCGAACGACGCACCGAGGAACGACCGGCGGGACGGGGCGGCCATCGCGGACTCCGGGGAGGCGGAAGGGGAACGGGCGGGGGCAAACGTGCGGCGTTGCGGCGGGGTTGACCCAATCCTACACGGCGGAACCGGCCGCGTCACGCGCCGGGGGCGTGCTTCGCGGAAGATTCACGCCGGCGGACCGGGGGCCACCCCGTTTCCAACCCGCGGCCCCCCGGTGAGTAGCGGACCCGGCCGGCGGATGTGACGGATTTCGCCGCCGACCCATCGGCCGAACCGATGCCGCGGGTTGGGACGAGCCCCGGGGGCGGCGGGCGTAGCATGTGTAAGCTTAAGCGTGCGGGGCGAATGGTTCCCGCACGCCCTCCCCCGGGGACCACGACCATGCGACGCATCCTCTCGGCCCTCCTGGCCGCCGGCACGGCCGCCGCCGCTGCCCACGCCCAGCCGCCCGCCAACACTCCTCCCAAGCCCGTGACCGAGGACGGCGGGCGGCCGGCCGGGAACAACCAGAACAGCCGCACCGCCGGGTCCGACGGGCCGGTGCTCCTGGACAACTTCCAGCTCCTCCAGAAGCTCGCCCGGTTCGACCGCGAGCGGATCCCCGAGCGGGTCGTCCACGCCCGCGGGGTCGGCCTCCACGGCGAGTTCGTGGCCGCCGGCGACTTCGGCAAGTTCACCAAGATGAAGCCGCTCTCGACCCCCGGGAAGACGACCCCGGTGTTCGTCCGCTTCAGCACCGTGGTCCACCCGAACGGGTCGCCCGAGCAGCTCCGCGACCCCCGCGGGTTCGCCGTCAAGTTCTACACCGAGGAGGGGAACTGGGACCTCGTCGGCAACAACATGCCGGTCTTCTTCATCCGCGACGCCATGAAGTTCCCCGACTTCGTCCACTCCTTCAAACCCAGCCCGGTCACCAACCAGCAGGACCCGAATCGGCAGTTCGACTTCCTGAGCCACCACCCCGAATCGACCCACATGCTGACGTTCCTGTACAGCGACCAGGGGACGCCGGCCAACCTCCGCCAGATGGACGGGTTCGGCGTCCACGCCTTCAAGTGGGTGAACGCCGAGGGCGAGGTCCGGTACGTCAAGTTCAACTGGCGGAGCAAGCAGGGGCTCAAGCGGTTCACGGCCGACGAGGCCAAGAAGTCGGCCGGCGAGAACCAGAGCGCCCTGACGAAGGAGATTTACGACAAGGTGAAGGCCGGCGACTTCCCGCAGTGGGACCTGATGGTGCAGATGATCCCCGCCGGCGACCTCGGGAACTTCGACTTCGACCCGCTCGACGCCACCAAGATTTGGACCGGCGTGCCCGAGGCGAAGGTCGGCACCATGACCCTCAACCGGGTGCCGGACAACTTCTTCCAGTTCACCGAGCAGGTGGCCTTCTCCCCCGGCATGGTCGTCCCCGGCGTCGAGCCGAGCGAGGACCGGCTGCTGCAAGGCCGGCTGTTCAGCTACGCCGACACGCAGCGGTATCGCGTCGGCACGAACTACCTGATGCTGCCGGTCAACCGCCCGCTGGCGGCCGTGTCGAACAACAACCAGGACGGCCAGGGGAACTTCGGGGACACCAAGAGCGACGTGAACTACGAGCCGAGCGTGACGACCGGGGGCAGGAAGAACGAGGAGCGGGAGCAGGCGGCGTCGGCGTCGCTCTCGGGCGGCGTCCAGCAGCGGCCGATCACCAAGACGCTCAACTTCAAGCAGGCCGGCGAGCTGTACCAGACGTTCACCGAGGCCGAGCGGTCGAACCTCATCAAGAACCTGGCCGGCGACCTCCTCGTGGTCAAGAACGAGGCGGTGAAGCGGCAGATGATGTCGTTCTTCCTCCGGGCGGACGCGGAGTACGGCACCCGGCTGGCGAAGGCCGTGGGGGTCGATTTGGCCGAGATCGAGGCGATCGTGAAGGCCGACGTGGCGGCGGGGAAGTAAGCCCGCGGCGCGTCCCCACGCAGTGAAAAAGCCCCAAAGCCCAGGGATGGCCATCCCTGGGCTTTCTCGCACCCCTTCCCCCGCGGAGGCCCGCCGTGTACTTCACCCCAGTCCTCGTCGCCGCCCTGCTCGGGCCGCCGGCCGCCCCGGTCAAGCCCGTCGTCCTCGACGCCGCCACGCGGGCCAAGCTCCAGGAGATCGCTTTCCAGGCCGCCCGCGAGGGGGACGCGGAGACGCTGGCGGCGTACTTCGCCAGCGGCGGGCCGGTGAACGAGCCGAACGCCCGCGGCGACACGCTCCTGACGGTGGCCGCCTACCACGGGCAGGAGAAGGCGGTGGCGGCCGTGCTGGCGCGGCCGAAGGTGGAGGTCGACGCCCGGAACAAGATGGGGCTGACGGCCCTGGCGGCGGCCGCGTTCAAGGGGCACGTCGAGATTGCGAAGGCGCTGGTGGCCGCGAAGGCGGACGTGAACGCGGCCAACGGCAGCGGGCAGACGGCCCTCATGTTCGCGGCCCTGACCGGGCGGACGAAGGCGGTCGAGTACCTGCTCGCGGCCGGGGCGAAGGCCGATGCCGCGGACAAGGCCGGGAACACGCCCCTGTCGCTGGCCAAAGGGCAGGGGGCGGACGAGGTGGTGAAGCTGCTCGAAGCGGCCGGTCGAGCGGCGGCGAAGCCCTGACCGGCGTCCCACCCCCCCGGATTCTCCCGCTTTTAAACAGTGCGGTTCGCCCGAACTGGCTACCGGCGATAGACTTGCTCGCTCCCGCTCCCACCCCCCCCCGGGAGAGCGGGAGCGGGAACCATTTCACGGTAATTCCCGGCTCCGACGTTTACTACCCGCCGAAGCGGAACCCCTCGAAGAAGTCGCGGTCGGCGGCCGCCGTGCCCCAGATCACGCCGCCGCTCCCGGCCGACGGGCCGTGCCCGAGGTCGACCGCCAGCCCGGCCGCGAGCGTTTCGAGGGCGTCGCCCCACGACGGGCGGGCGGCCGGCGTGCCGCCCCCGCTCGCGCCCGAACCGACCGTCGCGGAAGTCGCCTGCGTTTGCCAGAACGGGCCGGCCGTCGCGGTCGTGGTCGCCGCCGCGGCACGCAGGCTCGACCCGGCCGCCGCGGCGGTGGTCGTCGGGTTGGCCGACACCAGGGCGGCCGCGGCCGTCGGGGTGAAGGCGTCGGCGGCCGCCATGTTCACCGTGTAACCCATGTCGGCCAGGGACGCGACCGTCACCCGGCTGATGGGGTTGACGCCGCCGTTCAGGTAGCCGGTCATGATCTCGTTGGTGAACACCGACTCCCGCCAGTGGCCGTCGGCCGTGCCCGGCCCGCCGCCGCTCTCCACCGGCACGGAGGTCGCGGTGGTGCCGAAGATCTCACGGTACGCGGCCGTCGCCTGGGCCCCGACGAACCGCGGGTCGGCCGTGCCGGCCCCGGTAATGAGGCCGAGGTTCGACCAGATCGTGCCGATGCCGAGGACGTGCCCCATTTCGTGCAGCACGGTGTAGTACAGCCCGCCACCGGCCTCCAGCGAGGCGAGGTCGGCCGAGTCGAACTGCATGGTGCCGTGGATCGGCAGGAAGGTCCGCGCCCGGAGGGCGTCCGGCCCGGCCCGGCCCAGAATGTTGCCGACGCCGTCGATGGCCACGGCCGAGGCGTCGATCAGCACGTCGTCGACCACCACGCCGTTGTACGTGGCGTCCGGCAGGTCGCCGGTGATGACCTGCGACCAGCGGGCGGCCGCCTGGTTGAAGATCGTTTGCTGGTTCGCCGTCAACCCGCTCGTGCGGAGGGTGATGCTGAACCCGCCCGTCGCGGGCGGCGGCGGGCTGACCGGCGGGGGCGGCGACACGGCCGTGGGGGGGGTGACGTTGAGCGTGTAGTTCGGGTTGAACGCCCCGCGGTAGCCGTACACCTGCACCGTGTACGTGCCGGCCGCCAGCCCGTTGAGCGACACGGATTCACTGTTCCCGTTCCCCTGCGAAATCCCGACCCGGGTGCCGGCCGCGTTGAACACGCGAAGGTCGAGGTCGCCGGCCGCGTGCGTGAAGCCGATCGACACGCCGCTCGCCGCCGTGCCCGTGCCGACGGTGGTGAACTTGAAGAAGTCGGCGGCGTCGGCCATCACCAGGCCGGTCACGCTCCGGGCGGCGGACAGGGTGCCGAGGTTCGCGGCCGTCGCGGCGGTGTCGTTGTTCTCGTAGGCGTCGTCGGTCGGCGTCGGGGGCGGGCTCACCGGCGGCGGGCTGACGACCACGGACGGGGCGTTCACGGCCCAGGTGTAGGCCCCGCCGGCGGTGCCGTTGTAGTTCGTCACCCCGAGGTAGTACGTCCCGGCCGTGAGCGACGCCGCGGCCCGGCTGTCGCGGTTGGAGCCGGAAATGTCGTCGTTGTACGCCACCCGCTGGCCGGAGGCGTTGTAGACGGCGAGGACCGTGTCGAGGTTGCTCGCCGGCGTCAGGGCCGAGAGCGTGGTGGATCCGCCGGTGGCGACGGTGAACTTGTACCAGTCGACCTCGTTGGCGGTGATCGCCGCGGTGCCGGTGGCGTCGCCGTTGGCGTCCAGCGGGGCGGCGGTGAAGGTGGTCGGGAGGGCGATGGAGGCCGGCGGCGTGGAGCCCCACGACGGGGTGAGCCGGGCTTCGAGCAGGTCCATGCCGAGGCGGGCCCGCAGGCCCGTCGTCCGGGGAGAGCGCATGGCGTCGGACTCCGAGAATCGGATGAGACGGGAGAACCGAATCTTCGAGATGGGCGGCCCCCCAATCATAGATTGAAGGGCGGCCCGGTCAAGACCGTTACCACCCCTCCAACGTCACCCTGGGAACGGAGAAGCCGCCGATGTTTCGCCACATTTCACTTTTCACCCTGGCGGCAATAATGTCGCCCGCCCTCGCGGCGGACCCGCCCGCCAAATCGCTCCTGCCCAACGGCGACTTCGAGGCCGCGACGAAGAGCAAGGACTGGCCCGACGCCTGGCCCCACCCCGAGAGGGCGACGTGGGAGAAGGAGGGCGACAACCACTTCCTCCGGCTGACGCCGCCGAAGGCCGACGCCACGCTCACGGTCTACCGCGTGGTGGACGTGAAGCCGGACCACAAGGGGTACGAGTTCCGCTTCCGCGTCCGGTACGAGAACCTGAAGCGCGGCCCCGAGGTGTGGCACGACGGCCGCGTCATCCTCGACTTCAAGGACAAGGACGGCAAGAAGCTCAAGGGCGGCCCGGGGGCCCCCAACTTCAAGGGCACGTCGAAGGGGTGGGTGGAGAAGTCGCTGGCGTTCGCCGTGCCCGAGGGGGCGGTGAAGCTGGAGGTGATGCCGGCCCTGTTCAAGGTCGCCGGCGGCACCTTCGATCTGGACGACCTCGTCCTCACCCCGATCACCGACGCGGCGGCGCTGGAGAAGCTCAAGAAGGCGTCCGCCCCCGCCCCCGCGGTGCCCGTGGCCGTGCGTGGCCCGCTGCCCCCGCCGCCGGCGTTGCACGTCGTCGGCAACCGGCTGGAGACGGCCGACGGCAAACCGGCGTGGCTCCAGGGGGTGAACGTGCCGAGTTTGGAGTGGTCGAACGCCGGCGAGCGTGTGTTGCAATCCATCGTAACCGTCACCGAGGGGTGGAAGGCGAACGCCATCCGCCTGCCGGTCCACGAGGACCGCTGGTTCGGCACCGGCGACGGGGCGAAGGACGGCGGGGCGGCGTACCGCAAGCTCGTGGACGAGGCCGTCGAGGCGGCCGCTACCCGCGGGGCGTACACGGTGCTCGACCTGCACCGCTACAAGGCGGCGAAGGAAGAACACGCCAAGTTCTGGACGGACGCGGCCGCCCACTTCAAGGACCACCCGGCCGTCCTGTTCGACCTGCTGAACGAGCCGCACGGCACGTCGTGGGAGGTGTGGCGCAACGGCGGCGAGGTCACCGACAAGGCGAAGGACGGGACCGTGAAGAAGTCGCAAGCCGTCGGCATGCAGGCCCTGCTCGACGCCGTGCGTTCGACCGGGGCGAAGAACGTGGTGGTGGTCGGCGGGCTCGATTACGCCTACGACCTGTCGGGCGTCCTCAAGGGCTTCGCCCTCGACGACAAGGGCGGCCACGGCGTCGTCTACGCCACCCACGTTTACAACTGGAAGAAGGGGTGGCAGAAGTCTTTCCTCGACGTGGCCGCGAAGCACCCGATCCTCGTGGGCGAGGCGGGCTGCCAGGTGGAGAAGCTCTCCTTCATCCCGGCCGCCGCCCAGGAAGACCCGGCGACGTGGGCCCCCGACATGCTCGGCGTCATCCAGCAGCACAAGCTGAACTGGACGGCGTGGTCGTTCCACCCGAAGGCCGCCCCCCCGCTGCTGACCGGCTGGGAGTACACCCCGACGCCGTTCTGGGGCGAGCCCGTGAAGGCGGCCCTCGGCGGGAAGGAGTACAAGGCGGTGCGGTTGAGGTAGTGATGGGACGCGGATGAGGACGCGGATCAAAGCCGGGATCAGACCCGGATTGTGATTTCAAATCCATCTCATCTCCGATCCTCTTCATCCGCGTCCTGATCCGCGTCATCCGCGTCCCATTGCCGCAACAGGCTCAGACATTCTCCCCACTTCTTGCTTGCGACCCCCCTCTCGCCCGGGTAGGGTTTGAACGGTCCTGTCAACTTTGCGGCCTCCCGGCCGCCCCGTCGTCCCCACCTCTCCCGTGGCGGATCGTACAGCGACGCCGGTCGGCCGTCCCGACCCCGGCACCACCGCCCCCCCGGCGGCGTGCCCGCGTCCCCCTTTCAGAATCGCACGTCGGAGGAGATGGACATGAGGAGCATGATTGCTCGCACCGTGGCGGCGGCCGTGGCCGTGGGCCTGTTCGCGGCGGGGGCGGCGGCCAAGCCGTTCGCCCAGCTTTCCAGCACCGAGACCCAGGCCGCCGGGGCGACGCCGAAGGCCGTCACCCTGAACTCGACGGACGCCGCCAAGGGGATCACCAACGCCAACGGCGTCGTGACGCTCCCCGAGGCCGGGACGTACTTCGTGATCGCCGCCGGGCAGGTCGGCAGCACCACCGGCGGCAAGGGCACCGTCCGCCTGTGGGCCCGGCAGAACGGCAAGGACGTGGACAACTCGAACACCGAGCAGACGGTCGAGGGCGGCTCGACGGCCGTGCTGGTCTGCCAGGGCGTCGTCGAGGCGAAGGCCGGCGACAAGCTCGAACTGATGTTCTCGGCCAGCAAGAGCGACCAGGGCCTCGGGCTCATCCTCAAGAAGCCGGCCGGCGAGCCCGCCATCCCGAGCATGATCCTGTCGGCCTTCAAGGTCGGCGACACCGGGTACGCCCAGCTTTCGAGCACCGAGACGCAGGCCGCTGGTGCCCCCAAGACGCTCACGCTCAACTCCACGGACGCCGCCAAGGGCGTGACGAACGCCAACGGCGTGGTCACGCTGCCCGAGGCCGGCACGTACTTCGTCATCGCCGCCGGCCAGGTGGGGGCGACGGCCGAGGGGGGCAAGGGGAACGTCCGCCTGTGGATGAAGCAGAACGGCAAGGACGTGGACAACTCCAACACCGAGCAGGCCATCACGAACGGTTACACGGCCGTGCTGGTGTGCCAGGGCGTGGTCGAGGCGAAGGCCGGCGACAAACTCGAACTCGCCCAGGCGGCGACGGGCGCGAACGTCGGCATGGTCTGCACCAAGCCGGCCGGCGAGCCGGCCGTGCCGAGCATGATTTTCAGCGTCTTCAAGGTGGCGGACAACGGGTACGCCCAGCTTTCGAGCCCCGCGACGCAACCCGCCGAGGCCGGCCCGAAGGTGCTGACGCTCGCTTCGACGGACGCCGCGAAGGGCGTGGAGAACGCCAACGGGGCCGTCACCGTGAAGGAGGCCGGGACGTACTTCGTGATCGCCGCCGGGCAGGCCGGGGTGACGGCGGCCGACGGCCGGGGGTCGACGAAGCTGTGGGTCAAGATGAACGGCAAGGACGTGGACAACTCGAACACCGAGCAGACGGTGACGGGCGGGTTCACGGCCGTGCTGGTCTGCCAGGGCGTGGCCGAGGCGAAGGCGGGCGACAAGTTCGAGCTGGCCCAGTCGGGCGTCGGCGCGAAGGCCGGCATGCTCGCCTCGAAGCCGGCCGGCGAGCCGGCGGTGCCGAGCGTCATCCTGTCCGTGTTCAAGGTGGACTGACCGCCCCGCCCGCCACGGACGGCGGGAACGGAGCGGTTTCGTGCGGTGCCCCGCCACGGACGGCGGGGCACGCCCGTTTCACCCCAGCACGAGCGCCAGCCGGCCCCAGGCGATGGCGAGCGTCAGCAGCGTGACCGGCACCCCCACCGCACAGAACGCCGCGAAGCCGAAGCCCGCCCCCGCCTTCTTGGCGGACTCCGCGACGACGACCGCCAGCCACCGCCGGGGGGTGCGGGCGAACCCCCGGACCCGCTCCACGAGGCGGTCGAACACCCCGCCCCGCTCCAGGTCGGCGGCCAGCAGCATCATGCCGAGGAGGGTGGCGAGGGTGGGCACGTCCACCGCCGCGGCCGCCCGCCCGACGGTGAGCCCGCCGGCCGCGAGCACGGCCGCCGCCCCGACGAGGGCGATCCCGGCCCGGTCGGTCCGCACCCCCGGCCACCTCCCCGCGGCCAGCCCGACGTAGGTGGCCGCGAACGCCGCGAGGGTGGGCCAGAAGGCGGGGTCGGGCACGGCGGGCGTCCTCCGGCGGGGGCGGCGGATGGCGGGCGGGCCGGCGGCGGCCGGGGTTCGTATACTAGCGAGCCTTAGACCCGCCCGCATTCCCGCCCACGCCGAGGACGAACGATGGGGTTCCAGCACCGCCCGAAGGCAGTCCGCAACCAGGCCAAGCGGCTCCGCAAGACCCGCAAGCACAAGCTCCGCAGCACCAAGAAGTACAAGAAGTGACCGCCGGGGCGGCGTGACACGCCCCCACGAATGACGCCCTCGGGGCGTGCCCGACGGGACGCGACGGCGTCCGAGTCGGGCACGCCCCGCGGGCGTGTGTATTGTTTGGGTCGCCGGTGGGGGTGACACGGAGAGTATCGGCCCGACGGCGGCGCGACTTCAGGGCGATTGCGGGGGAACGGTGAGGTTCCCCGTCACTCCGCCTCGCCCACCCGCGCGTCGGCGACCGTGAACAGGAACGCCTCGGGGTCGTCGCGGTTGAGCCGCAGGGTGCCGTCGATCCGCACCAGGCCCTTCTTCAGCTCGGCGGTGCGGCCGGGCTTCAACTCCACGTTCACCAGCCCCGTCGCGTCCGGGGCCTCGCAGAACCAACAGCCGACCGGGTACTCGACCAGCAGGAAGCCGGTGAATTCGAGTTCGTCGCGGGCCGGCCGCATGAAGCCGGTGAGCGTCACCGCCTTGCCGTCGAGGGCGTCGAGGTGCTTGAGGAACGTCGGCCTGGCGGTTCGGTCGAGCGTCGTGGCGGCGAGGGCGTCCCACGGGAGCGGGTTCGCGGCGTCGGCCCGGACCGGCGGCAGCTTGCTCTCGTCGAACGGGCGGACCAGGGCGCGGGCCGACTTCGCGTTCCCGGTGCCGCGGTGCGGGTCGCGGTCGGGCTTGGCGTTCAGCTCGTCCACGGCGGCCCGGTAGAGCGTGCGGCGGGCGCGGAGGTCGGGGGCCCCCAGGGCGAACTCGGTGACGCACCCGTCGAGGACGGCCGCCGCCGTCCGCACGTCCCCGGCCGCGTTCGCCAGCTCGCCGAGGTGCCACAGGAGCCGGCCGTCGGCGGGCAGCGACAGGGCCAGCCGTTGCAGCAACGCCACCGCGTCGGCCGGCAGCTTCTTCGCCCCGGCCGCCGCCAGCGCGCCCGCCGCCGGCTTCCCGTTCTCCCCCACGAACCGCACGCCGAACAGGTCGTCCACGGCCGTCGCGGGGGCCTTCCCCTCCTTCAGCCGCAGCCGCACGAGTTTGAGGTGGAGCCGTTCTGCGTCCCGCAGCGGCGGCGGGGCCAACCGCACGGCGTCTTCGAGGGCCACGGCGGCCTGTTCGAGGTCGCCGGCGAGCTGCCACGCGGTGCCGAGGTTGGCCGCGAGGCGGAAGTGGTTCGGGTGCGCTCGTGCCGCGGACCGAAGCCCGTCGACGGCCTTGCCCGGCTCCCCGAGGCGGACGCGGAGTGCCCCCAGGTCGGCGGCCTCGTCGGCGGTGAGCGGCCGTTTGGCGGCGAGGCGTTCGAGCCCGTCGCGGGCGGCGGCGTACTCGGCCCGCAGCGGCGACCCGCCCCGCTCGGCCGCGACCCCCCGCAGCGCCCGGTGGTCGAGGAGGAAGCCCCGCCACTTCACCGGCAGGGGGGCGAACGTCTCGCCGCTGTAGTGCAGCCCCGCCGTCGCTGGGGCGGCGAGCAGGAGCAGAACGAGAACGGTAGTGGGGGTTCGCACGGGTCGGGACTCGGCTTCGGGGGCGGACCGTTACCGCATTTTACCGCATCGGCGCGGGTGGGGTCGCTCGATCCGCCCACCAGACAGACGGTTGTGGAATCGCTCCCGATTTATGCGGTAACGCGGGAGCGTCCGGGGATTCCGGCCGGAATCGCGGCTCAGACCTTGCGGCGGCCGTAACGCGAGGGACGCCGCGTGAGCGGGGTCGGCGTGGGGGCTTGACCCGGCCCGCACGCGGGGCGAGAATCGGCGCGAAGCCTTGTGGGTGGGGAGGTCGTTGGGGATGGCCGAGGTACGGAACTGGCGGGAGTTGCTCGCCCGCCTCGTGGCCGCCGCGGGTACGGACCTCTACCCGCTCAACGTGTTCGAAGTCAAACCCCCGTCCGGGCAGCCGTGGCCCCGCAAACTCGCCTCCTGCCCGGCGCTCAAAGACTTCTACGCCCTCTGCGACGGGGGCGACCTGTCGCTCCAGTACAAGTTCCTCCCGCTCGCCGAACTGGCCGACGAGACGCGCCGGTGGGCGGACGAACTGCCCGGCCTGTCGAGCGACGACCTCCCGTACCGGCTGACGGCGAAGATGGTGGTGCTGGGCGAAAATTGCGACGGCGCGATCCTCGTGTGGGACGGGAAGGCCGACCGCGTCTCCACGCTGTATTGGCGGGGCGGCGACTGGGAGCCGACGGGGCTGAGCTTCGACGAGTTCGCGGCGGCCCTGTTCACCGACCCGGCCAGCGTGAACGCCGACGACCTGTGGACCGAGGCGTTGGGCCAGTTGGGGTGACGGACGGCCCCGCTGCCGGGTGACTCGCCCGTGGGCTCGGGGCACGGAGGCGGCCCAAAGGCTTGACCCGGCCCGCACGCGGGGCGAAAATTGCCTGGCAGTTGGAAGGGCCGTCGATGACGGATGCGTGGTCGAGGGTGCCGGGCGTGGTCCAAGTCTGTACGGCGTGCGGGCTGGAACAACCGCTCACCGCCGACCGGTGCGAGTGCGGGGAGGAGTTCCCGTCCGACCCGTTCGGTCCGACTCGGTACCGCGGCCCGGCGAGTCGTGGGGCGGGTTACGTCCGAGGGGGGCCACCGGGAAAGCCACCGCCGGGGCCGCTCTGGGCGTGGCTCCCCGTCCTGGTGGTGGTCACCGAACTCCTCCGACTGCGGTTCCCCAATTGGCCGATTGAAAAAGGACAGCCCTTCGCGGACCGCGATTGGTACCAATGGTATTGGGCACATTTTGCGGCCACGTTCGTGTTCGGCCTGCCGGTGCTGGCAGCGTACTTCGTCGCGTGGTGGTGGGTCAACCGCCCGGACGGAAGGCGGCGTCGATAGTGGCGACGACCCCGCGGCAGATGCGTCCCCCGAGGACTATGCATGTCGTCCACCCTCTACGCGGATGTGACCGACGAGCGGGGCGACACGCTCACGCTGTTGCTGGTCGAAATCCAGAGCGGGCCCGAACCGGGCGTCGGCCGGGATCCGACGACGTACCCGCAGGGGTTCGGGTGACGGCGACGCGCGGGGTGCGGTGTGCGTGGGGGAGGTCGGCGGTGCGAGTCCGCCCCTGACTCATTGCGAGGGCGGCACGGGAGCTCCGGCGGAGCGCCACCACGCCCCCCGTACCACCGCGTGACGGCGCTTGTTTTGTAGGGTGGGTGGGGGGGGTGAGGGGCCCCGCCCGGGGGCGGGGCGGCGATTGATGTGGGGGGGCGCAAAGAGCCCCCCCAAAAAAACCCCCCCCCCGGAACCCCCCCCCCCCCCGCGGGGGGGGG
>JANPKP010000603.1:0-5800 GCA_031426095.1 Gemmataceae bacterium
GGGACGCTTGACCCGGTCTTGCGCCGCCCCCTACCCAATCACCGCTACAGGACGAACGCCTTGAACTTGCCGCCGAGCGTCGAGCGCTCGCCGCCGAGGATGGCGGCCGCCTGCGACTTGTTCCAGTCGGTGTGCCGGAGCGTGTCGGCGATGTGCCGCTTCTCCACCTCGTCCAGCGAGATCGGCTCGTACCCGCCCCCCGACCCGCCGCCGATCACGGGGCCGCCCACGTCGAGTTCGGACAGCCACACGTCGGCCGCGTCGATCACCGACCCGCCGCCGAGGGCGACGGCCCGCTCGACCACGTTGCGGAGTTCGCGGACATTCCCCGGCCAGCGGTGCGATCGAAGTTTGTCGAGGGCGGCCGGGGTGAAGCCCTTGATCTTCCGCCCCGTCTCGCGGACGAACCGCTTGAGGAAGTGGTCGGCCAGCCGGGGCACGTCGTCGGCCCGGTCGCGGAGCGGGGGCACGTCGAGTTGCACCACCTGGAGGCGGAAGAAGAGGTCGCGGCGGAAGCTGCCGGCCCGCACGGCCTCCTCCAGCGGGCGGTTCGTGGCCGCCACGACCCGCACGTCGGCCGTAATCGGCACGTTCCCGCCGACCCGCTCGAACGGGTGCCCTTCGAGGACGCGGAGGAACTTGGCCTGCGTCGCGGCCGCCATCTCGCCGATCTCGTCGAGGAAGATGGTGCCCCCGTCGGCCGCCTCGAACTTCCCGGCCATGCGTTCCGTCGCCCCGGTGAACGCCCCCTTCTCGTGGCCGAAGAGTTCGCTTTCGAGCAGCGTTTCCGTGAGTGCGGCACAGTTGAGGCAGACGAACGGGGCCCCCTTCCGCGGGCTCGTGCGGTGGATGGCCCGGGCCACAAGCTCCTTCCCGCACCCGCTCTCGCCGCGGATCAGCACCGTCGCCTTCGTCTCGGCCACGCGACTGATTTGCGTCTCGATGGCCCGCAGGGCCGGACTCTCGCCCACCAGTTCGCTCTCGATCCGCAACTGGTCCTTGAGGGCCTTGTTCTCGACCGCGAGGTTGGCCTGGAGCCGCAGCTTGTGCCACACCGCCCCGAGCTGCCGGGCGACGGCGAGGGCGAATTCCAGGTCGTCGTTGTTGAGCGGCGAGTGCAGCGACGTCCGGTACAGGTGGAGCAGGCCGAGCGGCTGGTCGTCGGACGGGATGGGGGCGCAGATGAGGCTCGCCACCTTGAGTTCGGCGATGCTGTCGCGGTTCTTCAGGTTCCGCTCGCCGGCCACGTTCTCGGCCAGGACCGCCTGCTTGCTCGCCAGCGCCTCCATGCTCACGAACGACGACACCCGGTGGTACGTCTGCCGGCCGGGGTGCCGCAAGCGGTACGCGACCGGCTCCAGGTCGCGGCCGTCTTTCAGGGCGAGGACCGCCCCGACTTCGGACGGCGTCGCGCGGAAGAGGGCGTCGAGCACCAGTTCGGCGAGTTCAGCCGCGGTCGCCGCGTCGGCCATGTCGAGGGCCAGCTTGTAGAGGACCGAAAGGGCCTGCGACTGGTTCGCCCGCACGGTCCCTTCCGCGGCCACGACCGCCTCGTCCGGCGGCGTTGCCGGCAGCCCGGCCGTCATGTACCGCGTCTGCCCGAGCCGCTTTTTGATCTGCAAGCCGTCGGTCGGGTCGGGTGAAACGGTCGCCCGCACCGGCGGGGGCGGCAGGGTCCGCGGGTCGGCGGTGAACACCAGTTCGGAGCGGCCGACCCGCACCTCGTCGAGCCACTTGAGCCGGCGGTCGGCGTGGAGCGGCTCGCCGTTGACGTGGGTGCCGTTGAGGCTGCCGAGGTCGCGGACGGCCCACCCGTCGCCGTCCCGGTACACTTCGGCGTGTTCCCGGCTGCACAGGTCGTCGCGGAGGACGATGCGGTTGGTCGGGGCCCGGCCGAGGAGGTAGCGGACCCCGTCCTGGAGGGGGAACGCCTCGCCGGCCCCGCCGTCACGGCGAACGACGAGGAACGCGCTCGGGGCGGCGGCTGGCGGCACGGTCGGTCCGGTGTGGGCGGGTGCGAGTGCTTCTACATTAGCCCACGGACGCCGGCCCGGGAAGCGGCGACGGCCGGCTACCGGAACAGCAGCCCGAGCAGGGCCACGGCCGACGCGACGGCGAAGAACACCCACACCGCCAGCGGTTCCGAGTGGACGACCCTCAACGAGGGGTCGGCCGGCACCACCGCACCGGGGTCGGCGTCCGGCACCGGCTCGCCGTCGGGGCCGACGACGCGGCCGCGGGTCGAGCGCATCGCCAGCCAGACGAACAGGAGCGACCCGGCCGCCAGAAGGCTGGTTCCGACCTGGTGGGCGTCCACGAACGCCTCGGCCGCGGCGAGGTCGAGGGTCTTGAACGACGACAGTACGCTCAGGCTGTTGTTCAGGAAGTGGACGGTGATCGGCACCCAGAGCGTGCGGGAGGCGAGGTACGCGGCGTGGAGCATCACGCCCATCACCGCCGTCGTGAGGACGTAGGGGAATGGGTAGGCGTGCAACGCCCCGAAGAAGAGCGACGTGAGGGCGACCCCGGCGACCACCCCGTACCGCCCCATCAGGCCGCGGCCCAGGAACCCGCGGCACCAGATTTCTTCCACGACGCCCGGCGCGACCCCGATGACGAGGACGGCGACCGACCAGTGGAACGAGCCGAACAGCGACTTCAAGTCGAGCGGCTCCGGCTCGGTGCCGAAGAGCTTGAAGAGGCGTTCCCCGACCACCGCGCTCAGGACCATGAAGCCGGGAATGGCCACGACCGCCAGCACGAGGTGGGTGGCCGGCGGGCGGACGAAGCCGAGAGACCGCGTCCACCCCGCCCCGAACACGAAGCGGGCGACCAGCAGCGCGTAGGCCAGCCCGACGACGTACCCGAACCCCATCGCCCCGACGAGGCTGTCGTTCAGGGCCTGGGGCTGGTCCGCGAACGAAAACGCCCCGTCCACCGGTTGCACGGGCGTGATCGCGCCGGCCCCGGCCCGCAGGTAGACGACGACCAGGAGGGCCGCCAGCAGGGCGAGTATTCCGCCGTACAGGACGGCAAGGAAGCCGAGCGAGAGGCCGACCGCCTGCCAGAAGCCGGGCTTCGGCCGGGCCCGGGGCACCGGCACCGGCACCGGCACCGCGGGATTGTCGGCCCGCGTCACGAGTGGGATCTCGTTGCCGGCCGTCGGCACGGGTTCGCCCGCCGGCGGTTCGGGCGGGTCGCGGTCGTCGCCGGTCATGCGTCCACCCGTGGTGCCGTTAGTAATGCAGGACGCCCTTGAATTCGAGCAGTTGCAGAATCCACGGCGACCGCCACGGGTTCCACGCCGGGTAGAAGACCGACATCACCGCGAACCCGAGCAGCACCGCCGCGAACGCCCGCCCGGCCCGCGAGGCGGCGAGCTTGTCGGCGGCGGCCGGCAGGCCGAGGAGCCAGAGCGGGGTGAGCCAGAACAGCCAGCGGGGGCCGCTCGTGTTCCCCCCGTAGTTGTAGCTCGCGGTCCGGGAGAGGTAAAACGCGAATAGCACGGCCGACACCACGAGCGTCATCGCGGCGAACAGCGGGGGCGTCCAGACCGGCCCCTTGCCGCCCGCGAACACCTTCCGCAGGTCCGGTACACCCCGCACGCCGAGCGTCAGCAGCCCGGCGAGGGCGAGAAGCCAGACGAGCGTGAGGCTGAACCAGCCGTGGTGACCGAACAGCAGGTGGAAGGCGTACCGCGACGTGGGCTCGTCGTTGAAGTCGATCCCCTTCGCCAGCGGGGTGCCGCGCTTCGCCCAGTGGCTGCCGCTGTAGTTGTACCACGGGCCGCCGAACTCGCTGTACGCCGGCACCACCGACCCGAGGGCGGCGTGGTTGCACGCCAGTAGCGCCCCGATCGGGAGCAGCGCCGCCGGCAGGAAGAAGAACACGGCCTGCCGCGGCCGGGCGACGAGCAGCGGCAGCCCGACGGCGGCCAGGAACGCGGCGGCCGGCAGGTCGAGGGTGGTCGCCAGCCCGGCGAAGAAGCCGCAGCCGACGTACCCCCACGCCCCCGGCTCGCGGCCGGCGAGGGCCGCCTTGAGGAGGGGATAGGCCGCGAACAAGATGCAGTAGGCGGCCGGCAGGTGGTTGTTGAGCGTCCCCGCGAAGGTGGTGAGGAACGTCCCGAAGCACGCCGTGGCGAACGCCAGTAGTCGGCCGAAGTCGGTGCGGCCCGTCGCTTCGAAGAGCCGGCCGAGCATCACGAGGTAGAAGGCGAACGGCAGCACGTTGACAGTGAGCAGGATCGTACACATCACCGGCCAGCGGTCGGCGACGATCGACCAGCCGAACACCTTCTTCAGCAGCCAGTACTCGCCGGCCACGGCCACGGTGAAGAGCGGCGGCTTGCTGCTATAGAAGAGCCCCGTCTTGGGGTCCATTACCTTGTCGAGGCTCTGGTAGCCGTCCTCGAAGATGACGCCCACGTCGCGGTAATCCTTCTGCCTGTCGAAGTCGTCGGGGCGGAAGTTCTCGCGGCGGCCGACGACGAACGTCCCCTCGTCCACGAGGGCCCGCACGGTCGCCCACCGGGAGCGGTCGTTCGAGCTGAGCATCGGCGTCGGCTCGGGCCGCACCTTCGGCCACTCGCGGACCTTTTCGGTCCCATACCCGGCCGCCGTCGCCGGCGCGTACCGGCTCGGCTCGTAGACGTTCTCGACGCCGACGACCTTCGCGGCCATGATCGCCACGGCCACGGCCGTCAGGAGGAGGTACGCGGACCGGCGGAGGTCGGACGCGGCGGCAACGGTACTCATCCCGGGTCGGCCTCCCACGCCGGCGTCCGCTCGGAGACGCTGTACGGCTCACGCTCCCCGGCACGGTCCACGACGACCTCGGCGAGCAGCCCGGTGAGGAAAAGCTGCGAACCGAGTAAGAGCAGCCCCACGGCAAAGAGCACGCCGACGATCTGCCCGAGCGGATCGACCCCGACCGTCGCTCCCCAGACGGCCCGTGCGATGGCGTTCAGCGCGAGGGCGAACAGGCCGAGGGTGCCCAGCCCGGCGGGCACCAGGGCGAGGTTGCCGAGCAGGTGTTGCGGGCGGCTGCCGTACTTCGTGAGCAGGCGGACGGTAATGAGGTCGAAGAACCCCTTGGCGAACCGCTGCCAGCCGTACTTCGAGTGGCCGAACTTCCGCGCCCTGTGCTTGATGACCAGCTCGCCGACGGTGAAGCCCTTCGCCGCCGCCAGCGTGGGGATGAAGCGGTGCAGCTCGCCGTACAGGCGGACCTCGCGGGTCACCGCTCCGCGGTAGCCCTTCATGCCGCAGTTGTGGTCGTGCAGGTGGACCCCCGTGACCTTCCCCACCAGGGCGTTGAACACGCGGCTCGGGAAGACCTTGTGCCAGGGGTCGTGGCGGACCTTCTTCCAGCCGCTCACCACGTCCTGCCCGCCGGCAATCGCGGCCAGGAAGCGGGGGATTTCGTGCGGGTCGTCTTGCAAGTCGGCGTCGAGCGTGACGACCGCCCCGCCGCGGGCCGACCGGAAGCCGGCCGCCAGGGCCGCCGCCTTGCCGAAGTTGCGGCGGAAGCGGACGCCTTTCACCCGCCCGTCGGTCGCCGCCAGCTTCGAGACCACGTCCCACGAGCCGTCGTTGCTGCCGTCGTCCACGAAGATCATTTCGACGGGCATCGGGAGCGTCTTGGCCACCTCGCTGATCTCGGCGTGGAGCGGACCGAGGCTGTCGCGTTCGTTGAACACGGGGATGACGAGCGAAACGTGGTCGAAGGGGGGTGGCCCTTCCATCGCGTGGGTGGGGGGGGCGGGGTCAGGCATGGGATGTTTCCGGGGCCGCGGCGG
>JANPKP010000604.1:0-10417 GCA_031426095.1 Gemmataceae bacterium
CGCCCTGGCCGATTACATCCGCGAACAGCGGCTCAAGGCGACCAAGGAGATGGTCGCCCTCCGGCTCCAGACCGAGGCGGCGACCCTCGAACTGGAGTTCACCCGCCGGCAACTCGCCGAGAAGACGGCCGGCGTGTCCCGGACCGAGCGGGACGCCGTCATCGTGATCGACAAGGCGAAACCCGGGGCCGGCACCCTCCGGCTCAACTACCTGGTCAGCGACGCCAGTTGGAAGCCGCAGTACAAGCTCCGGGCCGGGGCCAAGGAGGGGGACAAGGTGGCCGTCGAGTACCTCGCGGCCGTCGAGCAGCGGACCGGCGAGGACTGGGCGAACGTCGACCTCATCCTCTCGACCGCCCAGCCGCTCCTGAACGCCGCCCCGCCCGACCTCCGGGCCCTCGACGTGGCCGTGGGCGGGCACGGCGGCATGGTCGCGTCCGGCCCGGCCGGCGATCCGATGTTCAAGGCGGACCCCGGCAAGAGCATGCCGCCGGCCAGCGCGTACACGAAGGACGTGCAGGAGTTGAAGAAGCAGTCGGCCGCCCTGCGGGGCCAGGTGGCAGACAACTACCGGCAGAACAAGGAGGTGGCGGCCAACGAGTTCGCCAACAGCGCCGCGGCCGTCGAGCAGTTCGCCGACCTGTTCGTGAGCAAGGAGGAGATCGCCAAGGGGGACGCTACCACCGGCCTCGTCGGCGACGGCCCGAGCGTGACGTACCACCTCAAGAGCCGCATGACGGTGCCGAGCCGCAACGACGAGCAGGTCCTCGAAGTCACGCGGCTGGAGCTGGCCCCGAAGTTCTACTACAAGGCCGTGCCGGTCCTGACGCCGAACGTCTACCGCGTCGCCGACCTGACGAACACCAGCGACTACGTCCTGCTGCCGGGCGAGGCCACGATGTACCTCGGGGCCGACTTCGTGGGGCAGGCGAAGATGCCGCTGGTGGCCATCGGCAAGCCGTTCACCGTCGGCTTCGGCGTCGACCCGCAGCTCCAGGTGAGCCGCAAGCTCGTGGACCGGACGCGGGCCACGCAGGGCGGCAACCAGGTCCTCACCTTCAAGTACCGCGTGCTCTTGTCGAGCTACAAGGCGGCCGCGGTGCCGCTGCAGGTGTGGGACCGGATGCCGCACGCCGAGGCCGCGAACGCCATCGCCGTGGGGCTCACCACGCCGTCGGCCAAGCTGAGCGAGGAGCCGCTCTACGTCCGCGACGAGAAGCCGAAGAACCTCCTGCGGTGGGACGTGACGCTGGAGCCGAAGCAGAACGGTGAGAAGGCCCTGGCCATCGACTACGAATTCAAGATGGAACTCGACCGCAACGTGAGCATCGGGGCGTTCTTCTCGAAGTGACGGCGGGGGTGTTTAACAACCAGCCCGACGCGTCAGCGAGGGCATGACCCTTCGCCCTCGCTGACGCGTCGGGCTTATACGGGAAGTCGCCGCCGGCCGGTTCGGCAAACGAACGGTGCCCCACGGCCGTCTGAATTGTAACGGCGGGGTGCCGGGTCCGGGCGGCGCGAGGGCGGATCATGCCGAAGACGCGCATCGTGGTGGTCGAGGACGAGCCGGCCATCCGCCGGGGGGTGTCGGACGCCCTTCGTTTGAGCGGATACGAGGTCACGGAAGCCGCCGACGGGGCCGTCGGGCTCCGCGAGGCGGCGTCGGCCGGGGTCGACCTCGTGCTGCTGGACTTGCTCCTGCCCAAGCGGGACGGGCTCGACGTGCTGGCCGACCTGCGGAAGTCGTACCCCACCCGGCCGGTCATCATCCTCACCGCCCGCGGGAGCGAGGACGACCGCGTCCGCGGGCTCAAGATGGGGGCCGACGACTACGTCGTGAAGCCGTTCTCGGCGAAAGAGCTGCTCGCGCGTGTGGAGGCGGTGCTGCGGCGGACGATGAAGAAGGCCCCGGACGTGCGGGTGGTCGGCCTCGGCCGCGGGCGGATCGACCTCCAGCGCCGCGAGGTCCACTGGTCGGCGACCGAGCGGGCCGACCTGTCGGAAACGGAGTCGGCGCTGCTCACGTACCTCGTCGGCAACCGCGAGCGGGCGGTGTCCCGCGAGGAACTCCTTTCGCGCGTCTGGGGCATCGGCACGGCCGGGCTGGAGACGCGGGCGGTGGACATGCACGTCGCCCGGCTGCGGGCCAAGCTCCGCGACCCGTCGGGGGCCGACGACGCGGAGACGGAAGCGATCGTGACGGTGCGGGCGCACGGGTACATGGCCGGCCCGGCCCTGCGGGTCCGCGAGGAGTCGACATGAGGCGGCTGCGGGGGCCGGTCGGCGGGGCGGTCCTCTTCCTCGCCGTGGCCGGGCTGGTCGTCGGCGGGCTCGGGTGGGTCACGGTCGCCGCCCTGCGGGTGGAGGCGGCCCAGCTCGACGCCGCCGCCCAGGCCGACCAGGCGAGCAACCTCCGCGTCGCCCTCTACCGGCTCGACCTCCGCATCTCCGGAACGCTCGGCCTCGAAGACAGCCGGCCTTACGACCATTACGCCGCCGTCCACGCCCCGTTCCCCGCCCTCCCGGCGGCCGACCCGGAGGCCGCCGCCTTCGCCGCCCTGCGGGTGCCGTCGCCGCTGCTCGCGGGCCAGTTCCCCGACTGGATGCGGCTGCACTTCCAGATCGACCCGCGGACCGGGTGGGAGTCGCCCCAGGTCCCACCGACCGACGTGGCCGACCGCCTCGTGAAGGCCGGGGCCGACCTCCCGCCGGAGGCCGTCGCCGCCGCCCGGAGCGACCTCCTCGCCCGCGTGCGGGCCGAACTCCCGGCGCGCGACGTGGCCGCCACCCTGGCCGCCCGCGAGCTGGCCCTCCCGTCCGACTCGCCGCCGCTGGCCGCCCCGCTCCTGTGGCAGGACGCCGTCGCCAACGCGGACGCCGTCCCGCCGCAGCAATTCGACGCCAACAGCCTCGCGGTCCCGCAACAGGCCGTGCCGCAGCAAACGCCTCAGCCGGTGCCGACGGCGGACCCGAAGGCCGCCCCGGTCCGCGTCTTCGGGGTGGAGCTGTCGAAGAAAGAGGCGCCGCCGGCCGCGTCGAACACGGTCGCGGCCAACGGGGTGCCGGCCTTCAACACGACCACAAACGCCTTCCGCGGCAACCAACAGGCGGTCAACCCGCAGACCACCCGCGGCGGCGGGCGGCAGGGGCTCGACCTCGGGAACAACGAGTGGCAGGCCCGGGCCGGCGTCATGTCCCGCGGGCTGACCGAGCAGAAGGGGGCTTACGACAACTTCGCCCCGGTGAAGAACGGCAACACTACTTACGCCTACGGGCAGGCCCTGGCGAACGGGGCCGTGCCGCCCGGCCCGCTCAACGTCGCCAACGCCGCCACGCTCGCGGGCGGCAAGGAGGCGAAGGAGTCGGCCGCGGACCTCAAGAAGGCGGTGCCCGCCGGGAAGGACGCCCCGACGCAGCCGCCGGCGTCCGGGCCGGCTCCCGGGATCGCCCCCAAGTCCGACCCCGCCGCCACGCCGCCCGCTACGCTCACTCCCCCGCCGCCGCCCACCGTCGCCGTCCACCTGGGGGCGATGCGGCCGCACTGGCTGCCGGCCGCCGGCGGGGCCGAGCGGCTGGCCCTCGTGCGGGCGGCCCGGCTCGACGACCGGGTGGTTTACCAAGGCGTCCTCCTCGACTGGGACCGCCTCCAGGGCGTCCTCAAGGACGAGGTCCGCGACCTGTTCCCGGACGCCAGGCTGGTGCCGGTCCACAACCCGTCGGCCGCGTCCCCCGAGCGGACGATGGCCGCCCTCCCGGTCCAGCTCGATCCCGGCCCCGCCGCCCCCCCCGCCCCGGCCGGGTGGACGACGCTGCGGCTCGGCCTCGTCATCGCCTGGGTCGCGGCCCTCGTCGCGCTGGCCGCCGTCGGCCTCGGCGGGTGGTCGCTCATCGACCTCTCCGAGCGGCGCATCCGCTTCGTGTCGGCCGTCACCCACGAACTCCGCACCCCGCTCACGTCGCTGCGGCTCTACCTCGACCTGCTCACCAGCGGCATGATCTCCGACGAGGCCAAACAGAAGGAGTATCTGGGCACCCTCCACGCCGAGGCCGACCGCCTGCACCGGCTGATCGACAACGTCCTCGACTTCGCCCGCCTGGAGAACCGCGCCCGCCCGGCCGACAAGGCCCCCGCCCGCGTCGCCGACCTGCTCGACCAGGTCGGCCAGACGTGGCGGGAACGCTGCGCGGCCGACGGCCGTGAACTGGTGGTCGTGAACACGCTCCCGCCGGACCGCGTGGTGGTGACCGACCCGCACCTGCTCGGGCAGGTCGTCGGCAACCTGATCGACAACGCCCGCAAGTACGCCCGGGACGCGGCCGATTCGCGCATCTGGCTCTGGGCCAAGCCGGGCGACGGTAAGCACGTCGTGTTCGAGGTCGAGGACCGCGGCCCCGGCGTCGCCCCCCGGGAGCGGGCGAGCGTGTTCCGGCCGTTCCGCCGGGGCGCGGGGGCGGACACCACCGCCGGCGGGGCCGGGCTGGGGTTGGCCCTGGCCCGCCAGTGGGCCGCCGCCCTCGGCGGCCGCCTCGCCTACCGCCCGGCCGACGGTGGCGTCGGGGCCTGCTTCCGCCTCGAACTCCCCGCCTGAATTCCCCTGCCGCCGGCCAGCCCCGCAGGGTATCTTCGGGGGAACCTTTCCCCACCGGAGGCCCTCCCGTGCCGCACCCCGTCCCCCGCCGCGACTTCCTCCTTTCCGGGGCCGCCCTGCTCGGCGGCTCGCTCACCGAGTCGGCCCGCGGGTTCGCCGCCAACGACACCCTCCGCGTCGGCTGCGTCGGCACCGGCGGCCGCTGCCGGGCTTTGATGAAGGCACTGGCGAAGGTGCCGAACGTCACGATCACGGCCGTGTGCGACGTGTGGGACGCGAACCTCGCCGAGGGGAAGAAGCTGGCCGACCCGAAGGCGTTCGCCACGAAGGTGTCCGACGAGTTGTTCGCCCGCAAGGACGTGGACGCCGTCCTGATCGGGGCCCCGGACCACCAGCACGTCCCGCTCACGGTCGCGGCCTGCGCCGCCGGCAAGGACGTGTACGTGGAGAAGCCGCTGACGCACGATCTCGCCGAAGGCAAGGCGGTGATCGAAGCGCAGGAGTCGAGCAAGCGCGTGGTGCAGGTCGGGATGCAACAGCGCTCCATGCCGCACATCGTGAAGGCCCGCGAGTTGATTCAGGCCGGGGCGATCGGCCCGGTGGTGAAGGTGCACCTGACGTGGAACCGCAACGCCGCCCGCGCCCAGCGGTTCAAGGACGCCCTCGACCCGAACACGGTCGACTGGAAGCGCTTCCTCGGCACCGCGAAGGACCAGCCGTTCGACGCCTACCGCTTCCGCCAGTGGCGGTGGTTCTGGGACTTCGGCGGGGGCATCTTCACCGACCTCATGGTCCACTGGATCGACGTGGTCCACTGGTGCCTCGCCCTCGACCACCCGAGCCGGGCGGCGAGCGTCGGCGACTGGAACACGGCGAAGGGCGTGTGGGAGACGCCGGACACGGTGCAGACGCTGCTCTCGTACCCCGGCACCCCCGTGCAGGTCCACTTCGAGGGCACCTTCGGCAACGCCCGCGAGGGGGCCCACGTCGTGTTCATGGGCGGCGAGGGCAACCTTTACCTCGACCGCGGCCGGTACGAGCTGACGCCCGACAAGGGCAAGAAGGCGGCCCCGAGCGAAATGGTGCTGGGCACCGGCCCGAAGGGGGCCGACTTCTACGACAAGCCGGACGGCGAGCTGCTGCACCTCGCCGACTGGGTGGACGCCGTGCGGGCGCGGCGGAAGCCAGTGGCCCCCGTCGAAGCCGGGGTAAGCGCGGCGTCGGCGGCCCACCTGGCGAACCAGTCGCTACGGACGGGGCAGGTGGAGGTGTGGAAGTGAGGGCGTTACGATGACCATAGACGACGATTGGCGGCTGACGGGTCAGGAGCGATTCTTGGCCGGAGTGCCTTGGCAGTGGTGTGAATGGCGGTCACCACGTCCGGAATGGGACCACGACCACTGTGAGTTCTGCGAAGCCAAGTTCGCGGATGTAGCATTGACAGCAGGATACGCAACCGCCGACCGTTATCATTGGGTCTGTCCCGGGTGCTACGCCGATTTCCGGGAGCGGTTTGGGTGGCGTCTCGCGGACCAAGCCGTTTGACGGCGGCCGCTCGTGATGAGGAGGATGGACGTGGTTTCCCGCGTGACGGCGATCCCGCCGGAGTTGTACGAGGCGGACGAGACGGCATGGCTCGACGCGATGGTGGCATTGCTCGACGCCGGCCGCGCTTCGGACTTGGACTTCCCCAACCTCCGCGAGTACCTACACGACATGGCCAGGAGCGAACGCCGGGAGGTGGTGAGCCGGGTGGTCGTCCTGCTCGCCCACATCCTGAAATGGGAGTTCCAGCCCGACAAGCGTTCGGGCAGTTGGCGGGCCACCATCCGCCACCAACGGTTCGAACTGCGTCAACAGGCCGAGGGCGTTTTGCGAAACCACGCGGAGGAAAATTTGCCGCGAGCCTACGCGAGCGCCGTCGAAGAGGCGATGGACGAGACGGGTCTGTCCGCGGATTCGTTCCCGGCCGAGTGCCCGTACACGCTCGACCAGTTGCTCGCGGACGACCTGCCGATTTAGCGTGGCGTCACGCCAGAATCCCCTTCACCACCTCGCCGTGGACGTCGGTGAGCCGGTAGTGCCGGCCCTGATGCTTGAACGTCAGCTTCTCGTGGTCCACGCCCAAGAGGTGGAGCATCGTCGCCTGGAGGTCGTGGACCGACACCGGGTTCTCGGCCACGTTGTACCCGAACTCGTCGGTCGAGCCGTAGGAAACGCCCGGCTTCACGCCGCCACCGGCGAGCCACGCGGTGAAACAACGGGGGTGGTGGTCGCGGCCGTAGTCGGTCGCCTTCAGCTTCCCCTGGCTGTAGTTCGTCCGCCCGAACTCGCCGCCCCACGTCACGAGCGTGTCGTCCAGAAGGCCCCGCCGCTTGAGGTCGGTGACGAGGGCGTAGCTCGCCCGGTCCACGTCGGCGGCCTGCCGGCGGATGTGGGCGGGCAGCCCGTTGTGGTGGTCCCACCCGGGGTGATAAAGCTGGACGAACCGCACCCCCTTCTCGGCCAGCCGGCGGGCGAGCAGACAATTGGCGGCGAACGTCCCCGGCTTGCGGGCGTCCTCGCCGTACAGGTCGAACGTCTCCTGCGGCTCCTTGCTCACGTCCACCGCCTCGGGCACGCTCGTCTGCATCCGGTACGCCATCTCGTATTGCGCCACGCGGCTCGTCACCTCCGGGTCGCCGAGGTCGTCGGCCTGAATGGCGTGCAACTCGGCGAGCCGGTCGAGCATCTTGCGGCGGGCGGGGGCGGACACGCCGGGCGGGTTGTCCAGGTAGAGCACGGGGGCCCCGCCGCCGCGGAACTGCACCCCCTGGTGGACGCTCGGGAGGAAGGCGTTGCCCCAGAGCCGCGAATAGAGCGGCTGGTCGATCCGGTCCTTCGACACCAGCACCACGAACGCCGGCAGGTTCTCGTTCGCCGACCCCAGCCCATAGCTCAGCCACGACCCGGCGCTCGGCCGGCCGGCGAGGTGGTGGCCGGTCTGGAAGAAGGTGATGGCCGGGTCGTGGTTGATGTGTTCGGTGTGCATCGACTTGACGAAGCAGAGATCGTCGGCCGCCTTCGCGGTCCACGGCAGGAGGTCGCTCAGCCACGCCCCGGACTTCCCGTATTGGGCGAACTTGAAGATGGTGCCGGCGAGCGGCAGGCGGGCCTGGTGGGAGGTCATGCCGGTGACGCGCTGGCCCCTCCGCACCGACTCGGGCAGGTCTTGCCCGTTCATCTCGGCGAGCTTCGGCTTGGGGTCGAACAGGTCGAGCTGGCTCGGCCCGCCGGCCATGACCAGGGAGATGACGCGCTTCGCCTTCGGGGCGTGGTGCGACTTGTCGAGGACGCCCTTGAACGGGCTCGCGGGGGCCGCCCGCGCCGCGTCGGCGGCGAGCAGGTGCGACAGCGCCGCCCCGCCGACGCCGAGCCCGAAGCGGGCGAAGAAGTCGCGGCGGGTGAGGCCGAAGTTGACGTGGTCGCTGAACATCGCGCCTACCTCCGCATCACCGCCTCGTCGTGATTCAACAAAGCGTTCGCCAGCACCGCCGCGGCCGCGTGGTCGGCCGCCGGGAACGCCGGGTCCGTCTTCGCGTCGCCGACCGCGAGGAGCTTCGTGGCCGCCGCCGGGTCGGCCGCGAACGCCACCTTTTGCTCCTCGAACAGCGCCACGAGCACCGCGCGCTCCTTCGCCGTCGCGGACCGCCCGGTGACGAGCCGGAAGGCCCACGCCACGCGGTCGGCGGTCGTCGCCCCGCCCTCCTTCAGCGTGCGTTGGCCCACGAAGCGGGCGGCCTCCACGAACTGCACGTCGTTGAGCAACACGAGGGCTTGCAGCGGCGTGCTCGTGCTCTGCCGCTTGACGGCGCACACGCTCCGGTCGGCGGCGTCGAACGTCTCCATGTTCGGCGGCGGCTCCGTCCGCTTCCAGAAGGTGTTGAGGCTGCGGCGGTGGAGGTCGTCGCCCTTGCCCTGGTCGTAGTGCGGGCGGCCCATCGCGATTTCCTCCCACAGCCCGGCCGGCTGGTACGGCTTCACCGCCGGGCCGCCGACCTTCTCCACGAGCAAGCCACTCGCCGCGAGCGCATGATCCCGCAGCATCTCGGCCGACAGCCGGCGGACCGGGCCGCGGGCGAGGAGGTCGTTCGCCGGATCTCGGGCCAGTAGGTCGGCCGACGCTTTCGAGCTTTGCCGATAGGTGGCGGAGAGTGCGATGGTGCGGAGGAGCCGCTTGTGGTCCCAACCGTGGGCGACGAAGTCGCGGGCCAGCCAGTCGAGGAGTTCCGGGTGGGTCGGCCGGCCGCCCTGGGTGCCGAAGTTGTCGCTCGTCTCCACCAGCCCGCGGCCGAACATCGTCTGCCACGCCCGGTTCGCGGCGACGCGGGCGGTGAGCGGGTGTTCGGGGTCGGTGAGCCACCTCGCCAGGCCGAGGCGGTTCCGCGGGGCGTCCTTCGGGAACGGCGGCAGCACCCCCGGCGTGTCGGGCGTGACCGCGTCCCCGGGGGCGTCGTAGGCCCCGCGCTTGAGGACGAACGCCGGCTTCGCAGCCGGTAGTTCCTTCATCACCATCATCTCGGGGATCGGCTCGACCAGCCGCCGCTCCTCGTCGCGGAGGGTGCGGAGTTGCTTCCGCCACTCGACCGCCGGGGCGTGAGCGGTGGCCAGGAACTCGTCGAACCGCCCGCCGGCCGGCGGCTCCTTGCCGGCGAGGCGGGCCGCCTCGGACGCCGTGAGGGCGCGGTCGAAGACGCGGAGCGACTCGACCGCCCCGCCCTTGAAGCCGTCGTCGCGGAAGCGGTAGCCGACCGCCAGTTCCGGCTCGCCGCCGCCGTAGGTGATGTCCTTCGTGAGCCCGTCGCGGATCACCTCGACCTCGGCCGGTACGCCGTCCACGTACAACCGCAGCCCGGTCGCCCGGCTCGACCCGTCGTAGGTCGCCGTCACGTCGGCCCACGCCCCGGGCTTGAGCGCCGCCTTCGTCACCACCTTGAGCGAGTTCGCGGGCCACATGTGGTGCAGCCCGACGGCCACGCGGCCGCCTTCGAGGAGGAGTTCGTACCCCCGGCTGCCGGCGTCGATGGGGGCCTTGCTGTGGTGCAACACGACGGCCCGCGGCGCGTGGACGTCCGGCGGCCGTAGGCGGACGCCGAGCGTGAACGGCGAGGCCCGGTCGAAGTGGCCGATCCACGGGACGGTGAACCCGCTCTCGCCGTCGAAGCGGGCCGCCTTCCCGCCGGGCGAACCGACCACGGCCGGCGTCTCGTGGGCCTTCGCCGGCTCCGCCGGCTCGGGGGCGGTGTTCGCCACCTTCCCCTTCACGACCGCCCCGAACGCGAAGCGGCCGATCATCCCCGGCGGGTCGGCGGGCGGGCCGGCCTTCCACGCCGCGAACGCCGGTCCGGCGTCGGCCCGCAGCTTCGCCCACCCGGCCTCGTGGGCAGCGATCTTCGCCCGCAGCGCGGCGAGCTTCGTGTCCTGCGCGTCGGTACTCAGCAGCAGCGTCGGCACCGGCACGGCGTTCGTGAAGAAGGTGGTCTGCCCGCTCTCGTCGATGTTCTGGAAGAAGGCGAACAGCGAGTAAAAGTCCTTCGTCGGCAGCGGGTCGTACTTGTGGTCGTGGCAGCGGCAGCACTCCGTCGTCAGCCCCAGGAACGCGGTGGCCATCGTGTTCACGCGGTCGGCCACGTAGGCCACGCGGAACTCCTCGGCGACGATCCCGCCCTCCTCGTTCTGCATGTGCAGGCGGTTGAACGCGGTCGCCAGCCGCTGCTCCTTCGTGGCGTTCGGGAGCTGGTCGCCGGCGCCCTGCCACGTCACGAACTGGTCGTAAGGGAGGTTGCGGT
>JANPKP010000605.1:0-6382 GCA_031426095.1 Gemmataceae bacterium
GGGCGGCTCGCCCGCCGGGGTCCCCTCGCGGGTCGCCGACACGGGGGGACGTGCCGCCCGTGCCACCCCATCTTTGGGCCGCGTGTAGGGGGTGCGCAAGCGGTAACGGCTCCGCCACCCCTTGTCGTCCGCCGCCCGCCCCGGTCCGGGTGGGACGGGCCGCCCGCTTCGGCTACCATGTGGTAACGCCGACAATGGACCGGGGGGCCGAGATGCGACGCGACGTGACCGGTAAGCGGGTGATCCTGACGGGCGCGTCCGGCGGCATCGGGTCGGCAACCGCCCGCGCCCTGGCCGCGGCCGGGGCAAGGTTGATCCTCGCCGCGCGTTCGGTGGACAAGCTCGAAGCGCTGGCCGCCGAACTCCGCGCCGCCGGGGCCGACGTCCACGTCCAACCGACCGACGTGACCGTGCCGGCCGACCGCGAACGGCTCATCAACGCGGCGGTCGAGAAGTTCGGCGGGCTCGACGTGCTGGTGAACGTGTCCGGCATCGGCAGTCACGGCCACTTCGCCATCTCCACGGAGGCGATCAACCGCGACATCCTCGAAGTCAACTTCTTCGCCCCCGTCGAGCTGATCCGCCTCGCCATCCCGCACCTGACCAACGGGAACCAGCCGGCCATCGTGAACGTCAGCTCCATGACCGGCCGGCGGGCGATGCCGGGGTGGTCGGAATACTCGGCCAGCAAGTTCGCCCTCGTCGGCATGTCGGAGGCCCTCCGGGGCGAGCTGAGCCGCTTCGGGATCGACGTGCTGCTCCTGCTCCCCGGCCTGACGAACAGCGGGTTCGACCGTAAACTGATCCGGCGGGACGGCCGCATGGTCATCCGCTTCGACCGCGGCATGAAGCCCGAGAAGGTGGGCAACGGCGTCGTCCGCGTCCTCCGCAAGAACAAGCGCGAGACGGTCCTGGGCCGGGAGGCCCACCTCGTCCTGTTGATGAACAAGTTCACCCCGCGGTTACTCCGCAGGCTCCTCTCCCGGGCCATCAAAAAGCGCTACGCCGAGCCCGAGCCCCCGCCCGCCCCCTGACCCCACCCGGGACAGCATAGCCATGCAAACGACGGCCACGCCCCCGACGGCGAAGACCCTCAGCGACCCGGCCTTCAAGGCCGCCCTCCAGGAGTTGCGGCGGACCGACGACGTCCGCAACTGGCTCTTCCTGGCCCGCACGTATCTCTACCTCGCGGCCGTCATCGGCGGGGCCGTCTGGTTCTTCGAGAGTCGGGCCGACTTCGACCTGTCGTTGTGGTGGAACGTGCCGGTGGCGATGCTCGCCATCCTTTTCGTTGGGGCCGGGCAGCACCAGTTGAGCGCCCTGGCCCACGAGGGGTCGCACTACATCCTCTTCCGCAACCGCTGGCACAACGACCTCGCTTCCGACCTGCTCACGATGTTCCCGCTTTTTAGCAGCATCTACCACTACCGCCTGCAGCACCTCGCCCACCACCAGTTCGTGAACGACCCCGACCGCGACCCGGACGTGTCGCAGCTCCAGACGAGCGGCCACTGGCTCAAGTTCCCCGTCTCCAAGCGGTCGTTCCTCGTCACTCTCGCCAAGCAGTTGTGGCCGCTGAAGCTCATCCGCTTCATGCGCGTGCGTGCCAAGTACAACGCCACCGGCACCGACAAGAACCCCTACGCCATCAAGGGCCGCAAGCCCGCCCGCGGGGCCGTCCGCGTCGGCATCGCGTACCTGCTCCTGCTCGTCGCCACGCTGACGACGCTCTTTTACACCACCGACTCCGCCCTGCTCCTGGGGCTGGTGCCGCTGGCGATGGGCGTCGGCGTGAGCGTCGTCTTCCTGCGGCTGCCGGCCGACCGCTTCCAACAGACGCGGCTGAAGCCGGTGGTGCCCGCCCGCTGGATGAGCGTCCTGCGGCTCGGGTTCATCACGGCCGTGTTCACCGCCATCACGGTCGCCACGAAGGTGACGGGGGCCCCGGTCGTCGGCTACTACGCGCTGCTGTGGCTGGTGCCGCTGTTCACCGCGTTCGCCTTCTTCATGATCCTCCGCCAGCTCGTCCAGCACGGGAACGGCGACCGCGGCTGGATCACCAACACCCGCACCTTCCTCGTCGGCCCGGCCATCCGCTTCGCCGTCTTCCCCCTCGGCCAGGACTACCACCTGCCGCACCACATGTACTCGACCATCCCGCACTACCGCCTCCGCAAGCTCCACGACCTGCTCATGGGGTACGACGAGTACCGCGACCAGGCCGTGGTGGTCGAAGGTTACTTCCTCCCCCGCGAGCGGCCGCCCACGAAGCCGACGGTGCTCGACGTGCTCGGCCCGAAGTACGCCACCCGCGGGGCCGAGGTCCACATCGACGAGGCGGTCATGGTGGACGGCCGGTTCGACGAGGCCGACGCCGTCCGCAAGGAGGCCGAGGCCGCCAAGGCGACGGCCGTCATGCCCTGGGACCGGCAGTAACGCCCGCCCTGCCGCCGAAGGGCCCCCCGGATTTTACCGCTTTTGAACGGCGCGTTTCGCCCGAACCACTCACCGCGTCACGGGTTGCCCGCTCCCGTTCCCGGCCCCCCTGGGAAAGCGGGAGTGGCGACGAATTTCGCCACAATTCCTCGCACGGACATTCCCTTCCCGCAACTCGGCGCTCCCGCTCGCGACCGTCCCCGGCTACACTACTCCCATCCGCCTCCCGCCCCGTCCCCGGAGCCTCCCCCATGTCGCCGCGCTGGTCCGTCCCCCTTTGCGCCCTCCTCCTGCTCGCGGCACCGGCCGGTGCGCAGAAGCCGCCGGCCGAGGCACTCGCGTCGTTGAAGGCCGCCGACGGGCTTCAGGTCGAGCAGTTCGCCGCCGAGCCGATGCTCATTAACCCGACGAGCATGGACATCGACCCGAAGGGCCGCGTCTGGGTGGCCGAGGCGGTCAACTACCGGCGGAAGAACTTCGGCCGGCCGATCCTCCGGGCCGAGGGCGACCGGATCGTGGTGCTGGTGGACAAGGACGGCGACGGCAAGGCGGACGAGTCGGTCGTCTTCTACCAGGGCCAGGACCTGTACGGCCCGCTCGGCGTCTGCGTGGCCCCGAACGCCGACGGTAAGGGGCAGCGGGTGTTCGTCTGCCAGTCGCCCGACATCCTCGTGTTCGACGACGCCGACGGCGACCTGAAGGCCGACGGCCCCCCGAAGAAGTTCCTCACCGGCTTCGGCGGCTTCGACCACGACCACGGCGTCCACGGCCTCAACTTCGGCCCCGACGGCAAGCTCTACTTCACCGTCGGCGACCAGGGCTTGAAGGGCGTGCAGGCGGCCGACGGCAAGGGGCCTGTCTTCAAGTCCGGCAAGGAGATCCTGGGCGGCACGGTGTTCCGGGTGAACCCCGACGGCACGAACCTCGAACTGATCGCCCACAACTTCCGCAACAACTACGAGGCGTGCGTCAACAGCTTCGGCGAGGTGTGGCTGTCGGACAACGACGACGACGGCAACCAGCAGACCCGCATCTGCTTCGTGATGCCGGGCGGGAACTACGGCTACTTCCCCCGCGGCAAGGGCGAGAGCCACTGGCACGAGGAGCAACCCGGCATCGTCCACAAGACGCTCCGCACCGGCTTCGGCAGCCCGACCGGCATCACCTTCTACGAGGGGACGCTCCTCCCCGAGAAGTACCGCGGGCAACTCCTCCACTGCGACGCCGGCCCGCGTGAGTTGCGCTGCTTCCACATCAAGCCGAAGGGGGCCGGGTACGAGCTGGACAAGGAAAACCTCCTCACGACGACCGACACCTGGTTCCGCCCGAGCGCCGTGCGGGTGGCCCCGGACGGCAGCGTGTTCGTGGCCGACTGGTACGACTCGGGCGTCGGCGGCCACGGCATGGGCGACTGGACCCGCGGCCGCGTCTACCGCGTCACCCCGAAGGGGCACGTCGGCTACAAGGTGCCGGAGGTGAAGCTGGACACGAAGGAGGGCGTTCTGGCGGCTTTGGGATCGCCATGTCAGGCGACTCGGACATTAGGAGTTATCAAACTCAACGGACTGGAAGTCGCACCCGCCCTCGACACCCTTGCCGGAGGCGCGACGAGCACGAGTCCGTTTGACGTTGCCCGAACGACTTGGCACTTGGGCCGCATCCTCCACACGATGCCGCGCGACAAGCAGCCGAAAGATGCTTCCAAGGCGTTTATTACACTCTTGCAACGAGCGGATAAAGTCACCGGCTTTTCGGAACCACTGTGGCAGTCGTTCATCGTGAGGATGTTCCAAGACGCCGTTGGTTACTCGATGGCCGATCATGCACCCGATGAAAACTCGTTCTCGATCCAGAAGGGACGTACACGCCCGATCACGGCGTACCGTGAATCTCTGGTGCAGTTGAGAAAAGTAGAGGCGGAGAAAGCGAGAGAGTGGGTGATCGCCTACGCGAAGTATTACGACGGCCAGGACATCACCTACCGGGCGGCCCTCAACATCGCCTGCGGGACCGACCCGGCCCGCCGCGACGCCATCCTCGCCGACTTCCCCAAGCACTTCCCGACGTGGGACGACAAGACCGCCGACCTCGTGTGGGAGCTGCGGCCGAAGTCGATGATGGGCAAGCTCCCGGCCCTCCTCGCCGACGCCAAGCTGACGCCGACGCAGAAGGCCCGCGTGGTCGACATCCTCGCCGTCAGCGACGACCCGAACGCCGGGGCGGCCGTCCTCGCGCTGCTAGCCACCGACGCCGACCCGGCGGTGAAGGGGCGGGCCATCGACAACCTCAAGCTGTTCCTGCCGAACAAGTGGAAGGCGCTCGCCGCCAGCCCCGACATGCGGGTGGCCGTGGACAAGCTCATGGACGACCCGAAGAACCGCTCGACCGGCCTCGAACTCGTCGTGGCGGCCAACTTCGCGGCCGCCGCCGACGGCGTGGTCAAGCTCGTGAACGACGACAAGGCCCCGATGGCGGACCGCGTGCGGGCCGTCAAAACCCTCGGCAAGCTTGCCAACCCGAAGGTGGTGAACACCCTGGCGTCGCTCGCCGGGCCGAACACCCCGGGCGTCGATCCCGCCCTCCGGCTCGAAGCCGTCGCCGCCCTCGGCAATCAGGTCACGGGGCAGGCGAAGGACGTGAGCAGCCAGCAGGCGTTGACAGCCCTGCAAACCCTCCTCACGCAGGGCGACGGCGACGACGCCAGGAAGGCGGCCGTGACCGCCCTTTCCGGGAGCAACACCGGCACCGGCGTCCTGCTCGCCCTCAAGGAAAAGGGGCAACTCCCGGCCGCGGTCGATGCCGTCGCCGGCCAACTCCTCCGCAACAGCCCGTTCCAGGGGCAGCGGAACAAGGCGATGGTCCTCTTCCCGGCCGCCGCCAAGCTCGACCCGAAGAAGCTCGTGCCCGCCGAGCTGGCCAAGCGGGCCGGCAACGCCGACAAGGGCAAGGCTGTGATGACCGCGAGCCTCACCGGTACGTCGCAGTGCATGAAGTGCCACATGGTCCGCGGCGTCGGCGGCCAGGTCGGCCCGGACCTGTCGATGGTCGGCAAGAAGGGGAGCGTCGAGAACCTATTCGAGTCGATCCTCCAGCCGTCGAAGGCCGTCGCCGACCAGTACGTGCAGGTGCAGGTGACGACCGCCGCCGGCCTGAGCGTGAGCGGCCTGCCGATGGGCGAGACCGAGACGACGCTGACCCTCAGGGACGCCAACGGCAAGGACACGGTCATCAAGAAGGACGACATCGAGACCCGCAAGGCGCTCAAGGTGTCGATCATGCCCGACGACATCGCCGCGTCGCTCACGGAGGGCGAACTGGTCGATCTTGTGGCGTACCTCGTCACGCTGCAAACGGCTGCCCTGACGCCCGACTCGTGGTTCGTGGCCGGCCCGTTCGACAGCCCCGGCGGCAACTCCGGGCTCGACAAGGCGTTCGTGGACGAGAAGGCCCCGTTCGCCGTCGGGGCGAAGTTCAAGACGAAGGGCGGCGAGACCGGCTGGAAGCAAATCCGCCCCGGCGACGGCGGCTACCACGACCTCGCCGCCCTCCACGGCAACGCGGGGAAGGATTCCGTGTCGTACCTGTACCAGGAGGTGGACTCGCCGGCCGACCAGGACGCGACGGTGTCGCTCGGCACCGACGACGGGGCGAAGCTGTGGGTGAACGGCACCCAGGTGTTCACCGACGCCTCGACGAAGGCCGCCGCCCCGGACGTGCATCAGGTGCCGGTGAAGCTCAAGAAGGGCCGCAACGCGGTGCTGCTCAAGATCGCCAACGGGGCCAACCCGCACGGCTTCTACTTCGCGCTGCTGTCCGCCCAGGAGACGAAGGCGGTGGCGGGGAAGTAGAAGTCACTTCTTCTAACCCCAACGGGGTGTCCGTTAATAGCCAGGGGTGGAGCGCAGCGGAACCCCTGGACACCACGAATGCGAGAAGGCAGAACCCC
>JANPKP010000606.1:0-5333 GCA_031426095.1 Gemmataceae bacterium
CCGAATGCACCGCCGGCGTCGCCGCGGGGGAGCGGCCGTTGCGCACGTCGTGCGGCAGGTGCTCCGGTCGAATCGGCTGGCCGCCGCTCACGATCCACGCATACTCCATCGCGTTCGCCACTTCGCGCACGTTCCCCTGCCAGTGGTACGCCACCATCACCGCGAGCGCCTCGGGCGTCAGCAGGTGCTGCACCTGCTCCGCCGGCCGCTTGGCGGCCCGACCCAGCAGGTGCCGGGCGAGGTCCGGGATGTCCGCCCGCCGCTCGCGCAGCGGCGGCAGGTGGATGTGGAACATGTTCAGGCGGTACAACAGGTCTTCGCGGAACTGCCCGTCGGCGATCATCTGCCGGAGGTCGCGGTTGGTGGCGCAGACGACACGCACGTCGGCGATCACCGGCTCGTTCGCCCCGACGGGGCGGATTTCCCCCGCTTCAAGGAAGCGGAGCAACTTGACCTGAATGTTCTTGTCGAGTTCGCCGAGTTCGTCGAGGAAGAGGGTGCCGCCGTTGGCGACCTCGAACATCCCCTTGCGGTCGCGGTCGGCCCCGCTGAAGCTCCCCTTCTTGTGGCCGAACAGCTCGCTCTCGGCGAGGTTCTGGCTCAGGGCCCCGCAGTTCACCGGCACGAACGGCATGTCCGCCCGCTTGCTCTTGGTGAACAGGGCCCGGGCCACGACTTCCTTGCCGGTGCCCGTCTCGCCGGTGATGAGCACCCGCCCGTCGGTCGGGGCGATGCGGTCGGTGAACTGGACCACCGGCTGCATGGCCGGGCTGGTGCCGATCATCAGGGCCGGCCCCTCGGCCGCCTGGACGCGGCTCTCCAGGGCGGCCGTCTTGTTCTTGAGCCGCCGCTTCTCCTGGATGCGGAGGAGCAGGGCCTCGATGTCGGTCAGCTTGCACGGCTTGGTCAGGTAGTCGAACGCCCCGAGCCGGAGCGCCTCGACGGCCGTCTCGGTGCTGCCGTAGCCCGTCATGATGACGGCCTCGGTGTCCGGGCTCACCTGCTTGAGGGCGGCCAGCACCTGGAGCCCGGCCTTGTCGTGCTCCATCCGCATGTCGAGGATGGCGGCGTCGAACGTGGCCTTCTTGACGGCCTCGATGCCCGAGCGGCTGTCCGCGCACACGGTCACTTCGTGCCCGAGCCGGGGGAGTTCGGTCCGCATCACCTCCCGCAGGTGCTGCTCGTCGTCGACGAACAGAATGCGGAGGCGGTTGTGCGGGGCGGTTTGGGTCGCGGGGGCCACGTCGTTCTCCCTCGTCGGAAGCAAGGAGGCGGAGTCAGGGGAACAGGAGTCAGCCGGCGGGCGTCAGGCCGCGGCCGACCGACTCCCGGGGAACGGCAGCACCGCCGGCTCCCCCTGCTGACTCTGGCCCCTGTCTCCCGGCTCCTGACTCCTGCTCTCTTGAAGCTTGAGCGGCACCCGCACGGTGAACGTGCTCCCCTTGCCGGGGCCGGCGCTGGTCGCCTGGAGGGTGCCGGCGTGCTGGTCGATGATCTGGTGGCTGATGAACAGCCCGAGGCCCGTCCCTTTGCCCGTCCGGTTCTTGGTGAAGAACGGCTCGAAGATGTTCTCCAGCACCTCCGCCGGCATCCCCACCCCGGTGTCGGCAAACGTCAGCTCGGCCGCCCCGTCCTTCGCCGCGAGGGTGATCGTCAGCCGGCCGCCGTCGTCGGTGCTGTCCAGGGCGTTCACCACCAGGTTGAGGATGACCGATTTCAGGTCCTGGGCGTTGACCGGGGCGACGACGTAGGCCGTCGGCTCGAAGCTGACCGTCTTGCCCCGGCTGTTGGGCAGGTGGCGGGCGATCTCCAGGACGCCGCGGACGAGCCCGGCGAGGTCGGTCGGCTCCCGCCGCCGAGTGTCGGCCCGGCTGAAGTCGAGCAGCTTGGTGGTGATCTCCTTGCAGCGGAACGCCTCCTGCTGGATCATCGTCAGGTACTTGGCCACCACGTCGGCGTCGGCCGCGGGCACGGCCGGGGCCTTCCCCATAGCGGCCGCCACCACGTCCTGCAACCGACGTTCGAGGGCCTCCCCGCAGAACGCGATGCTCGCCAGCGGGTTGTTGATCTCGTGGGCCACCCCGGCGGCCAGGAACCCGACCGACACCATCCGCTCGCTCCGGACGAGCTGGCGGCTCCGCTCGTGCACCTGCCGGGCGAGGTCGCGGGTCGTGGCCGCCACCCGCGTCGTCATGGCGTTGAGTTCGTTCGCCAGGTCTTCGAGTTCGTCCCCGGAGGTCAGCTCGATCGGCTGGTCGAAGTCGCCGGCGTGGACCCGCCGGACGCCGGCCTGGAGGGCCCGCACGGGGGCGAACACCCAGCGGCGGAAGTAGTGGAGGAGGGCGGCGAGCAGGACCAGAGCCGAGACGACGGCGAACGACACCACCCCCACGATCTGGCGGATGGCCTTGTTCGACCGCTCGCCGGTCACCTGGATGTCGGCGAGCACGGCGAACCGGAGTTCGTCCGCGATCCGCCGGGCCTTCTCGCTGGCGACCTTCACGTCCGGGTAGCTGCGGAGGCTGGCCGTCGGCTCCCGCTCCAGGCCCGGGCCCCCGTGCTTGCGGACGGCCGCGTCGTACTCCCGCAGGACGACCTCCAGGTCGTCGCACAGGTTCCGTTCCTGGACGCCGCCGTCCGGGTCGAGTCCCACCTTAACGGTCTCGGCGTTCAACGCCCGGTACCCTTGGAGGAAGGCGAGGGTGTCGGCGACCTTGGTCGTGATCAGGGCGAACTCGCCGGCGGCCGGCGTGTCGGGTTGGTCGGCGGCCGCGAGGTGGGCGGCCACGACGGTCACGTAATTGAGTTCGAGGAGTTTCCGCTCGGTCGTGTGGACGCTCCCCCGGTAGCGGGTGATCCCGTACAGGGTGCCGGCCAGCAGCAGGGCGACGCTGGCGAGCACGAGGGCCAGCCCGAGCATCAGCTTGTGCCGCAACTGGCGGGGACGGGGCACGGGGGAGCCTCCTTGCCGCCGCGGGTTCGGACCGCGGGAGCCGCCGGGGAAAGCCCCCGCTCCCGTCCGTGGGTGGCGGGGAGGTCGCCCGGCGGCGCGGAGGATACCAAGAGAGTTCCTACAACGCGATAGTAACTTTTGCCGTCCGGCGGTCATTCTTACAACCCGCCCGCCGGGCCGGAATTCGTCGCGGAATAACGTGCACGAGGCAAGCCCGGAGCCGCGATTTGGGCGGAACTCTCCCGGTTCCCCCGCGTTACCGGGAAATGCGGTAACGGTTTACCGATGTGACGTGCTCGAAAACGGATAGGGCGAGTGCGATCGCGTTTATGCGGTAAAATCCGGTAGCGGCCACGATCGCGGGGCGAGTTCGTATCCTGACCGACGGCTCCGATTCGCCCGTCACGGAGGGCCGTTCATGGCCGGAAGCCAGCCGGTGGAGTTGGGGTCGTACACGTTCGGCGGCGGGTCGCCGCTGCTGTTCATCTGCGGCCCGTGCGTGATCGAGAGCCGCGACCACGCCCTGGGGGTGGCCGGGACGCTCCGCGGGGTCGCCGACCGGCTCAAACTGCAACTGGTCTTCAAGGCGTCGTTCGACAAGGCCAACCGCACCTCGGGGAAGTCGTTCCGCGGCGTCGGGCTTGAAGCGGGGCTGCGAGTTCTGGCCGACGTGCGGGCGGCGACCGGGCTGCCGGTCACGGCCGACGTTCACGAGACGGCCCAGGCCGGCCCGTGCGGCGAGGTGCTGGACGTGCTGCAGGTGCCCGCCTTCCTGGCCCGGCAGACGGACCTGATCGAGGCGTGCGGCCGCACCGGCAAAGCCGTGAACGTGAAGAAGGGGCAGTTCATGGCCCCGTGGGACATGAAGAACGTGGTGGCCAAGCTCAATGCGGTGGGCAACCGCTCCGTGCTACTGACGGAGCGGGGTACCACGTTCGGGTACGGCAACCTCGTGAACGACATGCGGGCGGTGCCGTGGATGCAGGAGACGGGGGCCCCCGTGATCTTCGACGCCACCCACAGCGTACAGAACCCGGGCGGCCTCGGGGACCGGACCGGCGGCGACCGGCGGATGATCCCGACGCTGGCCCGGGCGGCCGTCGCGGCCGGGTGCGACGGGGTGTTCCTGGAGACGCACCCGGACCCGGACAACGCCCCGTCCGACGGCCCGAACATGATCCCGCTCGACCACCTGCCGGGCCTGATCCGCACCCTCCAGCGGGTCCGCGACGCCCTGGCCGACCCCGCGAGTTGACGCATGACGAGCCGCACCGTGAACGCAATCCCCCGAATGCCGAGGTACGGCCGTCCCGGGGCCTTGCTCCTACTCCTCCTCGCCGGCTGCGGCACGAACCCCGGCGGCGGGCAAGTCGCCAAAACCGACTCGACGGCCGCCCTGCCGGCAATCGACCCGTGGAAGGAAGCGGCCGCCCAACTCCGCAAGGCCAATGACCCCGCGGCCTGCAAAGCCGCCCTTCTCCAGCTCAACGCCGCCCTCGGCTCCCGGTCCGACGTGGATGCCCCGCCGGCACTCGCCCCGGACGCGGAAGCCCGGATCAACGCCCTCGTGCCGCTCATGGAACGGGAGAAGGCCGAGGTCGGCACGGTCGCGTTCACCCCCCTCGATTCCGCCTATCTGGCCGAATGCTACTACCTCCGGGACGCCGCCCGGTCGCTCGATGCGGCCGGGGCGTCGCCGGCCGAGCAGGCCCGGCAGGCGTTCGCCTGGGTCTGCCGACAGGTCGCGCCGAGCCCCGGTCTCGAAGGCCCCCGCGTTGACCGCCCCCCGACCGCCGTCGCCCTGCCGCCGACGGCCGTCCTCCAGCGGGCGGCCGGCTCCGGGCTGGAGCGGGCTTACGTCTTCCTCGCAGTGCTGCGGCAGCTCGGGATCGACGGCTGCCTCATCGGCCCCCCGGACGCGGGTAGCAAGCCGGCCCTGTTCGCCCCGGCCGGTGCGAAGGCCTATCCGAACGGGCCGTTTTGGGCCGTGGGTGCCCGCGTCGGGGTCGACATCCTCCTCTTCGACCCGTGGCGGGGCGAGCCATTCCCGACCGCGTCGGACACACTCGCCCGACTCAAGGCGAACCCCGACACGCTCAATGACCGGGGTGTTACCCCCGAAGAGGTGAAGGCCGCGGCCGTGTTCCTAGCGGCCCCCGTCAGCAGCCTGTCGCCGCGGGTCCAGTTCCTCGAAGGCAAGCTCAAGGACGACGGCGCGCCGGCCCTCGCGGTCGATCCGGCCGCCCTGCGGGAGCGATTCGTCAAGGAATCGGCCGTGCCGAACACCCCCGTCGCGTTTTGGAATCCGCCGAACGACCCGTTCGCCTTCGGGAGGACGCTCGCCGCCTACCTCCCGACCGCCGACGGCGGCTGGGACGAG
>JANPKP010000607.1:0-19528 GCA_031426095.1 Gemmataceae bacterium
CCGGGCTTGGAAGCCCGGGCCGCGGGTTCCGAAACCACAACTTCCGGCCACCGGGTCAGCCCGCGGCCGGCTTCTCCGGCTTGGCCACCTTCGGCTTCATCTTGTTGCGGACCGGCTTCTTCGGCCCGGGGATCAGTTCGCAGGTGCCGCCGGCCGCCTCGATCTTTTCCTTCGCCGACTTGGTGAAGTGGTGGGCCTTCACGCTCAGCTTCTTGGTCAGCTCGCCGTCCCCGAGGATGCGGACGCCGTCGAAGGTGCCGACCACGAGCCGGACCGCCTTGAGGGCGGCCGCGTCGACCGGGGTGCCGTCGTCGAAGTTGTTCAGGTCGCCGACGTTGACGATCGCGTAGTGCTTGTCCCAGGTGGCGTGGCTGAAGCCCCGCTTCGGGAAGCGGCGGTAGAGCGGCATCTGGCCGCCCTCGAACAGCAGGCCGGGGAGCTTGGCCCCGGCGCTGCTGTACGCGCCCTTGTGCCCGCGGCTGGCGGTCTTGCCGTGCCCGGAGCCGATGCCGCGGCCGACCCGCTTCTTCAGCTTCTTCTTGTGGACGCCGATGGAGACGTTGGTGAGGTCCATTAGATCGACACCCCCCGGAGCCGCGCCACCTCGTCCTTGGTCCGGAGTTGGAGCAGCCCGTTGATGGTGGCCTTCACGAGGTTGAGCGGGTTGGTGCTGCCGTGGACCTTGGTCAGGATGTTCGTCACCCCGGCCGCCTGGAGGACCTCGCGGACCCCCGGCCCGGCCTTGACCCCGGTGCCCGGCCCGGCCGGCACCATGACGACCCGGCTGGCCCCGAACTTCCCGATGACGCGGTGCGGGATGGTGTTGCCCCGCAGCGAAACCTTCTTCTGCCGGCCGACGTTGCTCTCGCCGTCCTTGATGGCCTTCTCGACCGACGGCGGGACCTCGTTCGCCTTGGCGTACCCGTAGGACACCCGCCCCTTCTTGTCGCCGACCACGACGAGGGCGTTGAAGCTGAACCGCCGGCCGCCCTTGAGGACGGTCGCGCACCGCCGGATCTTGACGACGTAATCGACCAGCGCGTTGTCCCGCGAGTCGCCGTCCCGCCGGTCGCCGCCGCGTTCCCTTGCCATGTCTCTGATCCCTCGAACGGGGGCCGCCCCCGGTGTGTTCGCCGCCTATGTCCGGTTTACTTGGCCGCCTTCTCTTTGGCCGCCCGCGCCGCCTTGGCGGCCTTGCCGGCCGCCGCCGCCTCGGCCGCCGCCGCCTTGTCCTTCACGGGCTTGACCGGGGCGGCCACGGCGGCCTCCTTCTTGACCCGCGCCTCAAGCCCGGTGCAGACCAGCCCGCCCTCGGTGGCCGCCCGGGCGAGGGCCTCGATCCGGCCGTGGAAGCGGTACGGCCCGCGGTCGAACTGGGCCGCCGTGATGCCGATGGCCTTCGCCTTCTCGGCGATCTTGCGGCCGACCTCTCCGGCCGCCTTGACGTTCCCGCCGTAGGCCAGCTTCAAATCCTTGCCGTTGCTCGCGGCCGCCGCGAGGGTGACGCCGTTCACGTCGTCGATGAGCTGGGCGTAGATGTGCAGGTTCGTCCGGGCCACGCTCAGGCGGGGCTTCTCGGCCGTCCCCAGGAGGTTGTTCCGGACCCGGAACTGCCGCCGCTCGGCCCGCTGTGCTTTGGCTTTCTGTGCGTCCATTGTCAACCAGTGGTCAGGGTCGGTGTTCGGTGTACGGGAGCGAGCCGGGACGACGGGTGGGCGGGGCGGCTACCGAAGCCCACCCGCCACCGGCCACTACTTCGTGGAGAACGACTTGCCTTCCTTGCGGCGGACGACCTCGTTCTCGTACCGGACGCCCTTGCCCTTGTACGGCTCCGGCTTGCGGCTCTCGCGGACCTCGGCGGCGAACTGCCCGACCTTCTGCCGGTCGGCCCCGGTCACCACGATCGTGGTCGGGTCCGGGACGGCGACCGTCACCCCCTCCGGCGGCTCGTGGAGGATGCGGTTGGCGAAGCCGACGGTCAGCTCGACGCCCTTCCCCTTCATCGCCGCCTGGAAGCCGACGCCCTCGATCTTCAGCTTCTTGGTGAAGCCGGTGGTGACGCCGACCACCATGTTGTTAATGAGCGCCCGGGTCAGCCCGTGGAGGGCCCGGTTCTGCCGCTCGTCGTTCGGCCGGGTGACGAGGATGGTCTTCCCGTCGAAGGCGAGCTTGATGTTCGGGTGGAAGTTGCCTTCGAGCTTGGCGCCCTTCGGCCCCTCGACCTTCACCGACTGGCCGTCGACGGCGACCTTCACCCCCGCCGGGACGGGGATCGGCTGCTTCCCGATGCGCGACATACTCACTCCTCCTGGGCTTCGCCGCACACGCCCCCGTACATGGGAGGGGGCGGTGCCGGACCGCGGCCCGGTTGACTCACCACACGGTGCAAATGACCTCACCGCCGACCTTGTCCCGCCGGGCCTGCCGGTCGCTCATCACGCCGCGGCTCGTGCTAAGGATGGCGATGCCGAGGCCGTCGAGGACGCGCTTCACGTCCTTGTACCCCTGGTACACCCGCAGCCCCGGCTTCGAGTACCGCTGGATGTGGCGGATGACCTTCTCGCCGTCCTGCCCGTACTTGAGGAACACCTGGAGGACGACGTGGGGCTCGCCGAGCGTCTGGACCTCGGTGAACTCCTTGCCGCCCTCGGCGTTCTCCGCGTACTTGCCGGTGCGGTAGCCGAGGATGAACCCCTCGTCCAGCAGCACCTTGGCGATGGCCACCTTTTGCTTGGTGGCGGGCATCTCGACGGCCGGCCGCTCGATGCTGTTGGCGTTCCGGATGCGGGTCAGCATGTCGGCAATCGGGTCGGTCATCATGGCGGTGTCACCCTCGCTGTTCCTAGTCCCACGCCCGGGGTCGCGCTCGACGGGCTCGAATGCCCGGAGCCGGACGCCCGGGGAACGATTACCACGAGGCCTTGCGGACGCCGGGGATGAGCCCGCTGCTGGCCATGTTCCGGAAGCAGATGCGGCAGACGCCGAATTTGCGGTAGACCGCCCGGGCCCGGCCGCACAACTGGCAGCGGTTGCGGATCTTGATCAGCTCCCGCGGTTCCATCACCTTCGCCTTGTCCCGCTGGTCGGCCGGCTTCTTCATCTCGGCCCGGTGGGCGTCGACGGCGGCCATCTGCCGGCGGAACGTGGCTTCTTTCGCGTTCGTTGACATCGGTGGGGTTCTCGCGTCGGCGTTCCGGGCCGGGGGCGGGGCGTGTCCCGCGTGGCCCGGCCGTTCCGTGTGTCGTGGCCCGTGTTACTACTTGCTGTCGTCGCGGAACGGCATGCCGAAGAGCCGGAGCAGCTCCCGCGCCTCGTCGTCGTTCCGGGTGCTGGTCACGAACGTCACGTCCATCCCCTGGGTGAACGTCACCTTGTCCGGGTCGATCTCGGGGAAGACGAGCTGCTCGGTCAGCCCCATGCTGTAGTTGCCGTTCCCGTCGAACGACTTCGGGTTGATCCCCCGGAAGTCGCGGATGCGGGGCAGGGCCACGTTCACGAGCCGGTCGAGGAATTCGTACATCCGGTTGCCGCGGAGCGTGACCCGGCAGCCGATCTCATTCCCCTCGCGAAGGCGGAACGCGCTGACGGCCTTCTTGGCCCGGGTGATCTGGGCCTTCTGGCCGGCGATCATGGCCAGGTCGGCGGCCGCCTGCTTGATCCGCTCCTTGTCCTGGAGCGTCTTGCCGACGCCCATGTTCAGGACGATCTTCTGGAGCCGGGGGAGGCTCAGGACGTTCGTCCGCCCGAGCTTCTGGCTCAGGGCGGGGGCGATTTCCTTGGTGTACCGCTCGCGGATCCGGGCCATGACCGTCACCTCGTCCGGCGGCGCGGGCCGCCTCGGTATGCGTTAGCTCTTGGCGGCGTACTTCGGGTTCGGCTTCGACAGGAGCCGCAGCCGCGTGCCACTCTTCTTGGCGTACAATTCCTTGCTGCCGTCGGCCGTGTACCGCACGCCGACGCGGGTCGGCTTGTTGGTCGTCGGGTCGATCAGCATCACGTTCGTGGCGTCCACCGGCATCTCCTTCGAGAGCCGGCCGCCCTGCGGGTTGCGGCGGGAGGGCTTCAGGTGCCGGTAGACCCGGTTGACGCCCTCGACCACCAGCTTGCGGTCCGCCCGGTTGACGCGGAGCACCTTCCCGCGGGTGCCCTTGTCGTCCCCGGTCGTCACCACCACGATGTCGTCTTTGCGGATGTACATCACTGTATCCCGTTAGCGGCCGGCACTCACACCACCTCGGCGGCGAGGCTGATGATCTTGTTGAACTTGGCCCGCAGTTCCCGGGGGACGGCCCCGAAGATGCGCGTGCCACGGGGGTTGTTGTCGTTGTCCAGCAGCACAAAGGCGTTGCGGACGAAGCGGACGTAGCTGCCGTCCTCCCGCCGGGTGGCGACCCGGGTGCGGACGATCACGCCCTTGATCACGTCGCCCGGCTTCACGTCGCCACCAGGCAGCGCCTTCTTGACGCTGGCCCGGATCACGTCGCCGATGCCGGCCACCCGCCGCCGGCTGCCGCCGAGCACCTGAATGCACATGACCTCTTTCGCGCCGGTGTTGTCGGCCACGTCGAGGTACGAATACATCTGGATCATGTCTGGTCCTCACGCCCGGCACCACTGCCCCCGGGCCGGTCGCGTGTGTGTCGCCTTACTTCTTCTCGCCGGCCGTCCCGACGGCCTCCGGCACGGCGCTACCGGCGACCGCGCCCTCGAGGTTGGAGACCGCCCGGCTCGGGGCCTTCACGGTGATCGCCACCAGCGTCCACCGCTTCAGCTTCGAGAGCGGGCGGGATTCGAGGATGTCCACCGTGTCGCCGAGCCGCGTCTCGTTCTTCTCGTCGTGGACGTAGCAGATCGTCCGCGACTTGACGTACTTGCCGTACTTCGGGTGGCGGACGAGCCGCTTGACCTCGACCCGGCGGGTCTTGTTCATCTTGTCGCCGGTCACGATCCCCGTGAGGGTCCGCGGACCGGTCAGCTTGGCCGGGGCCTCGGCCGCCGGGGTGTTCATCGTCGAGTCGGCCATTACTTGCCACTCCCCTTCGTCGCCGGCGTCGCGTGGGCCGCCTCAAGAGTTACCAGCCGCTTGATCTGCCGACCCACCAGCCGCTTGCCGGGCCCCATGGGCTTGGCCCGGAGGGTCGTCAGGCGGGCGGCCAGCTCGGCGGCCGGCAGCGTCTTGAGCTTGGCCAGCTCCCGCTCGCGCTGGAGCGTCTTGATCCGGGCCAGCTCCTTCTTCGCCTTGCGGATTTCGCTCGGCGTCTCCAGCCGGTCGGTGGCCGACTGGAACCGGAGGTGGAACAGGTGCTTCTCGGTGTCCACGAGGGTGAGCGCGAGCTGCTCGTCGCTCATCCCCCGCAGGTCGGTCGTCTTGATCGCCTTCGCCATCGCGTCACCCTTGTGTGCGTTCGGACCTAGACGGTCGGCCGCCGGGTCACGAACCGGCACTTGAACGGCATCTTGTACGCCACCCGGGCGAGGCACGTCTTGGCCGCCGCCTCCGGCAGCCCACTCACCTCGAACAGGATGGTGCCGGCCTTTACCACGGCCGCCCAGTATTCCGGCTCGCCTTTGCCCTTGCCCATGCGGGTCTCGGCCGGGATGGCCGTGACCGGCTTGTGCGGGAAGACGCGGAGGAAGTACCGGCCCTCGCCCGACACGAACCGCGTCATAGTGACGCGGGCCGCCTCGATGCACTCGGCCGACAGCCACCCGCTCTCCAGCACCTGGAGGCCGTAGTCGCCGTAGGCCACGTAGTTGCCGCGGGTCGCGTTACCGCGGACGACGCCGCGCTGGCTTTTTCGAAACTTGACCCGTTTGGGCATCAGTGGCATCGGCGATGTCCCCCGTCAAATAGTCGCCCTGGTTCACCCAGCACTTGATCCCGATGTTGCCCTGGTTGGTCACCGCCTCGGTGAACCCGTACTCGATCTTGCACCGCAGGGTGGAGAGCGGGATGCTCCCCTCCATGCCCTTCTCGCACCGGGCCATTTCCGACCCGCCGAGCCGGCCCGAGAGCTGGAGCTTGACGCCCCGGGCCCCGTTCTCCATGGCCCGTTGGATGGCCATCTTCATGGTCCGCCGGAAGCTCGACCGCCGCTCCAACTGCTCGGCGATGTCCTCCGAGATCAGCTGGGCGTCGATCTCCGGCCGCAGCACCTCGATCGTCTTGATGTCGATGTGCCGGCGGGTCAGCTTCTCGAGCTGCTTGGTCAGCTTCTCGATCTTCTCACCCTTCTTGCCGATGATCGCCCCGACCCGGCTCGACCAGATGATGACCGTGACCCGCTCGCGGGTCCGCTCGATCTTGATGTCGGCGATGGCCGGCCGCTGCTCCTTGCGGTCCTTCGACCGGGTGAGGAGCTTCTGGACGCTCTTGCGGATCAGCACGTCCTCGACCAGCAGCTCGGCGAAGTCCGCCTTGGTGGCGTACCACGTACTCCGCCACGGCCGCATGATGCCGGTCCGGAATCCGGTCGGCCGTACTTTCTGACCCATTCCGGTGTCTCCCTGCCGCCCGCTCTAGCGGGAGGCTCAATCACCCACGACCCGCCGCCGTGAACACGATGCGGGCCGGCCCGTTCAGGGGGCCGGCCCCGGTGCGTCGGACCCCGGCGGCTACTTGGCCGGCTCGGGCTCCGGGCTCTTAACCGCGACCACGATGTGGGCGAGCCGCTTGAGGATAGTGAACGCGGTGCCCCGGGCCCGCGGCTGCATCCGCTTGTACATCGGGCCGTCGTCCACCCGGCACTCGGACACGACGAGTTCGTCGAGCTCCTTGCACCCTTGGTCTTCCGCGTTCCCGATCGCGCTCTTGAGCACGGCCTCCAGCTGCCGGGCCCCGCGGTTCGGGTAGAACTTCAGCATCTCGATCGCCTCGTCCGCGTTCCGCCCGCGGATGAGCTGGGCGAACGGCCGCAGCTTGCGGGCGGTCACGTCGGCGAAGCGGTGCTTGGCGGTGTAAATCATGTCAGCCGTCCTTAACGGTCGGTCGTTCGTGGCGACCCGTTACTTGCCCGGGGCCGCCTTCGCCTTGCCGCCGCTGTGCCCCTTGAACGTCCGCGTCGGGGAGAACTCGCCGAGCTTGTGGCCGACCATGTCTTCCGTCACGTAGACCTTCATGAAGGTCTTGCCGTTGTGGACCAGGAACGTCACGCCGATGAAGTCGGGGGTCACGGTGCTGGACCGCGACCACGTCTTGATCGGCTCCCGGTTCCCGACCTTCTGCACCTTGGCGTCGAGCCGCGGCGAGACGAACGGACCCTTCTTCAGCGACCGACTCATGGTTGGCTTCCGGTAGTCCGCGGCCCGGGCCTCGGGCGTCGGGTAGGTTGGCCGGCCGAACCGGCAACCCTCCCTCTTGTCCAGGGAGGTTCAACCTATGACGCCCCGGTTCCCTCGGCCACGCGAAATCAACAGAAAATACACTTGCGTCGCCGATCCGACGCGATCTCAGTTGTGTGGCGCGACCGGGGTCGCGCCGCACGACGGCGTTAGTTGCTGCTCTGCTGGAACGGCCCGGCCGGGCGGCGGCGGATGATCGCCTTCGTCGAGGCCTTCCGCTTCTTCCGCGTCTTGCCGCCCTTGGCCAGCACGCCCCGCGGCGAACACGGGTGCCGCCCGCCCTTCGACCGGCCCTCGCCGCCGCCCATCGGGTGGTCGACCGGGTTCATGGTCGTGCCGCGGTTGTGCGGCTTGCGGCCCTTCCAGCGGTTCCGCCCGGCCTTGCCCAGGCTGATGTTCATGTGCTCGGGGTTCGACACCGACCCGAGCGTGGCCCGGCACTTGTTCGACACCCGGCGGATTTCCCCGCTCGGGAGCGTGAACTGGGCCCAGTCCTCGGCCCGGGCCGAGAGCGTCGCGGCGCACCCGGCCGAGCGGCAAATCTGCCCGCCCTTGCCCGGCGTCAGCTCGACGTTGTGGATCGTCATGCCGAGTGGGATCTTCCACATCGGCATGCAGTTGCCGAGCCGCGGCTCGACGGCGTCGGTCTCCCCGCTCATCACCTTGTCGCTGGCCTTCAGGCCGTCCGGGGCGAGGATGTACCGCTTCTCGCCGTCGGAGTACTTCAGCAGCGCGATGCGGGCCGACCGGCACGGGTCGTACTCGACCGAGACGACCTCGGCCTCCATCCCGTCCTTCTTCCGCTTGAAGTCGATCATCCGATACATCTGCTTGTGGCCGCCGCCGCGGAAGCGGGTGGTGGTCACGCCGTGGACGTTCCGCCCGCCCTTCTTCTTCTTGCGGTGGAGCAGCGACTTCTCCGGCGCGTTCTTGCGCGGGAAGGTGCATTCCGCGAAGTCCGACACCGACCCCGCCCGGCGGCCGGCTGAGGTCGGCTTGTAAAGTTTGACGCCCATAGTAGCCCCAAGAGGTCAGGAGTCAGAAGCCAGGCGTCAGTCGGAACGGGGGGCGAAGCGCCGCGGCCCGGTTCCTCCACTCTGACCCCCGATCCCTCACCGTTAAAAGAATTCGATCTTGTCTTCGCCGTTGAGCGTGACGACGGCCTTCTTCCAGTCCGGGAGCTTGCCGAGGATCTGCTTGAACCGCTTGCTCTTGCCCTTGCGGATCATCGTCCGCACGCCCTCGACGCGGACGTTGAACAGCTCCTCGACCGCCGCCTTGATCTGCGTCTTGTTGGCGATCGGGTTCACCTGGAAGGTGTAGGCGTTGTACCGCGTGCTCTGGTGCGTCCCCTTCTCGGTGACGAGCGGGCGGAGGACGACCTGGTACGGCCGCAGCTCGATCCCGGCCTCGCCGTGGACGCACGGCTTGCGGGCCGCGAGCTTGCGGAGGTAACGCTTCGGCCTCGATCGTGCGCGTGGCATGGTCCCAACTCCTCGGCGGGGCTCGTCGCCCCGTCAACCCCGTCTCGTGTCCGCCAGTCCGTCACGCCTTGGCCGGTTCGGCCGCCTCTTCCGTTTCGTCGTCCTTCGTCGCCGGCCCCTTGATGAGGGCGTCGAGGGCGGCCCGCGTGAGGACCAGCCGCTTGTGCTTGAGGACGGTGTAGCAGTTCAGCTCGCGGGCCGGCAGGACTTTCACGCCCGTGATGTTCCGGGCCGACTTGTAGACGTTGATGTCGTAGTCGGCCGTGCTCAGCAGCACCGTCGTGTCGGCCAGCGTGACCGCCGTCTCGCCGGCCTCGGTCGTCTTGGTGCCGACCTTCACGGCCTTCAGGAAGCCGGTCACGTCCTTCGTCTTCGGGGCGGCCAGGGCGAACTCGTCCACCACCACGGCCTCGCCGTCGCGGAACTTGCTCAGGATGGCCATCCGCGTCGCGGCCCGGACGGCCTTCTTCGGCATGTTGAAGTAGTAGTCGCGGGGCTTCGGGCCCTTGGCCGTGCCGCCGCCGACCCGCTTGTTCGTCCGCTTGGTGCCGGCCCGGGCGTTGCCCGTACCCTTCTGGCGGAAGATCTTCTTGGTGCTGCCCGCGACCTCGCCCCGCCGCAGGGTGCTGTGCGTCCCGGCCCGCCGGTTGGCGAGGAACCGCAGGCAGACGTCGTGCATCAGTTGCTGGCTGATCTTGCCGCCGAAGTCGGCCGGGTCGATGTCCACGGAGCCGACCGACTGGCCGGCCTTGTTCACGACCGGGACGGCGAGCTTGTCGGCGAGTTCGACGACGAGGCTCGCCCTCGCCTCGGGGGCGGCTTTGGACTTCTTCGCCATGAGGGAACCACTCCTCACCCCGCCGCCCCGGTGGCCCGGGGAGCCGCACAGTTGACCCGCCCCGTGAAGGGCGGGTCGCGGCGAGACGGGGTTCGTCTCTTGCTGTCGGAAGCCGGCCGTCGTTCCATTCACCCGCGGGAGCGGGGACCACGGCGACCGGGGAACACCTACACTACGACTTCACATCCGAACGTCAACCGCCGCCCGCCATGACGCGAATCTTGATGTCCACGCCCGGCGGCAGGCTCAGGCCCTTGTTCAGGGCCTCGATCGTCTTGCCCGTGGGCCGGACGATGTCGATGAGCCGCTTGTGGGTGCGGATTTCGAACTGCTCGCGGCTCTTGCGGTCGATGTGTGGGCTGCGGAGGACCGTGTACCGCTCGATCCGCGTCGGCAGCGGGATCGGGCCGTGGACCTCGGCCCCGGTCTCGGTGGCCGTCTGCACGATTTCCTGGGCCGTCCGGTCCAGGACCTCGTGGTCGTACCCTTCCATCCGGATGCGGATTTTTTCGTTCGCGCTGGCCGCCACCGTCAGCCTCCTCGGCTCGACCGTTGAACCCCCCGACTCACGCCGCTCGTCGGGGGCACCGGGGGAAAGACTAACGGTATGGGGGGTGGCAACGGCCGTCAACCTCGCGGCCCGGATTTCGACGAATCGATGCCCCTATCACAACGTTGACGCCTCTACACCTCACTGCGGGAAATCGACGTTCAGTTCCGTCGTGTCGGCCGTGATTGTGTACTTCACGTTCGAGGTCGCCGGGTCGTGATACTTCTTCGGCAGCGTCACCACTTTCTTCGTCTTTTCCGTGTCTTTGCCGCTCGAATCGCCCGAACTCTGCGGCCCCTGGGTGAAGCCGACGGCCACCTCGCCGGGGACCACGTCGGTGATGATGAACGAGCCGTCGACCTGGACCGGGGCCATCGAGAACTCGCCGCCCGGGCCGACGAACCGGAGGATGCCCTCGTGGAGCGGCAGGCCGGCGTAGCTCACGGTGCCGCGGATGGTGGCCTTCTTCGGCGGGCCCTGCGAACAGCCCGCGGCCGCGATCCCCACGGCGATTGCCAACGTGGACGCGACGACGGGGCGGAGTAGGCGTGTCATGGGGAGAGTCCCGGGTGGATGGGAAATGGGAGGGGGGCGGTGCCCGAGCGGCACCGCCCCCGTGGTTCACGGTCGGCGGGCCGGACTTACCAGTCGGACCCGAGGACCTGGCCGTCGCTCGGCCACAGGGCCCGGGCCCACGTTACGCCGCTGATACTGGTCGGGACGTTGCGGATGCTCCCGTCCATCATCCCCACGGTGGCGGTGACGCCGTCCATGGCCTGGATGTAGTACGGGTTGCAGGCTTCCTTCGTCGGCTTGGCCTGCGGCGGGGCGGCCGTCGTGGCGGCCGTCGGGTCGGTCGTGTCGTTGCTGATGAGCCGGGTGTCGAAGTACGGGGCCCGCTGCCACTTCCACGGGGCGTTGTACGCCCACAGGCGGTGGTAGTACTTGGTCCCGGTGTCGCTCGACGGCTCCCCCTCGCCGAGCCCGCAGGTCGAGTACTGCTCGCCGAACCCGACGGTGTTCGAGGTGCCGTCGGAGATCTGCGGCAGCCGCAGCCGGGAGTCGGTCTTGCGGGGGTTCTCCGAGCCGCCCTTGGGGTCGCCGAAGATGGCGTGGTTGGCCCCGTAGTTGGAGAACGCCCACGTCCCGCCGTTGTTCTCCTTCCAGGTGTCCCCCTCGTAGGTCGGGTCGAGGGGCGAGAGGAGGCCCTTGATCTTCTTCGACCCGGCGTTGTCCGGCGAGCCGTTCCACGCCCCGCCGTTCGTCTGCCCGAGGGCGTAGACGGCCGACTGCTCCAGGTACGGCATGAGGAAGTAGTAGATCGACGCGGCCCCCTTCCCCGGGGCGACCGGGGCGGCCAGGGGCGGGACGGCCCCGCTGGCGTCGTGGTAGTTGTGGACGGCCAGCACGATCTGCTTGACGTTGTTCTGGCTCTGGGCCCGGGCGGCGGCCCCGCGGACCTTCTGAACGGCCGGCAGCAGCAGGCCGATGAGGACGGCGATGATGGCGATCACGACGAGTAGTTCGATCAGGGTAAAACCCGACCGTCGGCCGGCATGTGACATGCGGCACCTCCGGGGAGAAGAGGGCGATAGAGATGAGGGGCGAGCGGCGGATCGGATGAGGGGCGATGTCCAATTGAATACTACACGGCCGTTACGAGGCCCGCGTGACGAGCGGTGAAGATTCGGTGAGGATCATTGGGGGCGAGTGTCGGTTTTTCCAACGCCCGGAGAAGACGCAAAAGTGGATCACGAAAGGACGAACGTGAGCCGCCAGTAAAGGCATTGTCTCAACGGTCCACTTCGCCCATCACCACGTCCAGGCTGCCGACGATCGCGGGCACGTCGGCCATTAGCACGCCGCGGCAAAGGTCGGCGGTCACGCTCAGGTTGCAGAAGCAACTCGACCGCGCCCGCACCCGCAGCGGGACCGCCTCCTTGCCCGGCCGGCCCACCACGTGGAACCCCATCTGCCCCCGCGGGCACTCCGTCTCGACGTACACCTCGCCCGGCGTCACCGCCCGCGGCGGCTCCACCCGGTGGGCGTAGGTCGTGCGGAACAGCCCCGGCCACGCGGCCGCGTCGGCCGCCTTCGCCGCCTCGCCGGCCGCGTGCAACTCGTCGTAGCGGTCGCACGCCTGCTCCACCAGCGCCACGCTCTCCAGCACCTCCCGCATCCGCACGTAGAAGCGGTGCCAGCAGTCGCCGATGACCGCTTCCCGGGGGGCCGCGTCGAACGGCGGCAGCGGCACGTCGAAGGCGTAGCCCTCGTACCCCGCGTACGGCTCCGTTTTTCGCAGGTCCCACGCCGGGTCGCCGGCGGTGCGGTCGAGCGAGCCGCGCAGCACGGGGCCGGTGCAGCCGTGGCTCAGGGCGGCCGCCTTCGAAAGCACGCCGATGCCCGCCGTCCGCTTCACGAAGATGTGGTTGTCGGTCAGTAGCGCGTGGTACTCGGGGACGCGCGGCTTGAAGTACGCCAGGAAGTTCCGGCACTTGGCCGTGAACCCCGGCGGCAGGTCGTCGTGGACGCCGCCGACGGTGACGTAGCTGTACGTGAGGCGGGCCCCGCACACATCTTCGAACAGATCGAGGATGTGTTCCCGCTCGCGGAAGGCGTACAGGAACGGGCTGAAACTGCCGAGGTCGAGCCCGTAGGCCCCCATGCCGACGAGGTGCGAGGCGATGCGGTTCAGCTCGGCCACCAGCACGCGTATGACGTTCGCCTTCGCGGGCACGACGACCCCGCAGAGCCGTTCGACGGCGAGGGCGAACCCGAGGTTCATGTTCATGGCCGCGAGGTAGTCCATCCGGTCCGTGTACGGCACGAACTGGATTGGGGTGACGTTCTCGCCGACCTTCTCGGCGCAGCGGTGGAGGTACCCGAGGTGGGGCACGGCCTCGCGGACGACCTCGCCGTCGGTCCGCAGGGCGAGCCGGAGCACGCCGTGGGTGCTGGGGTGCTGCGGCCCCATGTTGACGAGCATCTCGTCGGTCCGCACGTCGAACTCGACGACCGTCGGGTCTTCGGGGGGCATGGGGGTCTTTCCCGGGGCGGGCGAGGGGGAGCGGGCTGGCGGTTTGCCGTCGCCCCGCCCGGGGTTACAATACCGACTCGCAGCGACCGCCGTGAAGGGGGTTAACATGGGCCGACCGCGTCCGTCCGGGTGGTGGTCCGCCGCCCTCCTGGTTCTGACTTCGGCCGCCGGCGGGGGCGCCGCGGAAGACCCGGCCGCCCTCGTCCGCCAGCTCGGGGACCGGGCGTACGCCGCCCGGGAGGCCGCCGGCAAGGCCCTCGTGGCCCTCGGCGAGCCGGCCCTGGTCGCCCTCCGGGCGGCGGCGGCCGACCCCGACCCGGAGGTCCGCCGCCGGGCCGCGGCCGCCGAACTCGCCGTGCTGCGAGACGCCCGGTTCAGCAAGGCGACCAAGCTGGAGCTTGTCGTCGTCCCGGGCGGGGCGTTCGACATGGGGTCGAAGGACGACCCCGGGCGGCAGGCCGACGAGCCGGCCCACCGGGTGCGGATCACCCGCCCGTTCCTGCTCGGGGCGTACGAGGTGACGCAGGCCGAGTACAAGGCGGTGGCCCGGGCCGAGCCGAGCCACTTCGCGGCGGGCGGCGGCGGGAAGGACAAGGTCGCCGGGCTGCCCAAGGGGACCGGGCGGTTCCCGGTCGAGCAGGTGACGTGGGCGGAGGCCGCCGCCTTCTGCGACGCCCTCAGCCGGCTCGACGGGTTCCAACCGTACTACAAGGCCGACCCGCCGGCCGCGGCCGGCGGCCCCCCGGTCGTCGCGGTCGCCGGCGGGAACGGGTACCGGCTGCCGACCGAGGCCGAGTGGGAGTTCGCCTGCCGGGCCGGCACCGCCACCCCGTACTTCTTCGGCCGCGGGTTCCACCAGCGGCACGCGAACCTCCAGTACCGCGTCGTCGGGGGGTACGGGGGCGGGGGCGGGGACTTCTCGCTCGGGCGGACGAGCGAGGCCGGGGCGTACAAGGCGAACGCCCTCGGCCTGTACGACACCCACGGGAACGTCGGCGAGTGGTGCGGCGACTGGTACGCGGCCGACTACTACCCGAAGTCCCCGGCCGACGACCCGGGCGGCCCGGCGGCCGGCACCCAGCGGGTGGTCCGGGGCGGGTCGTGGCTCGTCCCGTACTCGGCCGGGCGGTCGGCCAGCCGGCTCGGGATGGCCCCCGGGGAGAAGGCGTACCACACCGGGTTCCGCGTCGCCCGCACCCCCTGAGCCCGTTCGGAGGCCGCCGTGCGCCCGCCCGCTTGGTCCGGGGCCCTCGCCCCGGGGCTGCTCCTCGCGGCCCTCGGCTGCCGGCCGGCCGCCCCGCCGGTCCCCCCCCCGCCGCCGCCCGCCCCGCCCTTGTCGTTCCCCGGCCGCAACCTGGTGTTCGTCAGCTTCGACGCCCTCCAGGCCGCCCACGTCGGGGCCCTCGGCTACCCGCGGGCCGTGACGCCCAACCTCGACGCCTTCGTCGCCCCCGGGTTCGCCTTCACCCGGGCCCACTCGGTCGCCTCGTGGACCGTCCCGGCGTCGATGACGTGGTTCACCGGCGTCTACCCGTCCGAGCACGGGATGACGAACAAGTTCGCCGTCTACAACGCCCGCGAGCGGACCCCGGCCCGCCTCCGGGACGCGGCCCCCGGGCTCGTCACCCTGGCCGACTTGCTCCGCCGCGAGGGGTACGCGACCGGCGGGTTCACCGGCAACGCCGGGGTCGGGGGCGGGTTCGGGTACGACCAGGGGTTCGACACCTACTACTCCCCGGCCGGCACGTTCGGCGGGTTCGACGGGAGCGTGCCCCGGGCCCTGGCCTGGGCCGAGGCCCACCGCGGGCAAAAGTTCTTCCTCTTCCTCCACGGGTACGACTGCCACGGCCAGTACGGGCCGACCGACCGGCGGTTCGTCGCCCCCGACTACGACGGGCGGTACGCCGGGTCGGCCCCGGAGCAGGAACTGCTGCGGGAGGAGGGGCTGGAGCGCGGGCGGCTCGCCCTCCGCCCGGCCGACCTCGACTTCTGGCGGGCCGCCTACGACGGCAAGATCGCCCGGGCGGACGAGCGGTTCGGCCACTTCGTCCGGGCGTTCGCCGCCCTCGGGCTGGCCGACGACGCGGTGTTCGTGGTCACCTCCGACCACGGCACCGAGGTGGGCGAACACGGCCGCCTCGACCACGGGTTCACCCTCTACGACGAGCAGGTCCGGGTGCCCCTGTTCGTCCGCGTGCCCGGGGCGGCCGGCGGGCGGACGGTCGCCGACCGGGTGGGCAGCATCGACGTCCTGCCGACGGTGCTCGACCTGCTCGGCGTCGCCCCGCCGGCCGACGTGCGGGCCCGCCTCCGCGGCCGCAGCCTGGTCCCGGCCCTCCGCGGCGAGCCGGTCGGGCGGGACGTCTTCTCGGAGACCGACTACCGGGCGTACACGTTCAAGCGGTCGGTGGTCACGCCCGACGGGTGGAAGCTGATTCACACCCTCGAAACCCGGACCCGCGAGCTGTACGACCTCACAGCCGACCCGGGCGAGACGCGGGACCGGGCGGCGGCCGACCCCGACCGGGCGGCCGCCCTGGAGCGGAAGCTGTTCGCCCACTTCGCGGGGATCGGCCACGACCTCGCCGCCCGCCGGTGGGAGGTCGGGCTCAACCCGGTCTACCCGTCGCAGGCGAAGGACGGGGCGGGGAAGTGACGGGGCGGGCGGCCCGCCGCGGGATAGCATGAACCTTCGCGTGACCCCCACGTCCTTCCCCCTCCGAGGACCGACCCGTGACCCGCCCCCTCGCCCTGTCCCTGCTCGCCGCCACCCTCGGCACCGCCGCCCTCGCCCAGACGCCGAAGGCGGACTACCCCGCCGCCCGCGCCGCCAAGTGGGAGAAGGAGGTCGCCGGGATCGAGAAGGCGATCGCCGACGGCCACCCCAAGGAAGGTAGCACCGTGTTCGCCGGCAGCTCGACCGTCCGCCTGTGGGACTTGAAGAAGTACTTCCCCGGCAAGGAGTACGTGAACGCCGGGTTCGGCGGCTCGACCATCGCCGACTGCGTCCACTTCGCCCCCCGCCTGGTGCTGCCGCACAAGCCGGCGGCGGTCGTCTTCTCGGCCGGCGGCAACGACCTCGCCTCCGGCACCGCCCCCGAGAAGGTGGCCGACGACTTCAAGGCGTTCGCGGCCGCCGTCCACGGGTTGTCGCCGAAGTGCCGGGTCGTGTTCGTGTCGATCAAGCCCACCACCAAGCGGTGGGGCCTGTACGAGAAGGAGACGAAGGCGAACGCCCTGATCAAGTCGCTGTGCGCGGCCGACGAGCGGCTCGTCTACCTCGACTTGGTGCCGGACCTGCTCGGCTCCGACGGCAAGCCGAAGCCGGAGATGCTCAAGGCCGACCTCCTCCACCCGAGCCCGGCCGGGTACGACGTGATGGCCGCGAAGGTGAGTGCCGCCCTGGCGAAGTGACAACCGGCCGTCAGGCGTCGATTTCGACCGCGCCGACGCAGTGGGCCTGGCAGCTCAGGATCACGCCGTTCGCCCGGTCGGCGGCGTCCAGCGCGTCCTCCGCGTCCATCCGGACGCGGCCGGACAGGAGCCTCACCTTGCACTGCCCGCAGACGGCCGCTCGGCAGTCGTAGTCGATCGCCACGCCCAACTCCTCGGCGGCCTCCAGCACCGTCCGCCCCGCCGGCACCGGGGCGGACTTCCCCGAGCGGGCGAACGTCACCGCCCCCTCCCCTTCCCCGTCGTCCGCCGGGTCGGGTTCCGCCACCGTCGCGGGTTCCGCCGTCGCCCCCGACGCGGCCGCCGCCCGGCTCGGCGACGCGAACGACTCGACGTGAATGGCTTCGTCCGGCACCCCCAGGCCGCGGAGCATGTCGCGCGTCGGCTCGGTCATTTCCGTCGGCCCGCAGACGTGGACGCGGCGGCCGGCGATGCCCGGCACCACGCGGGCCAGCAGTTCGGGCGTGATCCGGCCCCGCTCGCCGGCCCACGCCGGCCCGGCCTCGCGGGTGAGCGTGATCGTCACGTGCAGGTTCGGGTGCCGCCGGGCGAGGGCGGCGAGTTCGTCGCGGAAGATGACGTCCCGCTCCGTCTTGACCGAGAAGACGAGGAAGATGTCGCCCGGCCAGCTCAGGTCGGTGAGGTAGCGGACCTTCGCCATGAGCGGGGTGATGCCGACGCCGCCGGCGACCAGCACCACGCTCCCGCTTTCGGCCCCGGTGAAGGTGAACTTCCCGGCCGGGGCCTTCACGTCGATCAGCCCGCCGGCCATGACCACGTCGTGCAGGTGCCGCGACGAGAGGCCGTTTCCCTCCCGCTTCACCGTCACCTCGCAGTACCCCGTCCGCGTCGGCGGCGACGCGATGGTGTACGACCGGCGGACCTTCTTCCCGTCGATGTCGAGGACGAGGTTGAGGTATTGCCCGGGGAGGAAGTCGAACGGCAGTCGCGGGCCGGCGGGCGACGCCAGGCGGAACGTGCGGACCTCCGGCGTCTCGTCGAACACCTGGGCCACCCGCAGCCGCCCGGCCCACGCCTTCGGCCGAACGGAAGCGGTCGGCGGCGGGGCCGTGCGGAGCCTGTGCGAGTCGGCCCGCAGTTGCAGGTAGTGGGCCGCGAGGCGGTAGAGGAACAGCACCCCGAGGGCGAAGGCGAACGCGAGCGGGCGGGTGAGATCGGCCTTCACGAGGAGGAAGAAGTGCAGCGCCCCGGCGATCGCCGCCAGGTAGGCCAGCCGGTGCAGGGCCTTCCAGCGCTTCGGCCCCAGCCGTTTGATCATCCCGTTCGTGGACGTGGCGGCCAGCGGCACCATGAGGACGAGCCCGACGGTGCCCACCATGAGGTACGGGCGGGCGAGGATTTCCGAGACGGTGTCGCCCACCTTCGCGGAACGGTCGAAGCCGAAGAAGAGGAGGAAGTGCAGGGCCGTGTGGAAGAAGGCGTACAGCCCGAGCATGCGGCGGAACTGGCCGAGCCAGCCCCACGAGGCGAGCCGGCTCACGGGGGTGATGGTGAGCGACAGGACGAGGAAGAGGAGCGACAGCAGGCCGGTGGTGCGGATGGCGAAGTTGACCGGGTTGGCCCCGAGCCGGCCGCCGACGGCCGCGTCGTACCCCAGGAGGGCGGCCGGCACCGCGCAGTTGAGGACGACGACGGCCCTGGTGAAGCGGTCGATCTTCATGGGTCGCGGTCCCACCTTCGAGCGGGTTGTTGATGTCGGGGAAAGCCCACCCGTTGCAACGGGTGGGCTTTCGCCCATCCGGCACGCCACCCCGTCAGAAGTTCGCCTTCAAGTCCATGCCCGCGTACAGCCCGGCCACCTGCTCGGCGTACCCGTTGAACGGGAGCGTCGGCCGGCGGCCGCTCTCGCCGATCCGCTGCTCCGTCGCCTGGCTCCAGCGGGGGTGCGGGACGGCCGGGTTGACGTTCGAGTAGAACCCGTACTCGGTCGGGGCGCTCCGGCCCCACGTGGTCGGCGGCACGCCCCCCACGAGCGTGATCTTCACCACCGACTTGATCCCCTTGAACCCGTACTTCCACGGCACCACGAGCCGCAGGGGGGCCCCGTTCTGGCCCGGCAGTTCGCGGCCGTAGAGGCCGGCCGCCAGGATCGTGAGCGGGTGCATCGCCTCGTCCAGCCGCAGCCCTTCCACGTAGGGCCAGTCGAGGACGGCCCCCTTTTGCCCGGGCAGGCGGGTGGGGTCGAGGAGCGTCTGGAAGGCGACGTACTTGGCCCCGCCCATCGGCTCGACTTGGGTCAACAGCCGCGACAGCGGTAAGCCGGCCCAGGGGATGACCATTGACCACGCCTCGACGCACCGCATCCGGTAGATTCGCTCCTCCAGCGGGCCGAGGCCGAGGATTTCGTCCAGGTCGAACGTCTTCGGCTTGTGGGCCATGCCGCCGACCTCGACCGTCCACGGCCTCGTCACGAACCCGGCGGCGGCGGCGGCGACGCCCTCCTTGTCGGTGGTGAACTCGTAGTAGTTGTTGTAGTTGCTGACGCTCGCCAGCGGCGTCATCGGCTCGTCCACGCGGAACCCGCCGGCCACGCCCTCGGCCCCCGCCGGGGCCGGCACCAGGCCCGGGAGGCCGGCCGTGTCGACGGCCATGCCGCCGGGACGGTTGAGCCGCCGGTAGGCGACGCCGGTGGCCGCCAGGGTGGCCGCCGCCACCCCGGCGCGGAGGAACTCGCGGCGGCCGAAGTAGACCTTCGGCGGGGTGATCTCGCTCGACGGAACGCGGTCCGGGCTGGGCATCGCGAAACTCCCGGGCGGCCGACTCGAAGACTTCCGTCTCGCGGCCCGTGGCTGGACGCCCGGGCC
>JANPKP010000608.1:0-1916 GCA_031426095.1 Gemmataceae bacterium
CCGGGCTTGGAAGCCCGGGCCACAAGACGCAGCACCTTCAGGCACCACGGGGATTGCGGGTGGACGCCCTAATCCAACTCCAGCGGTGGTACGCCGCGCAGTGCGACGGGGATTGGGAACACTCGTTCGGCGTCCGCATCGGCACCCTCGACAACCCCGGCTGGCGGGTCACGATCGACCTCGCGGGGACGGCTTTAGAGTCGGCCCCATTCGTCGCCGTGGACGACTCTGAACCGGATGTTGATTGGTTGCGGTGTTGGGTCGAGGACCGCCGCTTCAACGGAGCGTGCGGCCCAAACATGCTCGCGGCCATCCTCGGCGTGTTTCTCCGGTGGGCCGAAGGCTCCGGACCGATGGAGGGCGGTTGAGTCCTCACTTCTTCTCCGCCGCCTTCTTGTCCGCCGCGGCCTTGTCGGCGGCCGCCTTCTTCTCCCGCTCCTTCCTCTCGCGGTCCTCCTTCTCCTTCTTCTCGCGGGCCTCGCGGTCGAGCCGCTCCTTCTCCTTGCGGGCCGCCTCCTTGTCCTCCCGGGCCACCTGCTCGGCAATGCTCTTCTGCCGCTGGACGAAGCCGTTCCGCAGGCGGTCCACCTGGCCCTTGAGGTTGTCCGCCGCCCCCTTGTCGGCCGCCTTCAGCGCCGGCCGGATGCGGGCCTCCAGCTCGTCCAGCCGCTTCACCAGCGCCTCCGGCTTGTACAGGTCCTTCATCACCGACCGCAGGCGGGCGTCGTACTTCGCCTTCCCCTCCGGGGTGTTCAACAGGGCCTGGGCGATCAGCCCCTCGAACCCGGGGTGGATCGTCCCGTTCGGGTCGTGGAGCATCTGGTCCATGCCCGACGGGATGAACGTGATCTTGTTCTTCGCCGGGTCGTGGTACATGCGGTAGTTGTTCTTCTTGAACGGGTAGCCGTCCCAGTCCCACAGGATCGTTTCGAGGACCATGTACGTCGTGAACTGGTCCACGTCGATGAGCTTGTCGAGCTTCTGGAGCCGCACCTTGGGGTCCTTCTCGCGGGCGGCGGCGGCCAGGGCCTTGAGGTCGGCCCGGTCCTTCACGTCGTCCTTGCCGGACACCAGTTGGGCGTCCTGGTCGATCTCCTTGAGGAACCCGCCGTCGTACAGGTTGCCGTGCGACGTGCCGAAGTGAATCTTGAGGAAGCCCTTGTCGTAGCCCTCCTTGAGGTAGTAAAAGCCGCGGTTGCGGCCGGCGACGGAGACGGCCGCGTGGCCGATGCGGGAGGCCGGGATGCCGGCGGCGCGGAAGAGTTCGCCGCAGACGAACTCGGACAGGTAGCTCGGGTCCTGGTTGGCGTTGCACAGGTGGAACTTGTCCATCCCGTGGAACCGCTGGCCGTCGTTGAACTTGTCCATGTTGAACGTCAGCCCCGGCTTCTGGTCGACCCCCTGGAAGGAGCCGACCGCCCCCCGCAGGTGGACGGCCACGTCGGGGTACGTCGTGTCGCCCTCCTTGAGGGTGCATTTGACGTACTTGCGGGGGTCCTTGCGGAGCGACTCGACGGCGTCCTTGTCGAGTTCGACCTTGAGGTCGAGCACCTTGCCGGCGTCGAAGAACGCCTTCCGCTCGTCGGCCTCCTTCGACGGCTTGGCGGGCCTGGCACTCGCGTCCGGCGGGGCGGCGAGGGCCGCGGCGAGGAGGAGGAACGGCGTCATCGGCGGGCTCCGGGGTGCGTGCGGGAGGCGGGTACAGGATACCACCCCGGGCCGGCGGCGGGAGCGCCACGCCGCGTGAGGGAACGGCGGGGGGCGGGACGGGGGCGACGACCATTGCCCCGCGCGACGGCCGGGGGTTTTGCGGCCCCAACGGGGCCACCGTCAATAGCCAGGGGTGTGAACCCCTGGTCCGAGACCCACCCCACAGGAATTGAACCCCGAAGGGGTGGCAGTCGCTTTCGCCGGAC
>JANPKP010000609.1:0-19277 GCA_031426095.1 Gemmataceae bacterium
CAGGCCCTTGTAGTGCCCGTGGGGCACCCGGCCGACCACCGGCTCCCCTCTCGGGGCGTACCCGTACCGCCGGTCGTGGGTGGTGTTGGCCGCCGTCTCGTCCACGAACACGACCCGGTGCGGGTCCAGGCCCGGGGCCACCTCCTGCCGCCACGCGGCCCGGGCGGCGGCTACGTCCGGGCGGCCCTGCTCGGCCGCCCGGGGCGTCTTCTTTTGAACGTCAGCCCCAGCCCCCGGACGGCCGCCCACAAGGTGGACAGGGCGGCGGCCACCTTCAGCTCGGCCCGGAGTTCGGCGAGGGTCAGGTCGGGGGTGGCGGCGAGCAACTCCCGGATGCGGGCCGAGTGGCCCCGGAGCTTCGGAACCCGGGGGTCGGTGGCCTTCCTGGGGGCGATCTCCCCGGTGGCCCGGTGCCGCTGCCGGAGCCGGCGGACCCAGGCCGTGCTGACGGCGAACCGCTCGGCCAACTCGGCCGTCGTCTCGCCGCCCTCGGCGGCTTCCAGCACCCGGACCCGGAGGTCCAACGAGTACGCCCGCAAGCGGTGCCCTCCTGACACCGCAACAGGTTACGGGAACCCGACCCCCTTCGCCACACCGCTACCGAACGGACACTAACTAAAAGTGACGAGACTCCCGGCAGGTGAGCTTGCCGCGAGCAGTTGTAGGGCAACGGGTTCCGGTCGATCGTCCTAAGACACAGTAGAGGAAGAGAGGATCGCGGAAACGACAGTGAACGAGATGGCGAAACGGTCGAGCATCAAATGCCTCACGCCAAGCGCTAAAGTGCTCTGTGAGGACGCTCGGCGGAAGCTTTCTACTTAACTCGGACGTCGGGTCGAGGCGGAGATGACGAACGGCCACCGCAGGCCACACCTTATGGACCGAGGAGAACATGTGCTACCTGCTATACCCCCTGGTGTTCCCCGTCGTTCTCGCCGGGGTCGTCGTGGGAGGGCCTGTCGTGTTCGTGATGAAGCGGGTCGGCGGATGGGATCCTGTGGAGGGGAACGATGACGAACAGTTCGTGACCCTCTTCTGCGGGGCGGTCGTCGTGGCAGTGGGTGGTATCGCCGGCGTGTTGTGGCTGGTGTCGTGATGGCCGGCCCCCCTGCCCAGCGGCCCCCTGCCGTTCACCCTGCGACCACGAGTACCTCGTCTGCCCGTGCCCTCGCTGCCTCCACACGCCTCGCCCCCCGCTGACAGCTGGAGCCTCTCGCTCGACATCGCTGTCAGATTTGGCGGGATCGATTATGCGACTCACTCTGTCGTAAACGATGAGGAAACCGCGATGAAGCCGCACCGTGTCCTGCCCTCTTTCGCCCTCGTGGTCGCTCTCGGAGGACTCTCCACCGGGTGCGGAAGGGGTGGGGGAGAGAAGGCGGGCCCGGCGGTGCCGGCCCCGGAGCCCGCGCTCCGGCCGGGAACCCCCGAACACGCCTGGACGGACTTCACGGGGGCCATCGCGGCCAAGGACTACCGGCGGTACGCCGAGGCCTTCACGCCCGAGTCCCTGGAGTTCGGGGCCGGCGGGTACGTCGTGCACGGCAAGATGGTCATCCTGAACGCGGGCCGCAGCCCGACGGGCTGGAAGAAGCGGCAAGCCGACCAGGTTCTGGGGGTGCTGGCGAGGCACGGGTGGAAGGAGGCGGACGTCTACGAGATTCCGGCGCCCTTCGGGCTGAAGGGGGACAATCGGCAAGAGTACCTCCGGAAGTTGGCGGCGCCCATCCGGGACCGCCCCGCCTTCATGGCGGAGATGATGGCGGCCCTGGCCATCGACCCGGACCACAAGTTCATGCCCGACGCGGTCCGGCTGGAGGGGGTCCAGGTCCGGGACGGGACGGCGACCGCCGACCTGGTCGTGGCGCAAGACGGGGTGGAGCAGAAGATGACAGCCACGTTCCACAGGGTCGGTGACCGGTGGCGAATCCACGACGTGGCCCGGCCCGGCGGCGAGGAGTCGGTGCCGGGTCCCCCGCGTCAAATCCCGGCCGGAGGCGGGGACGTTCGCCAGCCGCCACCCGCCACGGAGGCGCCGGCGAGTCAGGCCCCGTGGGAGGTGCTGTCCGAGGTGGCACTCCCGCCCACGACGCGTGTCGTTGCCTTCTCGCCGGACCGGAAGTGCGTGGCCGCGGCCGGCACCGACCAGACGATCCGGCTCCTCGACACCGCCTCGGGACGTGAGCTCGCGGTGTGGCCGCAGGCGGCCTCGGCCGTCGTCTTTTCCCCGGACGGCCGACTCCTGGCCGTTCGGGACGCGGCCCGCCACGTCAAGGTTCTGGACGCCGCCACCGGGCGCGAGCTGCACGCGCTGCCGGACCGCTTCACCCCGGACAGCATCCACTTCCTGCCGACCGGCCGCACCCTCGTGATGGGCCACCTCGACGGCGTGGTCGAGTGGGACCCGCCCCCCGGCGGCGAACCCCGCATGCTGCTGACCGGGCACCTCCGGAATTCCGCGGTCGCGGTGTCGCCCGACGGGAAGGACCTGGCCACGGCCTGGCACACGGTCAAGGTGTGGGACCGGGAGGCGGGCGTGGTGCGGTGGGCACGCCCCGCGGGCACGGACGATCCGGCATTGAAGTTCTGGGACCGCCGCGGCAACGGCGTCCGGGTCACCCGCCCCGGACCCCAGATCGAGTGCCTGGCATTCTCCCCGGACGGCCGGACGGTCGTCAGCGCGGGGAAGATTCCGAACCCGGCCACGAAGGGTTACGACCACCTGTTGCAGATCTGGGACGCGGCCGATGGTCGAGTGCGAGCCGTGTGCGAGGGCCACCGCGACACCATCCGGGCCGTGGCGTTTTCGCCGGACGGTAAGACCCTGGCCTCGGGCGGGAACGACCGGACCGTACGACTCTGGGACGCGGCCACCGGCGTCGCACTGGCCGCCTCGACCGACCCCGCCCAGGTCGTCCTGGCCCTGGCCTTCACCCCGGACGGGAAGGAACTGGCGGCGGTCCGGGCGACCTCCACCCGGATCGGCGTCACGCGGTGGGCCGCCCCGCGGCAGCCGGTGCCGGCCCCTGCGCCTGAGCCGAGTCCAGCGCTTCCCCCGCCGGAGGCCACCCCCGAGCCGCCCCGCGTCGAAGCCCTTCTCGTCACCGAGTCCAACGGGGTCGTCCGGTCGGCGGTCCTGCACGACCGCCACGCGTACGTGGCCGTCCGCGAGGGCGACGTTGCGGTGTTTCGCCTCCCGGATGCGGCGGGTACGCGGCCCGGCCGCCGGGAGGTGTACGAGGTCGGCCGCGTCCGCGGCGGCGGCACCGAACTCCAGGTCGTCGGCGGCACGCTCTGGGTCGGCGGGGAGAAGGGGGTGGGCATCTACTCGCTGGCGACGCCGGAGCGTCCGGCCCTGAAGGCTCAGCTCCCCCTGACCGGGGTTCGCCGCATCCTCCATCACGCCGGGCACGTCTACGTCCTGGCGGCGACCCGGCTGACGGTGTTCGACGCGGGCGACCCGGCCGCCCCCAAGCAGGTGGCCGAAGTCCCGACCCGCCACGCCTGGAACGCCTGCGCGGCCGGCAGCCACCTCTACCTTGCCGAGGTCAAGTTCCCGAGTACCCCGGACGCCCGGACGGGCGTCGGGGTACTCGACGTGAGCCGGCCGACAACACCCAAAGAGGTCGGGTTCGTCGCCCTGCCGGACACGCCCTACCACCTGCTCCCGGTCGGGGCCGACACGGTCGTCGTCACGATGGACAAGTCCGCTCAGCTCTACCACACCGTCGACCCCGCCCGGCCCACCGCGGTGGGACCGGCACTAGCGACCAAGGGGCGTGTCGCGGTCGTGTTCGACGCGGGCGGCTCGTATCGGGTGTTGACCGGCAACAAACTGATGACGGTTCGGGCGGACGGACTAGCCGAGGCGGGGTCCTTGTTCGGCGGGGAGAACACGGACGGTCTCCCGTACTTCGGGGACGCTCGAAACGGGTGGGCCGTACTCCCGGTGAACGGGGCCGTCGTGCTGGTGAGAACCAAAGCACCCGAGAAGGGCAGCCCGTAACGCGCTGCGCGCACGGGAACAGCCGCGGGCCGCCCGGGGAGAGGACTCGTGGGCACGCTACACGCGCGTTGCGGCGGGCGGGACGGCCATCGGACGGAGTGTGAGGGAACGAGACATGTCGAAGACCGAGCTGATCTACCCGGGCCGACGGGCGGTGAGGGGAACGCCCCGGGAGTGGGCATGAGCACCCCCGGGTTCGTCCGCGCGGAGGTCCGACCCGTCACGCCCCACGACGGCACGGGCCGCCACCGGCTGACGCCGGACCGTGGTACGCTGTTGCTCGACTTCGGGCGTGAGCTTTACGGCGAGTTCGTCGCCCGGGTCGGGGCGTCCGGGGTCACGCCGCCCCGCATCCGGGTCAGCCTAGGCGAGTCCGTTCCCGAGGCCATGACCGGGGCGTACGCCGACCGCACGCTCCCGGTCGTCGGCGGCCAGGACCTGCGGCTGGGTCCGACCGGCTTCCGGTTCGCGTGGCTGGAACTGGTCGGCGGCGGCGAAGTGGAGGTACTCATGCCGCACGCCGTCTCGATCGGCCGGCGGCTCCAGCGCCGCGTGACATTTCGGTCCGGTGACCCCCGACTGGACGCGGTCTGGGAGGTGGGCGCCCGTACCGTCGAGCTGTGCATGCAGGACCACGTCTGGGACGGGATCAAGCGCGGGCGGGCCGTGTGGGCCGGCGACCTGTACCCGGCCGCGGCGGTGATCGGCACCCTGTTCGGGGAGCACCCGGTCGTCCCGGCGACCCTCGACCGCCTCCGCGACCAGGTCTTCGCCGGGGACACAGTCGAGGGGTGGATGAACGGCATCCCGGCCTACACACTCTGGTGGCTGATCGTGCATCGGGACTGGCTGCTGGTCTACCGCAACCGCGGGTACGCGGAGGACCAGCGTCGGTTCGTTCTCGCCCTCGTCCCAGAGCTCTGCGGGGGTGTCGGGCCCGACGGCCGCGAGCGCCTGTGGGACGGGTGGCGGTTCCTGGACTGGGCGAGCCGGGGCGACGAGCCCGCCGTCCACGCGGGCTACCAGGGGCTGCTCAAGCTCGGGCTCGACGCCGCGGCCGACCTGTGCGCCGTTATGGGCGAGGCCGGCGGGGCGGACCGGTGCCGCCGGGCCGCGGGCCGGCTGGTCGGGTGGGAGCCGCCGGAGGCGAGCAAGCAGGCGTGGGCGCTCATGAGCCTCGCCGGGCTGGTGGACGCCGGCCGCGCCCGTGCGGTCCTCGCGGCGGACCGCCTCGGGGGGCTGACGCCGTTCCTCGGCTACGTCGTCCTGGAGGCCCTCGCCGCGCTCGGGGAGGTGGCCACCGGCCTGAAGCTGGTCCGGTGGTACTGGGGGGCGATGATCGACCTGGGCGCGACCACCTTCTGGGAGGACTTCGACCCGGCGTGGGCGAGCGGGGCGACCGGCATCGACCGGCCGGTCCCGCCCGGCGGGGTCGGGGTCCACGAGCGGTTCGACCGCTGCTCCTCGGTCGGCGTGTCCCTGAGCCTGTGCCACGCGTGGTCCGCGGGTCCGACCGCGTGGCTCACCTGGCACCTCGGGACGAAGGGGCCGTCTGCCACCGGCCGGTAGCGGTGGGGCTCACCACCCGGCCGCTGAGGCAATCGCGGATCACCCACAAGACCTCGTGCCCGACGTCGGGCTGCAGCCCGTCGAGGGCCAGCAGTACCCGCCCCTGCTTCTCGAACACGGGCCGCAGCCGGGCCGGGTCGGTCGCGGCCAACGCCCGCAGCTCGTCGAACCGGTGCAGCAGGTTGGTCACGGTGCGGACGGACAGGGCGAGCCCGCGGGCGGTCAGCTCGGCGTGGATCTCGGGGGCCGTCCGGTGGGCCGTGTACCGGCGGTTCCCGCGTACGCGACGAAATCGAGCCCGAACTCGTGGTGCGGGAGGGCGAGCCGGCCCTCGGCCTCGGGCCGGAACGGAACGGTGAACAGGTCGCACGGGAGGTGGCGGCAGCGGCCGACTCGCAGGGTGTACCGGGTGACGCCGGTGAGCGAGGTGACGGTGCGGAAGACCGAGTAGTCGGGGTACAGGTGGTGGCTGCACGCCACGCAGGTGGTCGTCGCCGGGGCGAGCGTCAGATCGGCGGTCGGCGTGGGGCGAGCGGTGAGTCGGGCCATCGGGGGTCCCTCCGTGGAGCGGAACCCATCATCCTTCACGGCCTTCCGCACCGCCAGTCAGGCTTGCCGGCATAGTTTTTTTCTAGGCCGGCAAACGTGACTGGAAGGTATGCCGTTGGCCGGGTAGGCTTTGGGGCGTCCCAGGAGGGCGACCCGTGGCCAAGACGGCAAAGGCGGTTGAACCGACGATCACCCGCGACTTGACCCCCGGCCGCACCACCTGCCCGCACTGCGGCGGCCCCCTCCGGGCCGACTACGCCAACCGCCGGACGGTTCACACCCTGGCCGGCGTGACCCGCCTCAACCTGACCGTCCGCCGGTGCCACCACGGCCCGTGCCCGGCCCACAAGCGGCCCTACCGGCCGGAGGCCGAGGGTGCGGTCGCGCTCCCCCGGCACGAGTTCGGGCTGGACGTGATCGCCCTGATCGGCCGCCTCCGGTATGCCGAGCACCGGTCCGTCCCCGAGATCCGCACCCACCTCGTCGGCCGCGGACTGACCGTGTCCGAGCGGACCGTCACCAACCTGCTCGACCGGTACGACGAGCTGCTCGCCGTCGCCCTGGCCGACGACCGCCGGCTGAAGCGGATCCTCACGGCACGGGGGAAGGTGGTCCTGGCCCTCGACGGCCTCCAGCCGGACGTCGGGCACGAGGTCCTGTGGGTCCTCCGGGACGTGCTCAGCGGCGAGATCCTGCTGGCGAAGAGTCTTCTGTCCGCCCGCCAGCGGGACCTCGCCGAACTCCTGTCCGCCGTGAAGGCCGCCTGCCCGGTGCCGGTCGTCGCCGTCGTGTCGGACGGCCAGCACTCGATCCGCAAGGCGGTGGCCGAGGTGTTCCCCGGGGTGCCCCACCAGCTCTGCCAGTTCCACTTCCTGCGGGAGGCCGCCCGGCCCATCTACGAGGCCGACCGGCACGCCAAGAAGGAGCTCAAGAAGAAGGTGCGGACGGTTCGGGGCATCGAGCGGCGGACGGAAGGCCGCGACGACCCCGAGGCGGCGGTGGTCCGCGGGTACTGCTCGGCCGTGCGGAGTGCCCTGACGGACGACGGCCGGCCGCCCCTGGAGGCGTCGGGGCTGAAGCTGCACGCCCGGCTGACCGCCATCGCCGGGAGCCTCGGCCGGGCCGAGGCGAAGGGGGGCTCCCGGCCGAGCTGACGCAGCTCCGGGGGACGCTCCGCCGCGCCCTGGGGGCGGCCGGCGGGGCGTTCGCCCCGCTCACGCTGGCGTTCGGGTGGGTCCACCGGGCGGCCCACGTCCTCGGCCAGGAGGGCGTCGGCGGGGCCGCGGTCCGCAACCGGCTGAGCGGTCTCCTCGGGGCCATGCGGCGGCACCGGGACGCGGTCGGCGGCCTGGGGCCGGCGGTGGACCACTTCCTGAAGGTGAGCCGGAGCTACTGGCCGGGGCTGTTCGCCTGCTACGACACGGCCGACCTGCCGCGGACGAACAACGACCTGGAGCGGGCGTTCGGGAGCCACCGGTATCACGAGCGGCGGGCGACCGGGCGGAAGGGGGCGTCGCCGGCGCTGGTGTTGCGGGGGGCGGCCCGGCTGGTGGCCGGGCTGGGCACCCGGGCGGGGGCGGGGTCGGCGACCGACCTGGCCGGGGCCGACCGGGGCGAGTGGAAGCGGGTGCGGGCCGAGCTGGAGGAGCGGCGGCAGCGGAGGGTCGAACGCCGGCGGTTCCGCCGCGACCCGGAGGGCTACCTGACGGCCCTGGAAAACCAGCTCAACCAGTCACGTTTGCCGGCCTAGTTTTTTTGGAGGCGGCCTGGGCCTCGGCCGACGCCCCCGGGGGCCGGGGCCGCAGCGGCTCGAACCCGAGGGCGGGCAGAAGGTCGTAGACCGCCTGGAGGGACCGGACGACGCCGAACTCGTCCTTGAGGATGCGGCGGACGTCCTCGCCCCGCAGGGTGCAGACGCCGTCGGCCGCCGCCGGCCCGGCCCGGAGGCGGGCGGCCAGCGCCTTCCCCTGGTCGGCGTCGAGCGGCGGCTTGCGGCCCCGGCCGGGGGCGTCGGCGAGCCCGTCGGGGCCGCCGGCGTTGTACCGGGTGACCCACGTCCGGACCTGCCGGGCGGTGACGAACACCTGGGGGGCGATGTCTTCGGGCCGCTGGCCGAGGAGGGCGAGGCGGACGGCGGTGGTGAACTGCCACTCGGCTTCGACCGGGCGCTCGTTCCGGGTGTTCTCCCACGCATCGGCCCGGTCACTTCCCCCCGGTCGAAGCGCGCCGCACCGCGTCGGCGACGTCCCACATAATACGTCACTCTGCGGCGCGAGGTATCCGGACGGGAGTCGAAGCACGCCGCATCGCGTCGGCCATGTCCCGCACGGCCACCGTATCGTTGCCCGTCGTCGCCAGCCGCTTGCCGTCCGGGCTGAATGTCACGCTCTTGACCTCTTTCATGCCCCCTTTCAGCCGGAAGGTCTCCTCGCCGCTCGCGGCGTCCCACACCCTCACGAAAGCCCCCCCGTCGGACCCCGCCAGCCGCTTGCCGTCCGGACTGAACGCCACGCAGCGGGTGTGGCCGGGGCACGTGAGCAGTTCTCGCCCGCTCGCGACGTCCCACACACTCACGACCCCGTGGGCCTGACTGCCCCCCGCCACGCGTTTGCCGTCCGGGCTGAACGCCACGCAGTCGATCCAGTCGACGACGCGGGCGGGCCGCTTTAACGTGACCGTCTCCTCGCCGCTCGCGACGTCCCACACCTTCACCGTCCCGTCCGCGGAGGCCGACGCCAGCCGCTTGCCGTCCGGGCTGAACGCCAGGGCCGCGACGTGGATGTAGTACCCCCGGAGGCGGCGGACGTGCCCCTTGAACGCGACCGCTTCCTTGCCGCTCGCGACGTCGATGACGCCCACTTCCCCCAAGAGGCCGCCGTACGCCAGCCGCGTGCCGTCCCCGCTGAACGCGAGGCGTGTCGGCTTCCTCTCGGTCTTGAGTCCCCCCGCGGTGACCGCCTCCCGGGTGGTGAAAACCTCCCGGGTGAAAACCTCCCGCCCGCTCGCGACGTCCCACCCCCTCACGAACGCGAAGGAGGCCGACGCCACCCGCTTGCCGTCCGCGCTGAACGCCAGGCACCAGGTCGGCTTATTACCCCCTTGCAGCGCGACCGTCTCCCGCCCGGTCGCGGTATCCCGCACGGTGACGATCCCGTCGGGGGAGAACGACGCCAGCCGCGTCCCGTCCGGGCTGAACGCCACGCAGTCCTCCCCCTTCCACGTCAGGGTCGTTTCGCCGGCCTCGACGACCGGTGAGGTCCGCGCTTTGGGATCGGACGAGGCAGCTGGGGCCGGCCGTGCGTAGGGGTCGCCTTGCAGGTCGGCAACCTTCACTTCGAACACGAACTCCGACGGGACGACTTTTCGCTGGCCCGGCCTGACAATTGACACGGTGATCTTTACGTTCCCGTCCCCGACGTTTGCCGGTAGCGACGCGGTGTTGACCACGAACAGCGCCCCACCGGCGTCGTCGAGTAATGGCATCTCGCGCACTTCCGCTTTTCCGCCGGCCAGCGGGAACTCGATCTTGCAGTGCAGGCCGAAGGTGTCCAGGGAGAAACGCGTGCCGTCCCCGAGGCCGTCGACGTAGAACTGGCCGATCACACTAAAGCGGTCTGTTGCGCCGGTTCTCTGCGTCCACGCGCGCAGCCGGACCGGCCCGTTGGGGTAGACGATCGGCGCGCCTTTGGGCGAGTCGGCAAAGGTCGACCTGATACCGGCCTTGGACCCGTTGGGGATCTCGAAAGACACCCACATCCCGCCCGGCGGGGTGCCGAGGCTCACGTCCCGCCTCATCCGAATGTTCTTGACGACGGGCACGCCGTCGGGTCCCGTCAGGTCCGGGATCTTCCAGAGATTATAGTAAAAGTCGGTTCTCAGTTCCTCGCTCGAAGGATCCACTTTCGGCAGTTTCTCGCCGGGGTCGGTCAGGTCGCCGTTCCCGTTGAGGTCGGCGTGGAGGTCGTCGCCGTCGATGACGAACCACACGCGCTTCTCGGGACTGACGACGAAGAGGCAGTACAGCGGCTCTCCCGATTCCCAGACCGGCTCCCGCCGGATCGTCCGGTCGATCTTGGCGAGATCGACCTCCTGGGCGTGAGCCGGTCCGGCCCCCCACGCCAGACCCGCGACCGCCACCACCTGGGCGTACATCCGGACCATGATTCCCCTCCCGTTTCCGCCACCGAACGACCACGCTCGGCGGAGCGGGGGCCGCCGAGTGGGCCGTAAACTCCCTTAAGCATACACGCGGCCCCGCGCTGCTGCGTTCGGTTCGGCGGGACCGCCTCCAGCGCCTCGAACCATAACACCCGCCGCGACGCGGCGGCCGCGGTGACGCACCAGCTCGCCGGCGCCGCGACCACGCCCGGCGGCGGCTTGACGAAGGTCACGATCCACGGCCGGCCGCTCGGCCGGGCCGTGACGTGCCGGGCAGCGTCGGCGAGCCGCGCGGACCGGAACAGGCGAGCCGCCGCGCCCGTGGCCGGCCGGTCGAGCACCGGCGTCCCCACTGCCGCACGGGCCTGCCGCCGGGCGGACACGCGGCGTCTCTCGACCGCTGTTCTACTCGTTCCCCTCCCAGACCCGGGCCAGGAGGCCGGGCCGGTGGAAGCGATGGCGGGTGGCGTCATCGTCGTGCAGCTTCAGCGTGCCCGGCTCGCGGTAGGCGACGAACCGCCGGGCACCTTCGGAACCGTCGAAGAATCCGCCGGTGGTGACGACCAACCACTCCTTGCCGCGGTCGAAGGCGTACAGTCGGCAGCGTTCCTTGCCGGTGGCCGCATCGAAGAGGCGGGTGGTGCCGTCCGCCGAGGCGGTCCAGACGTGCTTGCCGTCCGGGCTCGGTGCCGCGCCCGAGACCCAACTCGTGTGCCCGCGAAAGGTCCGGAGCCGCTTGCCGCTGACCACGTCCCACAGGATCGCGGCCTTGTCGTACGAGCCGGTGACAAGGTGCTTGCCGTCGGCGCTGAGAGCGACACTGTGGATCCCGTCGGTGTGCCCCGCGAACGTGCGAAGGTTCTTGCCGGTGGCCACGTCCCACAGGATCGCCGTCTTGTCGTAAGAGCCGGTGGCGAGGTGCTTGCCATCGGCGCTTAACGCCACCAGTGTCGATCCGGAGTCGCCGCTGAAAAGTGGCGCGGCGTTGTGCTCGAAGGTTTGGACTTTCCTGCCGGTGGCCGCCTCCCACAGGATCGCCGTCCGGTCGGAAGATCCGGTCACGAGGTGGTTGCCGTCGGCACTCCAGGCGAAGCCGATGATCCGGCTACGATGCCCGCGGAGAGTCCGGAGTTCCTTGCCCGTGGCCACGTCCCACAGGACCGCGGTGTGCGTGCTCCAGCTCCCCACCGCGAGCGACTTGCCGTCGGGGCTCAGCGCCACGCACGAAGCGTTGCCGGTGCCACCGAAGGTTTGGAGGATCTTGCCGGTGGCGGTCTCCCATCGGACCGCCGACACGTCCCCGGCCGAAACGAGTTGCCCGGCGTCGGCGCTCAGCGACACGCCGGTGATCCGGTCGCCGGACCCGTAAGCGTTAATCCGGGCTCCGTGTCCGTTAAAGGTGTCGTGGATCTTGCCGGCGGCCACGTCCCAAAGTGCGACGTTGCCGCCCCAGGACCCGGTGGCGAGCAACTTGCCGTCGGCACTCAACGCCATGTTGGTGATCCGGTTGGCTTGCCGGTGGAAGGTGTGCACCGTATTCCCGCCGGCCGTCTCCCGGAGGATCACGTTGACGCCCCACGCCCCGGTGACGAGACGCTTCCCGTCGGCACTCAGGGCCACGACCGCGACCCGGCTGTCCGGTTCCACGAACGTGTGAAGCACCTTGCCGGTATCGACCTCCCACAGGATCGCGGACTTGTCGAACGAACCCGTGGCGACCTGCTTGCCATCGCCGCTGAGGGCGACGCTGAAGACGGTTCCCGTGTGCCCGCTCAGGGTCTGGAGGCTCCTGCCCGTCCCGGCATCCCACAGGATCGCCGTTTTATCCATCGACCCGGTCGCGACGCGTTTCCCGTCGCCGCTCAGGGCCACGCAATTGAGAGGCTCGGCGTGCCCTGCGAAGGTTTGAAGCTTCTTGCCGCCGGCCGCGTCCCACAGGACGGCCGTCTTGTCGCCGGAGCCGGTGAGGACCGTCTTCGCATCCGCGCTGATGGCCACGCCCGCGACCCCGCCGGCGTGCCCCGCGAAGGTGTGAATTTTCCCGCCGGTGCCGGCGTCCCACAGGACCGCCGTCTCGTCCGCCGACCCCGTGAGGACGTGCTTGCCGTCGCCGCTCAGTGCCACGCCGGTGACGTGTTGCGTGTGCCCCGCGAAGGTGTGGAGTTTCCCGCCGGTGCCGGCGTCCCACAGGACCGCCGTCTGGTCGAGCGAACCGGTGACGACATACTTGCCGTCCGCGCTCAGCGCCACGCACATGACGAAACCGGTGTGCCCGCGGAAGGTTTGGAGTTGCTTACCCGTTTCGGCCTCCCACAGGATCGCCGTCCGGTCGTCGGAGCCGGTGACGAGATGCTTGCCGTCGGCACTCAGGGCCACGCCCCGGACGTTCTCGGTATGCCCGGTCTGGAGGAACAACTCCAGCCGAGGCGCCTCCCGCGCCGGGGCGAGGCTCGGCAAGCAGACGAGAACCAGGACGGACTGGAAGGGAAGGGTGAATCGCATGGCGGGATTCCTGAAGGCAGGAACGAGCGCAGGGGGCATACTCATCTTACGGCCTCGACCGGACCGACTCGCTACCCCGGAACGACCGAGTACTCCGGCGCACGGGTGGTCACCCATCGGCGTCGAAGCAGTGTCGGCGGCGTGAAGCTTCCGTCGCCCGGCCTTCGCGTGACTCTTGCGTGCCTGCACGCGGCGAGCCGACGACACATCGGGTGAGCGAAGCGACGTGACGACCGGGCCACCGTCTGGCGGGCACTGCGGCGGGGCGGAGGTGATCGGGGACGTGCCCAACGACTGCTATGATGACCTCGGTCTGCTCCGTCGATGGAACAGGGACAACCACGAGCAACCCACGGGTTCCGGGATGTCACGCGACACGCGAGAGAAGCGCGACATGCATGCCCTCACCGGGGACGGCATGGTGCTGTACAACCCCCGCGACAAGGAAGCGGCGCACCGGGCGGTGATGGAAGGCATCGCCACCGACGATGCTGCGGCGGTGACGTGCCGGGAGTGCCTGGACATGCTGTACGAGCTCACGAAGGAACAGCGGGAGGCGTGTCCGGTCGGAACAGCGACTTCGTGATCCACTGACGGGAAGGACGTGGCATGCCGCTCCGCGAGCTGGTCGGCGGCGATCCCCCGTACACCTGCAAACTGACCCTCCTCGACGACCCGACCGGGTTCGGGCACCGGGTGACGGACGGGGACCGGGTGGATGAGCACGTCCTGACGAAGGGGGCGGACTTCGAGCGGGCCGTGGCGGCGAAGATCGCCGAGGGCTTTGCGGAGACCGAGCGGTCGCTCACGCGGCGGGTGTTCGTCGCCGCCGACCGGTTCTGGATCGTCGCGCTCGACGGGGACACCCTCCGGACGCAGTCCGGCGGGATCCGGGCGGACTGGCGGGAGTCGTCGGGCCAGGCCAGGAACAAGGAGTTCCGGGACCGCGACCGGGCCGTGTCCGCGTACCACCGCGCTATCGCGGACAAGCCGGGAGAGGGCTACGCGGAGCAATACACCCGGCCCGTACTGATCGCCGATGCGCCGACAGCCCCGAAGAAGGCGGGCAAGAGGAAGTCGAGGTAGTGCCCCGCCGCGCGTGCTCAGTGCCTAGCGTACGCCACGTTCCCGCCCGTTGCCCAGCACGCCGTACAGTTGTGCGTGCCCCAGTTCCCGCCCTCCTTCGAGCTGGGACACGTCGCTTCATCCGCGTCCGTGACGACAGTACTCGTAGCCGGCCACCACGTCGGCGGCGGGCCGTCGATCATCGTTCCTGACACTCGCACCACGGCGTTGGCCGGGATAGCCGATGCGTTCTCTCGGACGAGCGCGGCTTCCCGTGTCGGGATCCAGAAGAGCACGTAGCGCGTCGCTCTGCACATCCGCATGATGTTGGGGAAGTGGTCTCGCCCTGAGAATCACCACTGCGGAAGAACCGGAAGCGGTCCTTGGCCTGCCAGCGGATCAGCGGTATCGATCCGGCGAGTTACATCGCGGATCGGATGCCTACGGGGGACCACACCCATGCCCCGGCCCCCTGCCATCCGAACCCCGTCGGCCGTCGGTTACGCCCGCGTCTCCTCCCGCGAGCAGGAGAAGGAGGGGTACTCGATCCCGGCCCAACAGAAGCTCCTGGCCGCGTACGCGGCCGAAAAGGGGATCGCCGTCCTGCGGGAGTTCGTGGACGTCGAGACGGCCAAGCAGTTCGGCCGGGCCGCGTTCGGGGAGATGGTCCAGTTCCTCAAGCGGACCAAGTCCTGCCGGGCCATCCTGGTGGAGAAGACTGACCGCCTGTACCGGAACTTCAAGGACTACGTCCTGCTCGACGACCTGGACGTCGAGCTGCACTTCGTGAAGGAGGGGACGGTCCTGTCCCGGGACTCCCGGTCGAGCGAGAAGTTCGTCCACGGGATCAAGGTGCTGATGGCCAAGAACTACATCGACAACCTGTCCGAGGAGACCCGCAAGGGGATGGCCGAGAAGGCCGCCCAGGGGGCGTACCCGACCCGCTGCCCGCTCGGCTACCGGAACGTGACCGGGGCCGACGGCCGGAAGGCCGTCGAGCCGGACCCGGCGTACGCCCCCCTGGTGGCGCACCTGTTCGAGTGGTACGCGACCGGCTCGCTCTCGCTCAGCGACCTGGTGGCGAAGGCCCACGACGCGGGGTTCATCTACAAGGGGAGCCGGAAGCCGGTGTCCCGGGCCGCGATCCACACCCTCCTGAAGAACCGGATGTTCACCGGCCGGTTCGTCTGGAAGGGGGCGGTCCACCAGGGCAACTACCCGCCGCTGGTCACCGAGGAGCTGTGGGAGAAGGTGCAGGCCATCCTGCGGGGGCGGAACCGGAAGAAGACCCGCAAGGGCACCCGGACGTTCGCCTTCACCCGGCTCATCTCGTGCGGCCACTGCGGGTGCGCCCAGGTCGGGGAGGAGAAGAAGCGGAAGTACGTGTACTACCACTGCACCGGCTTCAAGGGGAAGTGCCCGGAGCCGTTCGTCCGGGAAGAGGTGCTGGAGGAACGGTTCACGGCCGTCCTGCGGCGGATCGCATTCGACGACGAGGTGATCGCCCTGGTCGCCGACGCCCTGCGGGAGAGTCACAAGGACCAGCGGCGGTTCCACGAGGAGGCGATCGCCCGGCTCCGGGCCGAGCAGACGAAGCTCCAGAACCGGATCGACGGGGCGTACGAGGACAAGCTGGACGGCAAGGTGACGGCCGACTTCTTCGAGCGGAAGACGGCCGACTGGCGGGCCGAGCAGGGACGGCTCGCGAAGGCGGTCGCCCAGCACCAGCAGGCGAACCAGTCGTACCTGGAGGAGGGGGTGAGGCTGCTGGAGCTGGCCCGGCGGGCGGCCGACCTGTTCGCCGCCCAGCCGGCGGGCGAGAAGCGGCGGCTGCTGGATTTCGTACTCTCGAACTGCACGTGGGCGGGCGGCGAACTCGCGGTGGAGTTCCGCCAACCCTTTGACCTGCTGGCGGTTGCGGCGAACGCCGTGAACGAGAAAAAGGCCGCCGGGGGTTCCCCCGGCGGCCTCTGTCCTGAAAAGCTCCCCGAGAGGAACACCGTTCGAACACATTCCGCGAGAGTCGCGCGAGAGTCCGACACCGCCGGAGCCGGCCAGACCCTACGATTCCAAGCTTTTTCGCCACGGCCCGGCCCCGGGGCGGGTCGCGTCGGGGGGCCGGTGGGGCGTCCCCACGGGGCGGCCGTCGGGACTCGCGCCGTCGCGCGGGTGTTAACCGCCGGGTCGGAATGTCGGGCGGGGGAAACGAAACCTCCTCTGGTTAACAACGCGCGACCGTTGTCGTTGCCCAGCTCTTGACGCGCTGCGGCTTGACGCCGTGCTGCGGGTTCGGCCTGTCCTTGCTCGAAGCCCCGTCTTGGCCCACTCGGGCGAGGTGACCGAGGCGCGCAACCCTCCGGTTCTGTCGGCCCGCGATGGGGCTTGGACCCGTGACTACTTCGTCGCGGCGGCCCGCCGCCGGCGGCCGCTGAGCAGGTAGATCTCCGACCGGACCTCGGTGAGCGGGTCGCCCGCCGAATCAATGCCGTCCACCCGCGGGACCGGGTCGAAGATGATCTTCCGGTTGTCCGGAGACAGTTCGTCTACTCGCGCAGTAAGGGCTAGGGTGCCAAACTCGACCTCTGGCCGGTCGTCCGGCCACACCGCCGTGGCGTCGTCCACGACGTCCCCGCCCTCGGCCAGTTGCACCACGACGCGGAACCGCACCGACCCCTCCGACAGCCGCCCGGAAAGTTCGGCGGTCAGGAAGTCGGCCGTCTTCTCGGCGGCCTGCTCGGGGGTCAGGAACGCCGTCCCTGCCTCCGGGCGCAGGCGGAACCGGCCGAACCGACTCGCCCCGTACGCGTTGGTGAACTTGAACGCGGTGACGGCGTAGTACGCCTGCCGGGCGAAGCTCGCCGGGATCGGCTTCGGGGCGTCCACGAACGCCCGCGCCGCCGGGTGCGAGGCCAGGAACGCCGCGATCGGCGGCGGGGTCGCGGCCGCCGGCCCGCTGTCGGCGACGGCCGTGAGGAGAGCCAAGAACTCTTCACCCGTGCGGACCGGGAACCCGTTATGCGAGTGGGCCACGACGTCCGTATGGACGTGGTCGCCCAGGTGGAACCGGACGGCGACCCCCTGCGGACTCGACCCCTTCGGATCGTTATCGGCGACGGTCGGCATCCCCGCGGAGGGGGAGAACCGCACCGTGACCGGGGTGGAAGGGCGGGTGGCGTGCGGGGCTCGGGTCAGGTCTTCCGCGGCGGGGGCGGGGGTGAACGTCCCGGCGTACATCGTCCCCCTGGCGTGGGCGGGCCGGAAACCCGGGTGGATGCCCCCGGACAACCGGTCGAGTACGGACAGCAGGTCGGTCGAGAGTGTGGTTGCCACGACGGAATCTCGCGTCAGGGTGTCGGGGCGGGCGGGGCCACGCCCGGGCTGTCCGGCTGCTCAGCCTATCGCACTCACTGCCTCGTCGGTCGTCAGGACCGCGTCGGCGATGAAGTTGTAGTTGACGACCGCGCCCGGGTAGCCGTCGCCGAGCACGGGGTGCCGGGGGGCGGCGGTCGCGTCCCTCACCACCGCCACCTCGAACCCCTGCTCGACCAGCTCCCGCAGGTGGCTCTCGACGCACAGGTTGGCCAGCATCCCGGCCAGCACCACCTTGCCGACCTTCCGCTTGCGGAGTTGCAGTACGAGGTCGTTGGTCTGCGGCCCCCACACCTTGTGAGGGCTGACGATCACCGTCTCGCCGTTCTCAATGTACGGCTTGTACCGGGCCAGCCAGTCGGCCCCGGCCCCCGGGAGTCCCTCGACGCTCAGCGGTCCGGGGCGGAAGAACTCCCGGTCCCTCAGCATCCCCTGCTCGGCCGCGCCGCCGAACCGCCACCCCTGGTCCTGGGGGTAGAGGTAGTGCGGCGAGACGAACACCCCGTACCCGTTCTGCTTGGCCGCGCGGAACAGCCGGTCGAGGTTTTCGACCGTGTTGTTCTCCCGGACACTGTCTCCGACCAACGGCCACGAGACGCCGGTTTCGCTCAACACGTCGTTCTGCGGGTCGATGACGACCAGGGCGGTGTCGTCCAGTGTGATGTCCACGGCTCGGCTCCTCGTTACGGGTTTGGGCAGGTGTTCGATTTCAAACGTTCGACCTCGGCTTCCAGCTCGGTGATCCGGGTCCGCAGCTTCTCGACCATTGGGGCGATCTGCCGCTCGCTGAACCGCCGGTGGATGTGCTGCGGGCAGTTCACGTCCCACGCCGTCACGGCGAACACGACCGCCCGCTCGACGTTCCCGGGGTACGCCGGGTCGGCCAGCTTCGCCAGCAAGTGCGAGTCGCCCTCGACCACCCGGGCGGTGCCCCACACCTTCACCCGCCGCCGGTTGGCGTAGTCCATCAGGAACAGGAACGCCTTCGGGTTCTCGCCCAGGTTGCCGACCGAGAGGTACTGGCGGTTACCGCCGAAGTCGGCGAACGCCAGCGTCTTGTCGTCGAGCGCCTTGAGAAACCCGGGCGGGCCGCCGCGGTACTGGACGTAGGGCTGGCCGTCGGCGGTCGCGGTGGCCAGGTAGAACATGTCCAGGTCGGCGAGGTACTCCCGCAGCTCGGGGGTGACGGTTGTCTCCCAGCCGCCGTCCTGCTCCATCCGGGCGTAGCCCCGACGGGAGCCCCTCTTCGTCTGAGCCGCCTTCACCGCCGGCGTGAAGGCCACGTCGCTCGGGAACGTCGTCATGGTCAACCCCTCCGGGGTGGGCGATGGGCAAAGGCGGCCACCCGGGGGGGCCGCCGCGGCAGTCATGACTTCGCGGCCACGTGCCGGCCGAGGAAGTCCCGCATCAGCCGGGCGACCTCGTCGGCGTGCGTCTCCAGGGCGAAGTGCCCGGCGTCGAGCAGGTGGGTCTCCAGCGTCTTGAGGTCCCGACCGTATGGCCCGGCCCCGGCCGCCGGGAAGATCTGGTCGTTCTTCCCCCAGGCGATCAGCACCGGCGGCTGGTGGGTGCGAAAGTACTCCTGCCAGGCCGGGTAGAGCGGCGGGTTCGACCCGTAGGAGAGGAACAGGTCGAGTTGGACCTCGTCGTTCCCCGGCCGGTCGAGCAGGAACTGGTCGTGGGCCGCCCCGTCCGGGCTGACGAGTTCGGGGTGCGGCTCCCCGTGGGTGTACTGCCACTTGGTCGCCTCGTAGGTAACGAGGTTTCGGATGGCGTCCCGCCGGGCCGGGTTGTTCGGCTCCCGCCAGTACGCCTTGATCGGCTCCCAGAACGGGTTGTCCAGCCCCTCGTCGTAGGCGTTCCCGTTCTGCACCACGATGGCGGTGACGCGATCCGGGTGGGCCGCCGCCAGCCGGTAGCAGACGGGTGCCCCGTAGTCCTGGACGTACAGGGCGTACCGGGTCAGCCCGACCTTCTCGGTGAAGGCGTCGATCACCTCCGCCAGGTTGTCGAAGGTGTACGCGAACTGGTCCCGCGGCGGCATGGAGCTGTGGCCGTA
>JANPKP010000610.1:0-2782 GCA_031426095.1 Gemmataceae bacterium
CACCCCCGCACCGCCCCCGCCATCAGCTTCACCTTCTCCCACTTCGTCACCTCGGGCCGCCGCGCCCACACGTCGAACCGCTGCCGCTCGACCGCGTCGAGGATCGCCCGCCCGCCACCTGCGAACAGGCCCACCGTCGCCCGCACCGCCGGCGGGAGCAGCGGCAGGAGCTTCGCCCCGCGGTCGAAGTACGCCCGCGTCCGCTCCACCTCGAAGCGCATCAGTTCGGCGAACACGGGGGTGAAGCGGCGGCCGCGAAGGTCGTCGTCGCCGTACCCGAAGTGCCGCCGGTCATCGGCGGGAAGGTAGACGCGGCCGATGTCCAAGTCGCGGCCCACGTCCTGCCAGAAGTTCGCCAGTTGCAGCCCCGTGCAGACCTCGTCCGAGAGCGCCGCCCGCTCGGCGTCGTGGCACTCGAACAGGTGGAGGACGAGCCGGCCCACGGGGTCGGCCGAGTTCCGGCAGTAGCCGCGGAGCTGCTCGAAGGTGGCGTACTCCTTCACCACCTGATCCTGCTCGAAGGCGACGAGCAGGTTCAAAAACGGCTCGCGTGGAATGTTGAAGCGGCGGACTGTTTCCCGCAGGGCCACCAGCACGGGGTGGCGCGGCGTGCCGTCGTAGGCGGCGTGGAGTTCGGCCCGCCACCACGCGAGCAGGTCGAGCGCCACCTGCCCGCCCGCCGTCTCGTCGGCGAGGTCGTCGGCCCACCGGCAGTAGGCGTACACGCTCTGGAAGTGCCGCACGAGCCGCCGGGGCAGCAGCGCCGACACGACGCTGAAGTTCTCGTAGTGCGAGCGGGCGACGCGGGCGCAGTACGCCCGGGCCGCCAGCGGCGACGGCGTCCGGGCGTCCGCGTGCGGCCCCCACGCCGCGAGTTCGTGTGCAAAGTCCCAGCCCATCGGTCCTCGATTCGCACGACGGTCGGACGTGGGAACCCGGGGTGCGACCCGCGGGAAGCGCTCCGCCCGGCGGTCGCGCCTTGAGTTCGCGTCCGCCGCGCGGTTATCATAGGGGGCGTGGCGGCCGCGCCCGATCCCCACCGCCAGGACCGGCGTCCCGAGTTCCCTCTCCCCGCGGCGCGACGAGCGACCCCCCGAGGGTGACGGCCATCACCTGGAAGACGCTGCTGACGGACTGGCTGCGACGCACCCGCGAGCTGGCCGCCGACCTGTCCCGCCCGCCGCGACCGCCGGCCGCCGCTGGGGGCCCGGCCGCCCGGGCGACGGAGTACGGGCGGATCGAGCGGGTGGTGCTGACCGACGACGTGAGCCGGACGCTCTTCGACGAGTACGCCGGCCACCGGGCCACCGACCGCGGGGCCGAGGAGACGGGGTGGGTTCTGCTCGGGCTGCGGCGGCCCGACGAGGTGCTGGTCCTGGCGACCCTGCCGGCGAGCACCGACCGGAACGCGGGCGTGGCCCACGTGTGGATCACCGGCCCGGCCCACACCGTGGCGAGCCGGATCGTGCGGCAGGACGACCGCCGGCTGTCGATCCTCGGGATCGTCCACACGCACCCCGGCACCCTCCGGCACCCGAGCGCCGGCGACCTGCGGGGCGACCGCGAGTGGGTGGCGAACCTCCGGGGCGGCGAGGGCGTCTTTGGGATTGGCACGGCGGGTGCGGATGACGGAGACACCACCGACGGCGTGGCCGCCCGCCCGAAGCCCCACGTGCAGAGCCTCGGCGGGTTGCGGTTCCACTGGTACACCCTCGGCACCGGCGACGCCCGCTACCGCCCGGTGCCGGTGGAACTGACCCTGGGGCCGGACGTGGCGAAGCCGCTGCGGGCCGTCTGGCGGGAGGTCGAGGACCACGCCGCCCGGCTCGAACGGCTGGCGACGACCTTCGCCCGCGTCCGCTTCGAACTGACGGAAGGCAAGCACGGGCCGGCCCTGGCCGTGGTGGTCGGGCTGCCCGACCCCGGGCACGCGGTCCGGGTCGTGCTCGAAGGCAAGGACGTGCGGTACGTCTACGAAGCCGGCGGGGACGCCTTCGGGGTGGACCTGCCGGACGCCCCGCCGGACCAGGGCGTGTTCCTGATCCTGGCCGAGGTGGCGGCCCGCGGCTGACGACGCGATACATTCCGCCCGGCTCTCGTGCCCCGGCCGTCGGCCGCGCGGCCCCGGGCGGTCCCCCGACGATGGTTCCTTGAACTATCGGCCCGTTTGTCCCTCGACCGTCCGATGTGGAGGATTCGCCATGGACTTCCGCCCGCTCAACGAAACGGAACGGCGTCAACTCGCCACCGCCCTGCGCGGCAACGCCGACCGGGGACTGGCCCTCCTGATGAACCGCAAGGACACCAGCTTCGCCGGCACCACCGAGGAGGTGCCCGACGAGGAGGTGATCAACGCCATCAAGTCCGTCCCGTGCCACTACTAACCATTGCGGAATGCGGATTTCGGATTGCGGATTGACGACCACCGAATGCCCGTCGTGGACCGCTCCGTCTTCATTCCGAAGTCCGCAATCCGAAATCCGCAATCATGGGTCTCCTCGACACCGAACTCGGCAAGCGGCGGCTGCTGGCCGTCGAACTGCCGGCCATCGAGAAGTACAACGAAGGCCGCGACCCGTTCTTCCGGGTCGCCGTCTCCCGGGTCGGGTCGTCGCTCGTCCTGGGATACGCCCTCAAGCCCGGCCACAACCCGTACATCCTCGAAACGCGACTGCTTTCGAGCTACCCGACGGTGCCGCCCGAGACGCGGGTGGTGACGCCCATGAAGCACTGCCCGCACCTGCTCGAAGGGCAGACGTTGTGCCTGTGGCGGCAGGGGTCC
>JANPKP010000611.1:0-10021 GCA_031426095.1 Gemmataceae bacterium
GACCGCTGGTCGCGGCGCTAAAGAGTCCTCAATCTCACCGCTCTATTCCGGCTCCTTCTCCTTAACTCGCGGTGCGTTGGGGGCGTTCACCTTCGGCAGGTGAGCCGCCAGCTCCTTCTTCGTCGCCGCGTGGGCGGGGTCGGCCGCCAGGTTCTTCCACTCCCGCGGGTCGGCGTCGTGGTCGTACAGCTCCTCGCCGCCGTCGGCGTAGTGGATGTACCGCCAGCGCTCCGTCCGCACCGCGTGGTTGTCCTTGCCGTGCGTGGTGATGGCCGGGCGATCCCACGCCGCGGCCGGGTTCTTGAGCAGCGGCACGAGGCTGGCCCCCTCCTGCCCGGCCTTCGGCGGCAGCCCGCACAGGTCGGTCAGCGTCGGGTAGAGGTCGAGGAGGTTCACCGTCCGCCCGCACGAGCCGCCCGCCTGCGTGACACCCGGGGCGCGGACGGCGAGGGTCACGCGGGTCGTCTCCTCCCAGAGGGCGAACTTCCGCCAATGCTGCTTCTCGCCGAGGCTCCAGCCGTGGTCGCTCCAGAGGACGACGACCGTGTTGTCGCGGTACGCCGACTTGTCGAGGGCGTCGAGGACGGTGCCGATCATGGCGTCGGTGAAAGTGATGCACGCGAGGTACGCCTGCACCGCCTTCTTCCACTGGTCGGCCGCCACCACCTTGCGGTGGTCGCCGTCCGGCTTGGCCATCTTCACCCCGGCGGGCGGCACGTCGTCGAGGTCGGTCGCCAGCGTTTCCGGCAGCTTGATGCCGTCGAGCGGGTACAGGTCGAAGTACTTCTTCGGGGCGTAGAACGGCAGGTGCGGGCGGATGAACCCGGGGGCGAGGACGAACGGCTTGTCGTGTTTCTGAGCCAGGAAGGCGGCCGCCCACTCGGCCGTGTGGTGGTCGCCCATCTCCTTGTCGCCGGCGTCCACCGGGCCCCAGTCGAAGTGCCCGGCCCCCTTGAGGCCGTTGTGCGGCGTCACCGCCGGGTGGGGGAACGGCCCGGCCCTCTCCCAGTGGCCCCACGAGGCCGCGTCGTTGTAGCTGTTGTGGAAGATCTTCCCGCCGCCGTCGGCCGTGTACCCGTGCCGGCTGAAGTACTGCGTGAGCGTGACCGCGTCCTTGAGGACCGGCCGCCACGGCTGGTCGTTGTGGTAGACGCCGCTCGTGCTCGGCCGCACGCCGGTCATGAGGGCGGTGCGGCTCGGGTTGCAGGCCGGGGCGGCGCAGTACGCCCGGGTGAAGAGGACGCCCGACCTGGCGAACTTGTCGACGTTCGGGGTCTTGACGTCCGCCCGCTTGCCGAGGCAGCCGACCCAGTCGTTCAGGTCGTCCACGGCGATGAACAGGACGTTCGGCCGGGCCGGGGTGGCGTCGGCCGCGCGTGCGACGATCGGCACCAGGGCCGCGACCGCGAGCCCGAGGATATAGCGAAGCATTCGAGAATCCTCCCGTGGTCGAGGGCCGGAGAGACGGCCGGCGGAAGGGCACGGTGAGGGCCGTGCCAGCGGAAAGGGAACGCCGTTCAGTTCACCACGTTCCGCAGCGACTCGCCGAGGAGCACCCGGCGGCACGCCTCGCTCCCCTTCACCCGCATGTCGAGGAGTCCTTCCTCCGAGTAGAACGCGGCGTGCGGGTTGATGATGACGCGGTCGTGGGCCGGGTGCGACGGGTCGCGCCACGCCACCAGCAGCGGGTGGTCGTCCGGCGGCGGCTCGAACGGCAGCACGTCGACGGCCGCCCCGGCGAGCTTGCCACTGAGGACCGCGTCGGGGATGGCGGCGGTGTCGACGGTGGCCCCGCGGGCGGTGTTCACCAGGAACGCGCCGTCGGGCAGGAGCGAAATCGCCCGGGCGTCCACGATGTGCCGCGTCTCCGGGGTGAGCGGGCAGTGGACGCTCAGGACGAAGGCCTGCCGCAAGAGGTCGTCCAGCGTCTCCGCCCGGCGGACGCCCAGGGCCTTGTCGAGGCCGTCGGCGGAGTAGGGGTCGTAGAACGCCACGTCCATGCCGAGGGCCTTCGCGCGGAGGGCCGTCGCGGTGCCGATGCAGCCGAGGCCGAGGACGGCGAACACCCGCCCGCGGAGGCGGTGCAGCGGGGCCGCCGGGGCGTGCGTCCACGGCCCGCGGCCGGAGCGGAGGCGGCTGTTGTAGAGGTTGATTCCCCTCACGAGGGCGAGCGTCAGCCCGATGGCCGAGTCGGCGACCTCCTCCGTGCCGTAGTCGGGGACGTTCGCCACCGCGATGCCGCGTTCGCGGGCGCATCGGTGGTCCACGTTGTCGAACCCGACCCCGCAGCGGACGATCAGCTTGCAGCGCTCCAGCCGCCCGATCGTGTCGCGGGTGAGGGCGAGGTTGTGGTAGAGCATCACGGCGTCGGCGGTCTCGACCCTTCCCACCAGGTCGGCTTCGGAATTGGCGTCGACGGCCGTCACGTGGGCGTGGTCGCCGAGGAGCCGTCGTTCGGGGGCGTGGTCGTCGGCGATGATGTCGGCGACGACGACGTGGTAGCGCGGCATGGGACGACTCGGTAGTGGGTGGGGGTGTGGTGCGGTGGTTGTACCGGCGGGGGCGGGTGGGAGCCAGGGGCGAATCCGCTACCATACCGGGGGACGCCACCACGAGAACCGCCATGAGCCGCCGCCACCGCGCCCGCGAAGTCGCCCTCCAGCTCCTCTTCCAGCACGACCAGAACAAGCCGGGGGTGAAGCGGAAGGTCATCGAGCGGTTCGCCAAGGACCGGCTCGTCACCGACCCGGCGAACGTCCCGTGGTGCCTGTCGCTCTACGACGGGGTGCAGGCCCACCTCAAGGCCATCGACGCCCGCATCACCGCCCGGTCCGAGAACTGGCGGATCAACCGCATGACGGCGGTGGACCGGAACGTCCTGCGGTTGGGGGCGTTCGAGCTGCTCCACGACCCCGCCCGGCCGCCGATCGCGGTGGTGATCGACGAGATGATCGAACTCGCCCGCCGCTTCGGGTCGCTCGGCTCCCCGGCGTTCGTCAACGGCATCCTCGACGCCCTGGCCGGCGAGCGGGCCGAAGCCGCGGTTGCCGCTCCGCCGGCGGGCCCGACCTGATGCCGAAGGGGTCGCCGTTCACCGCCCTGTGCCAGCAGGCCGCCCGCCTCGCCGGCCCCCGCCGCGCGGACTTGCACGTCCACACCACGGCCAGCGACGGGGCGTTCACGGCGTCGCAGGTCGTCGCCTTCGCCCACGTCGCCAAGCTCAAGGCGGTGGCGATCACCGACCACGACACCCTCGCCGGCCTGCGTGAAGCGCGAACGACGGCCGCGGGCCTGCCCGGCTCCGGCGTCGAAGTGGTGCCCGCCGTCGAAATCACCACCACTTACGCCGGCCGCGAACTCCACCTGCTCGCCTACTTCGTGCGTGACGACCACCCGGGGCTGACGGCGGCGCTGGAGAGGGCGTGTGCCGGCCGGCGGGAGCGATTCCGCGGCTTCCTGGCGGCGCTGGCGGAACAAGGCGTGGAGGTGCCGGCCGAGTACGGCCGTTCCGCGGAGGCGGCGTCCGCGAGCCTGGGCCGGCCGCACGTCGCCGACCTGCTGGTGCGCGTGGGGGCGGCCCGCACGCGGTACGGGGCGTGGCAAAAGTACGTCGGCCCGCTCTCGGCTACCGTTCGCCGCGAGGACCGGCCGACGGTCGAAGCGAGCATCGCGTTCGTCCACGAGGCCGGCGGAGTGAGCAGCCTCGCCCACCCGCCGGCGGACCTGGACGACGCCGACTTCGCCCACCTCAAGGACGCGGGGTTGGACGCACTGGAAGTGAACTACCCGTGGGGCCGCACGTCGCCGGCCGTGCGGCTGCGGGAGGTCGCCGGCCGGCTCGGCTTCCTCACCACCGGCGGGAGCGACTGCCACGGCCCCGACTCGCCGCACCGCCGCGTCGGCTCGCACGGCGTCACGTCCGACGAGTTGGAGCGACTGCGGGAGCGGGCGACCGTTCCGGCGGGCTGAGCGTTACCGGATTCTACCGCTTTTTCGCTCTTGCGACTCACTCAACTCTCGGCCTCAGAGCGGCTTACGGATACCGCTCCCACATTGACCGGTAACGCGGGAGAAGCGGGCGAACGCGCCGGTTCGCCGGCCGCTGACGGTCCTGCCCGGCCCGCCGGTTCGCGGCGTTGGGCGTGCGGCCGGCCCACTTGCCGCCACGCTTCCATGTCGTTTCCGCTGGCATATCGGGACCGCGGGGGTAACAGTTCGTGCGAACCCGGATCAGGGACGGGGCCGGGACGAGCGGGGCACGGACGACCCACGGGGGACGCCGCCCTCGCCGGCCCCGGTCCGGGGACCGCACACCAGGGATCGGCGTCATGAAACGGATTCTCTTCGCGGCCCTCGCGGCCGGGCCGGGGTTGGCGGCGACGGGCGGTACCGCCACGGCCGGCGGGTGGGGGTACGGGGCGTGTGCCGCCGGCGGGCCGTGCCCGACCGGCTTCTGCCTCAACCGCTTCAGCAAAATCCACCAGCACGGCCCGCTGTACAACTACGGCCCGTACAGCGGCTACCCGCCGTTCGACGGCTCCGGCCGGTGGAACGAGTACCTCCAGTACACGGGTGGCGGCGGCCCCCCGCCCGGGGCGTTCGGCCCCTTGTTCCAGGGCCACACCGGCACGCACTCGCACAACTGGGGCCTCCACAAGGGGAACGGCTGCTCCACCTGCGGCGGGGCCGGGGCGGCCGGCGGCTGTGCGACGTGCGGCGGCGGGGCCACGACGGCCCAGCGGATGCCGGCCGAGCCGATGCCCGTCGGGCAGGCCCCGACCGGCACATACCCGGGCCAGCCGACCGCGTACACCGGCTACGGCTACCCCTACCCGCAGGCCGGGTACTCGCCGCAGTCCCCATACGCCCCACAGTACCCCGGTGCCTACCCGCCCGTCGTACCGGTCCAGTACCCGACCGGGGCCGGCCGCTGATCGGTCGTGTGAACCGGGTGTCACGGGACGAACGATCGGGCCGGTTGGCCGCACCGCCCGCCGGCCGATCCGCCCTTCCCCGCAACGCGAGAGTGGCCCGGCGGTCGATCGTCGGGAATGTTTGACCGAACCCTCGGGGCGCACCGCACGGACGCCCCCGAGCCGCCCCTGAAAGGAGTCTCCGCGATGAACCCCGTCCGAAGCTCGGTCCTCGCCGTCGCCGCCGCCCTCGCCCTGGGGGCGACCGCCTCCCCCGCGTCCGCCAACGGCGGGTGCAGCGGGCCGTTCTGTAACCAGCCGAAGTACCCGACCCTGTTCGGGGCCTTCGCCGGCCTCAGCCATAAGCAGCCGGTCTTCCAGGCCGCCCCGTGGTACCTGTACTGGCCGTACGACGCCCACTTCCTCACCCCGGCCCCGGTCGGCGGGGCCTTCTACGGCCCCCCCGGGCCCGGCAACTTCCCGGTCAACCCGTACTTCCCGCAGCCGAACGCCCCGCACGCGCCCGTGCCCGGCGGGGCCGCCCCTTACGCTCCGGGGTACGCCCCCTGATCTCGTGCGTCGGTGACGAAACAGCAAAGCCCACCCGTCCCAACGGGTGGGCTTTGCCCATTTACGCGACGGTTATCCGGGTCGCACTCGCTCGTCTCGTTAACTGCCGCGGCAATGGGGTTTGTCGCCCCCGCCGTGTGTGGTTATGATGAAGCCGCTTTGTCCGTCGCGGTCGCCCGGGGGGCGGCCCCTTCCTCACCGTCAGACACCTTGCGTCGGGGGTCCGTCTCATGGCTACGGGGCAACTGGGCGAGCTGGTCCCGCTCGGCGGCGGCGACACCATCCCGCTCCTCCAAGACACGCTCACCATCGGCCGGCGGGAGTCGAACGACGTCTGCCTGAACTTCCAGAACGTCTCCGGCCAGCACTGCGAACTGTCGTTCAAGGCCGGCGTGTGGTGGGCCCGCGACCTGGGCAGCACCAACGGCATCAAGGTGAACGGCGAGCGGACGCAGAAGCGGCCGCTGCGGCCCGGCGACGAGATCGCCGTCGCCACCCACCGCTTCAAGATCCAGTACACGCCCCCGGCCGACGGGTCTCTGGATGACGTGTTCGAGGAGGAGGAGAACGTGTTCGGCACGTCGCTCATGGAGAAGGCCGGGCTGGCCAAGCCGAAGAAGCCGAACCCGGGGCGTTGACGTTCGACGCCGTCGCGTACATTAATGCGAGCCGGACCCCGTCGCGGGGCCGGCTCGCCGCATTTGGGGGTCGTGGGATGTTAAAGCCGCTGGCCGGCAAGGTCGCGTTGGTCACCGGGGCGTCGTCCGGCATCGGGCGGGCGGCGGTCGTCCGGCTGGCCGCCGCCGGGGCCGACGTGGCCCTCAACTACCTGACGATGCCCGAGGGGGCCGAGGCCGCCGCCGAGGCCGTCCGCGAACTCGGCCGGCAGGCGTTACTCTACCGCGTGGACGTGGCCGACCAGCAGGCGGTCGATCACATGGTGGCCGACGCCGCCGCCCGCCTCGGCCGGCTCGACGTGTTCGTCTCCTCGGCCGCGTACAGCGACCGCGAGCCGTTCACCACGGCCAACATGGACGGGTTCCGCAAGACCATCGACGTGAGCATGTGGGGGGCCTTCTACGGCCTGCGGGCGGCGGCGACGCACATGCTCCGGCTCGGCAACGGCGGGGCGGCCGTGATCGTCGGCTCGCCGCACGCCGTCGTCGCGTACCCGAACTGCATGGCCTACAACATGGCGAAGGCCGCCGTGGACCAGATGATGCGGACGGCGGCGACCGAACTGCTGCCGCACAAGATTCGCGTGAACGCCGTCCACCCCGGCTGGACCGACACCCCCGGCGAGCGGAAGTTCTTCACCGAGGACGTGCTGGCGAAGGCCGGCCGCGAACTGCCGTGGGGCCGGATGGCGACGGCCGACGAGGTGGCCCGGGCGGTCGTGTTCCTCGCCAACCCGGCGTCCGATTACGTCACCGGCACGACGCTGACCATCGACGGCGGGCTGTCGCTCCCCTGGTGGTCGAAGCGAGGCGAGGGGGAGTTCTAGCGCCGCCCCCGCCCGCCGAACTCCCGCGAGGCCCGATGTCGCTCGCCGACTCGCTCGACATCCTGTTCGAGGACAACCACTGCCTCGCGCTGAACAAGCCGGCCGGGTGGCCGACCACCCACTACGACGGCAGCGAGGAGACGGTCGATCGCTTGGTGAAAGCCTATCTGAAGGAGAAGCACGGCAAGCCCGGCAACGTCTTCCTCGGCGTCGTCCACCGGCTCGACAAGCCGGTGTCGGGGGCCCTCCTCTTCGCCAAGACGAGCAAGGCGGCCGCCCGCCTGAGCAAGCAATTCCGCGAGAACGCCGTCGAAAAGGTCTACTGGGCCGTGGTCGAAGACCGGGCGGGGCCGCACCCGCCGTTACCCCCGGCCGGCACCTTCGTGGACTGGCTGTTCCACGACGACGCGGCGGCGATGGTCCGCGTCGTGGCCGAGACGTACCCCGACGCCAAGATCGCCCGCACGCACTACCAGATCAAGGCGACCGCCGGCGGCCTGAGCTGGCTCGAACTCCGCCCGCAGACCGGCCGCAAGCACCAACTTCGCGTCCAGTTGGCGAGCCGCGGTCGGCCGGTGTACGCGGACGCCAAGTACGGCTCGGCCCACACGATGGGCGCGTCCGTCGCGCTGCACGCCCGCTCACTCACGTTCCTTCACCCCGTCCAGCAGGCCCCGATCACAGTCACGGCCGACGTGGCGAAGGTGTGGCGGGGGCGGTTCGCCCAGGTGATGCGGGCGTCGGATTCGGGGCTTTCGTAGGGTGGGACAAGTCCGCGCAGTCCCACCACCGAGATGCGCAGAGCCCTACGCGGTGGGACTGCGCGGGCTTGTCCCACCCTACGAAATCACAATCGCTCCTCGATCCACCCCACCACGTCCGCCGCCCACGGGTGCCCGTCGGTCTCAAACTCCAGTGTGTGGTGCGCCCCCGAGTAGTGGATCACCGTTTTGTCGCCAGCCGGGAAGCGCTCCATCATCGCCCGAGTCCGGTCGTTGTCGATCACGCGGTCTTGTTCGGCGAGCATCAGCAACGTCGGGGCCGTCACCCGCTTCGCGGCTCGACGCAAATAATAGTCGAGCATGGCGCTGGCGAACAGGAAGCGGGCCGTCGCCTGCCGCAAGCCGTGCGGCTCCTCGGCGACGTACTTCTGGCAGGCGGGCGACGCCGTGAACAGGTCCGGGTCGTTGAGCGGGATGGGGAAGAAGCGCTCGGGGTTCCGCACCCGCGAGCGGACGATCCCGGCCCGCGTGAGCAGCGGCGGGGCGACCCGCGGGGCTAGCCCGGGGCAGAGCAGCAACAGCCCGTCGGTGAGGCCCGGGTGGCGGTATTGCAGGCCGACGGCGAGCTTGCCGCCCCACGAGACGCCGGCGACGAACGTCGGCAGCCACGGCCGGTCGGCCCGCAGGTGGAGGACGTACTCGCCGAGGTCGTCGAGCAGCCGGCGGAAGCTCGGGGTGTCGCCGCGCCGTGCGGTGTTCATCCCCGAGCCGCGTCGATCTGGGAAATGGACTTCGTACCCCGCCGCCGCGAGCACGCGGCAACTCCGCTCGTACCACCCGCCGTGGCTGCGGATGCCGTGGAGGTATAGGATCCGACCCTTCGGCACGCCGGCCGGCGCGTACACCCGCGCGTAGAAGGCGTACCCGTCCGACGCGCGGAACGATACGAGCCGCGGGTCAGCCAAGCAGCACCTCCCGGCCGACCGTCACCGCGTCGAGCCGGTCGGCATCGACGCGGGCGCCGAGGCCGATTCCGGGCAGCATCGGCGCCCACCCGCCCCGCTTCGAGAACGTCAGATCCTCCGCCGTCAGCGCGTCTTCGACGAGGCGGCGGTCGAACGACCCCTCGACGGCGAAGAGTGATTTCACGCTGCTGGCGAACTGCCGGCCGGCCGCGCTGAGGATGCCCGTCTCGCCGACCTGACAACCGAGTTGGTAGCCGAGGTTGTGCGCCGCCGCGAACACGGCGGTCCGCAGCGACGGGATGAATCCCCCGCACTTCGAGAGGCGGATGTTGAACAGGTCGCACAGCCCGCCGGCCGCCGCCCGTTCCGCATCGACCATCCCGCAGAGCGATTCGTCGAGCATGATCGGCGTCTTCACCGCCGCGCGAATCCCCGCGAGGGCGGCAACGTCTTCGTGGCGGATCGGTTGCTCGACCGCGGCGATGCCGAACGGTTCGAGTTCGCGGATGCGTTCCGCGGCGTCGGCGACCGGCCACGCCTCGTTCGCGTCAATGCGGAGGGCGATCCCCTTCCCGGCCCACCGTCGGATGGCCCGGACCTTCTGCTCGTCGTCCTGCCCCGCGACGCCGACCTTCACCTTGACGTGCTTGAACCCGAGCAGGCGGTACAGCAACGCCAGCGCCCGTATCTTCACGGGCTTGCCGCTCAGGATCACACCGCTGTACTGCACCCGTTCACGCGGCTCGTACAGGCCCGGCGCTAGCATCTTCGTCACGTTCATCAGCGGCTCGCCGAAGAAGCGGCCGAACGCGTCGAGCACCGCCAGTTCCACCGCACACCGCGCCGCGTTCCCTTGGCAGCCGCGGTCGTCGCCCGGCACCGGGGGCACCCGCAGCGCCTCGGCCATCGCCACCGCGTCGGCGAAATCCTTCGGCGTGCGGAACTGCCCCGCCCAACCGGTCGCCTTCAACAACCCGATCGACGACGCCACCGTCTCCCCGGTGACGTAGTCGCGGGGCACCCCTTCCCCGTAGCCGAGGGTGCCGTCCGCGAGCTTGCAGACGACAACGACGTTGTCGGTCTCGGTGCGGGCGAACGACGCGTGCTTGACGGGCCGCTTGAGCTTGACGCGGACGTGGCGGGCTTCGAGGGCGACGATTTTCATAGCGGGTGTTGTATCGGATCACGCGCCGAGAACATCGCGGTAGCTCTCCTCGCTGAACCCGACGAGCAGCGTCTTGCCGACGACCGCGGCCGGCGCCCGCAGGTTGCCGGTCGGCCCGATGATGCTCGCGAGGACCGTCGCGGGGTCCGGGGCGTCCTTCCTTAGGTCGAGGGTGACGACGT
>JANPKP010000612.1:0-11215 GCA_031426095.1 Gemmataceae bacterium
CAACTGCGAGATGGCGATGCGGTATTCCGACTGGGGTGGGACCGACCCGTTCTTCGGCTGACCCGCCCGGGCGGCCGGACGGAACCGGCGGCGTCAAGCGTCCGCGCCCCGAATCCGCGGACGCTCCCGCGTTACCGCACATTTTGGTAGCGGTTTCCGTAAGCACTTCTCGCTGCGACACTTCGACCGAACCCACTCCGCGTTTTGCGGTAGAATCGGGTAACGCCCGTCCGAACTCGGTCGGGTTGCGGTTGCGGGCGGGGGCGGGCCGGGCCACAATGCCGGCTCACCAGGCATGCGAAAGGGACTTCCATGCGGCCGCTGCACGTCGCCGTCCTCGACGAAGAATTGCCGTTCCCGCTCACCTCGGGCAAGCGGATTCGGACCTTCCACCTCCTCCGCCGGCTCGCCGGGCGGCACAAGATCACGCTCCTGACCCACCGCAACCCCGACGCCCGGGAGGCCGACGAGGCGCTCGCCGCCGTCCGCCGGGCCGGGATCGAGACGGTGGTGGTCGACCGCGTGGTGCCGCCCAAGTCCGGCCCCGGGTTCTACGCCCGGCTGGCCGCCAACCTGGTGTCGCCGCTGCCGTACTCGGTGGCCTCCCACGCCAGCGCCGCCCTGGCCGACGCCGCCCGCCGGTACGCCGCCGACAACCGGGTGGACCTCTGGCACGTCGAGTGGACGCCGTACGCTCAGGTGCTCAAGGACGCCCTCGGCCCGGACCTGGGGCGGAAGCCGTGGGTGGTGATGGCCCACAACGTCGAGTCACTTATCTGGGAGCGGTACGCGGAGAGCGAGGCGAACCCGGTGAAGCGGTGGTTCGTCCGCCAGCAGGGGGCGAAGTTCGAGCGGTTCGAGGGGTGGGCCTACGCCGCCGCCACCGCCGGCGTCGCCGTCAGCCGCGACGACGCCCGCCTGATGCGGGAGCGGTTCGGGGCCACCCGCGTCGAGGTCGTGGACAACGGCGTCGACACCGCCTCATTCCAGCCCCAACGGGACGTGGAACGCGACCCGAAACGCATCCTCTTCCTCGGTAGCCTCGACTGGCGGCCGAACCAGGACGGCGTCCGCCTCCTGCTCGACGACATCTTCCCGACGGTGCGGAAGTCGGTGCCGGACGCCCGCCTGTCGCTGGTCGGCCGCAACCCCCCCGCGTGGCTGCGGGAGCGGGCGGCCGAGGCGCCGGGGGTGGACCTGTTCGCCGACGTGCCGGACGTGCGGCCGTTCCTGGCGACGTGCGGGCTGCTCGCGGTCCCCCTGCGGGTCGGCGGCGGGTCCCGGCTGAAGATCCTCGAAGCCCTGGCGATGGCGACCCCCGTGGTCAGCACCCGCGTCGGGGCCGAGGGCCTGAGGCTGGTGCCGGGCCGCGACCTGACGGTGGTCCAGCACGTCGGCGAGATGGCCGAAGCGATCGCGTGGGCGATCAACCGCCCGGAGGAGGCCCAGGAGGCCGCCGACGCCGGCCGGGCGAAGGTGCTCCGCTCCTACGACTGGGGCCCGCTCGCCGACCGCCTCGGCGACGTGTGGCGGTCGGTCGTCCGCCGGGAGAGCGTGGGCGTGGGCGGGTGAGCAGTCCCCGAGCCCACCCGTTGCAACGGGTGGGCTTTCGCCCCTCATCCCTCCCACACTCACACCCGCACACTTTGCCGCCTCTTCCCCAACTTTCCCCGCCCGTCGCTCGTCTAAGGGGTGGTCCGCACCCCATTCTCCTCTCTCACGGGAACCTGTGCCATGCGCCGACGTAATCTCTTGTGGGCCGTCCCGGTCGCCGGGGTGGTCGCCGCCGGGGTCGCCGTCCAGCAGTACTCCGACGCCGCCGCCGAAGTCAAGCAAGACGTCAAGCCGGCCGTCAGCCTGCCGGTCACCAAGGTCGTCATGTTCAACAGCGGCGTCGGGTACGTCGCCCGGTCGGGCGAGGTCGAGGGGGACGCCCGGGTCGACCTCCACTTCCCCGAGGCCGACATCAACGACCTGTTGAAGTCGATGACGCTCGAAGACTTCGGCGGCGGCCGCGTCGAGGCGGTCAGCTACGACAGCCGCGAGCCCGTCGCCCGCACTCTGTCCAGCTTCGCCGTCAACCTCGGCGGCAACCCCACCTTCGCGCAAATCCTCGGCCAGGCCCGCGGCGAGAAGGTCGAGGTGGCGCTCAACCCGACGGCCCAGAACCAGCCGGGCACGCTCGCCGGCACCATCGTCGGGCTCGAGAAGCAGAAGGTGCTGGCCGGCACCAACAGCACGGTGGACGTGGACGTGCTGACGCTGTGGTGCGCCGACGGCATGCGGGCCGTCAAGCTCAACGACGTGGCCAAGCTGCGGTTCTCGAACCCGGCCCTCGAGAGCGAGTTCCGCCGGGCCCTGGACACCCTGGCCCTGTCCCACGACGCCCAGAAGAAGGCCGTCAGCCTGCACTTCGCGGGTGAGGGCCGGCGGCGGGTGCAGGTCGGGTACGTGACCGAGGCCCCGGTCTGGAAGACCTCGTACCGCCTCGTGCTGGACAAGGACGGGAAGCCGTACCTCCAGGGGTGGGCGGTCGTCGAGAACCCGACCGACGAGGACTGGAGCGGGGTCAAGATGGCCCTCGTGAGCGGCCGCCCGATCTCGTTCAAGATGGACCTGTACAACCCCCTGTTCGTGCCCCGGCCGACCGTCGAACCGGAGCTGTTCGCGTCGCTGCGGCCGCCGACCTACCGCGGCGGGTTCGGGAAGAAGGACGAAGCCCTCGCCCAAAACGGGGTCGAGGACGAGAAGGGCGGTGTGGCTGCCGACAGTGTGACCATGGGCGGGTTCGGCGGGAACGGCGCCCCGATGGCCAAGGCGGCGGCCGCCCCCATGGCCCCCGGCCGGCGGATGCAACCGGCCGACGCCACCGGGGAGAGGGACAAGCAGGCCGACCGCAAGCGGTACGCCGCCGACCTCGGCTCGGAACTCGGCAAGAAGATGGAGATGGGGGCCGTCGGGAGCGCGGCCACGGCCGGGGCCCTGGGCGACTTCTTCCAGTACGCCATCGACCACCCGGTCACGCTCCTTCGGCAGAAGTCGGCCCTGCTGCCGATCGTCGGGAAGGACATCGAGGGGCAGCGGGTGAGCATCTACAACCCGGCCGTCCAGGCCAAGCACCCGCTCCTGGGGCTGAAGTTCAAGAACACGACCGGGCTGCACCTGAGCCAGGGGCCGATCACCGTGTTCGAGGGCTCGACCTACGCCGGCGACACCCGCGTACTGGACGTCCAGCCGAACGAGGAGCGGCTGGTGAGCTACGCCATCGACCTGGGCACCGAGGTGGATCCGCAGGTCGGCCCCGGTTCGACCCGCATCACGAGTGTGAGGGCCAACCGCGGGATCGTGACGACGACCCGGAAGGTTCGGGAGGAGAAGAGGTACCGGATCGTGAACCGGAGCCAGACCGACCGGACGGTGCTGATCGAGCACCCGAACCGGACGAACCAACAGTTCAAGCTGGTCGAGACGCCCAAGCCGGCCGAGGACACGCCCGAGCTGTACCGCTTCCGGACGGCCGTGGCGGCCGGGAAGGAGGGCACCTTCACGGTCGTCGAGGAGCGGGACTTCGGCACGTCGGTTTCGCTGTCGAACTCGGGCGACGACCAAATCCGCTTCCTGATCTCGCTCAACGAGGCGACGCCGGCCCTCAAGGAGAAGCTCAAGCAGGCCCTCGCGCTCAAGGGGGCGTGGGACGGCCGGCAGCGGGAACTACAGCACGTCGGGGCCGACCTGGCCCGGCTGAACGCCGACCAGGACCGGATCCGGCGGAACCTGCGGGAGACGCCGAAGGAGGCCGAGGTGTTCGGCAAGTACCTGAAGAAGCTTAAGGAGCAGGAGGACGAGATCGACGCCCTCACGGCCAAGCAGAAGGAGCTGACGACGACCGAGTTCGCCGCCCGCAAGGCGTACGAAGAGTACCTCGCCGCGCTGTCCGACTGAGTGGTGAGGAGTGACGAGCGGAAGCCCACCCGTAGCGACGGGTGGGCTTTCTCCTTTCGTGGGCACCCGCCGGCGGCGCGAGCGGGGCAAGAGCCGGAACGTTGCACAAGATATCGGCCCCGGCCGCACCGCCGGCACAGCCGTCACGGCCGCGACAGCCGCCCCCGCTTCCCGCCGCCGGCCCGCCGGCCGGCGTGGCGGCCGGGGGCGGGGCCGGGTAGAACGAGGGTGTTCGCTTCCCGCCGCGAGGGTTCACGATGCCGTACCGCGACTTGAAGGGGCTGCGGGTGCTGGTCACGGGGGCGTCCCAGGGGATCGGCCGGGCGCTCGCCGCCGTCGCCGCCGCGAAGGGGTGCCGGGTGCTGGCCGCCGCCCGCTCTCAGCCGCTCCTCGACGAGTTGGCCGCCGAGGTCCGCAAGGCCGGCGGCACCCTCGAAACCGTCGCCGCCGACATCACCAAGCCCGCCGACCGGGCGGCGATGGTGGAGGCGGCCCGACGGCACTTCGGCGGCATGGACGTGCTCATCAACAACGCCGGCATCGGGGCGACCGGGCACTTCGTGGACACCACGGCCGAGACGCTGCGGACGATCTTCGAGACGAACTACTTCGGCCTGACGGAGACGACCCGGGCCTTCCTCCCGCTCCTCAAGGCGGGCCGGCAGCCGGCGGTCGTGAACATCGGCTCCGTGGTCGGCAAGCGGGCGCTGCCGGCCCGGGCGCTCTACTCGGCCAGCAAATTCGCCGTGGCCGGGTTCAGTGAGGCGATCCGGGAGGAGCTGTACAAGGACGGCGTCGAGGTGCTGGTGGTCAGCCCCGGGCTGACGCAGACGAACTTCTCGAAGAACATGCTGGAGCAGAAGGCGAAGGTGCAGCTCGACCACCTCCGGGGGATGACCTCCGAGGAGGTGGCCGAGGCGACGATGGCCGCGATCGCGAAGGGGAAGCCGGATACGACGCTGACGCTCAAGGGGAAGATGCTGGTGGGCGTCGCCAAGTTCGCCCCGTGGGTGGTCGATTTCTTCGCCAAGAAGAAGGTGAAGTCGCTGTTCGCCGACGAGATCGCCGCCCGCGAGAAGGCCCGGGCGGCGAAGGCCGCGGCGGGGTCGTAACCGATTTTCGCTCAAATCCTTGCGCCGGCCCCGGGGTACCGCCCGGGACGGCCGTCCCCCGCCTAAAAAAATTCGAGAATCCTTTCCGCGGGCGTCCCGTCCAAGACGGTGACGCCCGCGGGGGCGTCCCCAAACTTCAACATTCCGCTGTGACACGGAGACACCCATGACCCGCAGCCGCCACGCCTTCGGCGACCTCTGGCACGAAGTGAACCGGGTGCAGGACGAGTTCAACCGCCTGTTCGGCCGGTTCGCCCCCGCCGCCCGGGCCGCCGCCACGGCCGGCCCGCTCGTGAACGTGTGGGAGGACGAGAACGCCCTCCACGCCGAGATCGACCTGCCGGACGTCGACCCGGCCCAGCTCGAAGTGACCGTGACCGAGGGGAACCAGCTCACCGTCGCCGGCGAGCGGAAGGCCCCCGAACTGGCCGGGGCCACCTGGGTCCGCCAGGAGCGGCCGGCCGGCCCGTTCGCCCGCGTCGTGGCCCTGCCGGCCCTCGTGGACGCGGACAAGGTGGGGGCCAAGTACGAGAACGGCGTCCTCCGCCTCACGCTCCCCAAGAGCGAGGCCGCCAAGCCGCGGAAGATCACCGTCGTCGGGGCGTGAGCACTCGAAGTGCGGGTGTGGAAAGTGTGAGTGTGTGCCTACCCCAAAATACACCGGAGAGCCGGAGGAACGTACCATGTCCGACAACGCGCTGCAAACGAACGGGACGGCCGCCCTGGCCCACGGGGCGGCGAACGGGGCCGCGGAGGGCGTCCGCGGCGTGACGGTGGCCCCGCGGGTCGACCTCTTCGAGAAGGACGACGAGCTGCTGCTCCTGGCCGACATGCCGGGGGTGAGGCCGGACGACGTGGACGTCCGCTTCGAGAACGGCGAACTGACCGTCCACGGCCGGCGGGCCCCGGCGGTCGGCGGGCGGGAGCGGTCGCGGTGGGAGTACGAGGTGACGAACTACTACCGGACGTTCCGCGTGACCGAGGCCATCGCCGCCGACCGGATCGCGGCCGAACTGAAGAACGGCGTCCTCACGCTGCACCTGCCGAAGGTGGAGGCCGTCAAGCCCCGGCGGATCGCCGTCCGCGGGTAACCGTCATCGCCAGAACAAACCCCCGAAGCCCAGGGACGGCCGTCCCTGGGCTTTTTTCGCGCCCGCCGGGTCCGCTGCTACATTAGAGGCGTCCCCACCCGCCCCGCACCCGAGGCCGAGCATGAGCGCCCGCCGCGACTACAACCGCGACTACATGATGGTCCCGCCGGGCACCGGCGAGCCGTCGGTGGCGAACATGATCGTGGAGATCCCGAAGGGCCGGCGGACCAAGTTCGAGGTCTGCAAGCAGACCGGGCTCATCAAGATGGACCGCTACCTGTACAGCTCGTCGGTCTACCCCGGCGACTACGGGTTCATCCCGCAGACGCTGGCCGAGGACGGCGACCCGTCGGACATCCTGGTGATGGTGAACGAGCCGACGTTCGCCGGCTGCCTGATCGAGGCCCGGGTGGTCGGCATCTTCAAGATGAAGGACAAGGGGCAGAACGACTACAAGCTGCTGGCCGTCCCGCACAAGGACCCGCTCTTCGAGGCGATGACAAAGCTGGAGGACGTGCCGGCCCACTTCCTGCGGGAGGTCGAGCACTTCTTCAGCACGTACAAGCAGCTGGAGTTGGGGGCGAGCGTGGAGCCGCTCGGGTGGGCGTCGAAGGAAGAGGGGGCCGTCGAGGTCCGGGCGTCGATCGACCGCTTCCGCAAGACGCTCGGGAACTTCTGACCGGGACGCCGCCCGCGAGCGAGTCGGCCGCGGCTACGCGAGGAACGCCGGCCCCCCCTCGGCCGCCGCCAAACGGGCGAGCCACAGCCGCACGGCGGCCGTCCGCTCGCGGGCGGCGGTCTCGGCTTCTTCTACTGTCACCCGCCGGAAGCGGACGCGGTCGCCGGGCCGGAGCTGGGCGAGGGCGTCGAGGTCGGCGCGGACGACGTGGGCCACCTTCGGGTAGCCGCCGATGGTCTGGCCGTCCACGCCGAGGACGATGGGCCGGCCGTCGTTGGCCACCTGCACGGCCCCGGGGGCGACCGCCTCGGACACCAGCTCGCCCGCCCGCCGGGCCAGCGGCTCGCCCCGGAAGCGGACGCCCATGCGGTCGCTCGCGGGGGAGACTTCGTAAGCGGTGTCGAAGAACACCCCGTCGGGGAACCAGTCGCGTTGCGGCCCGTCGAGGACACGCAATTCGTCCCGGTTCGCCTGGCGTCCGACGGTCGCGGACTCTCCAAATCCCAGCCCCCGCCCGCCGCCCCGCGACCCCCGGCAGGCCAGCACCTCGCCCGCCGCCACCGGCCCCAACGCCGAGCGTCCGCCCATCACTTCCGGCACGTCGAACCCCCCGGCCACACAAAGGTAGCCCCGTGCCCCGGACGGGGTGCCGCCGACCTTCAGCAGGTCGCCGGCTTCGAGTGAGAAGGTGACGCCGGGGGCGAGCGGGCGGCCGTTCACGCTCGCGGCGAAGGGGGCCCCGAACACGACGCCGGCGACGGGGCACCCGGCCCGCAGCGTCGGCCCGGCGAGGGTGACTTCGAGGGCCGGGGACGCGGGCGGGTTGCCGACGAGGGCGTTGCCGAGGGCGAGGGCGGCCCGGTCCGCCGCCCCGCCGAGTGGTACCCCGAGCGAGCGCCACCCCGGCCGCCCGAGGTCCACGACGAGCGATAGGAGGCCGGGGTCGAGGACGGTGAGGCTCACGCGAACGCCTTCAATTCGAACCCGCGGGCAACCAACCCCGCCCGCACGGCCCGCGTGAAGGCGAGGGCGTCCGGGTTGTCGCCGTGGACGCAGACGGTGCGGACGCCCGCCTCGCGGACGAGCCGTTCCACCTGGGCCACGGCCTCGGCGGGGTCGTGCACGAAGGCGTCCGGTTCCGACCGCGGGACGAGCGAGCCGTCGGGCCGGTAGCGGCGGTCGGCGAAGCCCTCGGGGACGAACGGGACCACGCCTCGGGCCTCCGCTTCGAGCGCCGACCCCGGCTGGCCGACGACCGGGAGGCCGCACACGGCCGCCGCCGCGACCACGGCCCGGGCGGTGTCGCGGTCGCGGCCGGCCCGGTGGTAGAGCGCCCCGTGCGGCTTCACGTACCGCACCGCCGTCCCCTCCCCGGCGGCCAGCCCCATGAGCCCGGTGAGCTGGAACACGCACAGTTCACGCACCTCGGCGAACGGGAGGTCGTGGTCCCGCCGGCCGAAGTGTTCGCGGTCGGCGTACCCCGGGTGCGTCCCCGCCGTCACGCCGTGGTCGCGGGCGAGGCGGAGGGTGTCCGCGATGCCGCTCATGGTGCCGGCGTGCAGCCCGCAGCAGACGTTCGCGGACGTGACGAGCGGCATCAGGTCGGCGTCCGAGCCGGCCCCTTCGCCGAGGTCCGCGTTCAGGTCGATGAGCATGGCGGCCCCGGAAGTTGCGTCACGGCCGGGCGGAAGTCAAGCGGCCGCGTGCGGAATGGGCGGCCGCTCCCGTTTTACCAGGGGGGGCGGGAGCGGGAGCGGGCAAGTCGTTTCCCGGCCTCCGGTTCGGGCCGAACTCGCCGTTTAAATGCGGTAAAAACCGGGGGCGCTTCAGCCCGGCAGCCCGCATTCGAGGAGCGTCACCGACCCGTCCGGCGTCACGTCGCAGGCCCCGACTTCGGCCGGCAGGAGGTAAACGTCCCCTGCCGCGAGCGGGTAGCGGACGCCGCCCGAGGTTAGCTCACCGCCGCCGGCCACGCACACCACCGCCCGACAGTGGCCGTCGGCCCCGACGCGGAACGGCTCCGAGCCGGTGAGCCGTTCGAGGGTGAAGTGGTCGCACGCCACCAGCCCCTCCCGCCGGGCCGCCCCGCGGAGTTCGACGGCGGGGCTGACCGGGTGGCACGGCCCGGCGGCGAAGTCGGAGCAGGCGAGGCCGTCGTCGACGTGGAGTTGCCGGGGTTGGCCGGTCTTGGCGTCCACGCGGTCCCAGTCGTAGAGGCGGTACGTCGTGTCGCTCGTCTGTTGGACTTCGAACAGGAGGATGTTGGCCCCGATGGCGTGGACGGTGCCGGCCCGGAGGAATACGCAGTCGCCGGGCTGGGGGGTGAAGCTGTGGAGCGTCTCCGGGGTCGAGCGGGCGTCCATCGCGTAGCGGAAGCGGTCGGCGTCCACGCCGGGGGAGAAGCCGGCGTAGATGCGGCTGGTGACGGGGTCGGCGTCGAGGACCACCCAGGCTTCGGTCTTGCCGCAAGTGCCGGGGACGCGGGCGGCCGCCTGGGCGTCATCCGGGTGGACCTGGACGGAGAGTTCCTGGCGGGCGTCGATGAACTTCAGCAGCAGGGGGAAGCGGCCGTTCGGGGCGGGGGCGGTGCCCAGCACGCGGGCGGGGGTGTCCGCCAGGAGTTCCCGCAGCGACCGCCCGGCGAGCGGCCCGTCGGCGACGCGGCTGGGGCTGCCGTCCACGTCGCTGAGGACCCACGCCTCGCCGACGGGGTCGGGGCCCGGCGCGGGGCGGCGGAGGAAGCCCGGCAGCCGGCGGCCGCCCCAGAGCATCGACTTGAAGACCGGCTCGAAGCGGAGCGGGTACAGAGGCACCGGCACGGGGACTCCCCTTCGCGGAGCGGGTGACATACGGGCGATGCTATCCGGGCCGGTCGCCGGCGGAAACCCCGGGCCGGGCGCGAACCGCCGGGTTCGGGCGGCGTCCGTACTCCCGCAGCACGACTGCGAAAGCGGTGTAGCCGAACGGTAAGGCAGCACCCTGTTAAGGTGCCTATTGTAGGTTCGACTCCTACCACCGCTGTTGTCAGCGACCCCCACGGGTCGGGCCGGGTTCCGGGGTTGTGGCCTGGGTGCGGCCGGTCTATCAATACGATACCTCTCGATCTTCCTCCCGTGACTGCGTCCGTGCGGGTTGATGGAAACGACCTCCGCCAGCCTGCTGATGCGCCTCAAGGGGCCCGACGAGCCGGCCGCCTGGGCCGGCCGCATCGGGCTGCAGGACGCGGACGCCCTGGACCTCGTCCAGGACGTGTTCACCTCCCTCCTCAAGAAACTCCCCGAATTCACCTACGACGCCGACCGCGGGTTCCGCGAGTGGCTGTGGGTCGTCACCCGCAACAAGTACCTCGAACGGACCCGCCGCAAGCGCTTGCCGGTGGACGCGGCCGCGCACCCGGATCAGGTGGCCGCCCGCCCCGGGGTGACGGCCGAGGAGGACGACTTCCGCCGCCACCTCCTCGGGCGGATCGTGCCGGCCATGCGGACCCAGTTCCAGCCGACGACGTGGAAGGCGTTCTGGGGGTCGGTGGTGGAGGGCCGGCCGGCGGCCGAGGTGGCGGCCGAGTTGGGGGTGAGCGTGGACGCCGTGTACAAGGCGAAGGCTCGGGTCGTGTCCCGCCTGCACGGCGAGCTGGCCGACCTCGTGGCCGAGTGACAGGCCGTTCCCGAAGGTCTCCCATGCGCACCGAGCCGTGCCCGTCCGCCCGGGAACTCGAAGACCACCTCCTCGGGCGGCTCCCGCCGGGGCGGGCGGCGGCCGTCGGCCGGCACCTCGACGGGTGCGCCGAGTGCCCGGCCCGGGTTGACGCCCTCCAGGTCGAGAGTCGCCTCATGCGGGTGCTGGCCGGCCTGCCGCCGGCGGGCGTGCCGGACGACGCCCCGGCCCCGCCCGGCCTCCGCGACCTCATGGCGAGGCTCGAAAGCCTCGTCCCGTCCCACGCCGGCGACACCCCGAACGGGGAGGGCACCGACGACACCGGGTTCCCCTTCCTCGGCCCCCCGCAGGGCCCGGACGAACTCGGCCGGCTCGGCGGCTACCGGGTGCTGAAGCTCCTCAGGTCCGGCGGCATGGGGTACGTCTTCCTGGCCGAGGACACCGACCTCGAACGCCGGGTCGGGCTCAAAGTCCTCCGCCCCCGGGCCGACCGCGACCCGGCCGCCCGCGCCCGCTTCCTGAGGGAAGCCCGGGCGATGGCGGCCGTCAAGCACGACCACATTGCCGTCCTCCACCAGGTGGGCGTGACGGCCGGCTCACCCGACGGGCCGGGGACGGCCTTCCTGGCGATGGAACTGCTCGACGGGGCCAGCCTCCACGCGTGGATGAAGGAGAACCCCCGCCCGCCGGTGGCGTGGGCGGTGCGGATCGCCCGGCAGGCGGCCGACGGGCTGGCG
>JANPKP010000613.1:0-2451 GCA_031426095.1 Gemmataceae bacterium
CGCCGCGTTGCGGGCCGACCGCAGCGTCTACGGCACTGTCAGCCGCTTCGTGAAGAACGAGCACCTGCGGCAAGCCCTGAGCTTCCACCCGCTGCTCGTCGGCGGGCACCCGTACCGCACGAGCGCGATTTACACGCTGATTCACCACCTCGAACGGCAGTGGGGCGTCTGGTTCCCCCGCGGCGGCACCGGCGCGCTGATCCGCGGCCTGGCGAACCTGTTCACCGACCTCGGCGGCGAACTGCGGCTGAACAGCCCCGTGCGGCAAATCGAAGTCGGCCCCGGCCCGCGCCCGCAGCACACCGTGACGACCGACGCCGGCCGCGACGACTTCGACCTCGTCGTGTCGAACGCGGACGTTCACCACACCTACGCGAAGCTGTACCGCCACGAGCCGCGAGCCGCCCCGATGGCCCGCAAGGTCACGCGGATGACGTGGTCGATGTCGCTGGTCGTGATCTACTTCGGCACCTCCCGCCGCTACCCCGAACTCGCGCACCACACGATCCTGTTCGGGCCGCGCTACAAGGGGCTGCTCGACGACATCTTCGGGGCGGGCGTGTTGGCCGACGACTTCAGCCTCTACCTGCACGCGCCGACGGTCACCGACCCGTCGCTCGCGCCGCCGGGCGGGGAGGCGTTCTACGTGCTCAGCCCGGTGCCGCACCTCGGCACGGCGGCGATCGACTGGGCGACCGTCGGGCCGAAGTACGCCGACCGCATCCTCGAAGCGCTCGAAGCTCACCTGCCGGGGCTGCGGGCGTCGATCGTGACCCGCCGCGTCTTCACGCCGGGCGACTTCGAGCACGAGTTGGGGGCGCACCACGGCTCGGCCTTCTCGGTCGCCCCGCTGTTGACGCAAAGCGCGTACTTCCGGCCGCACAACCGCGACCCGCGCATTCCGGGGCTGTACCTGGTGGGGGCGGGCACGCACCCCGGCGCGGGCGTGCCGGGGGTCGTGAACTCCGCGAAGGCGACCGTGTCGGTCATCGAGAAGGACTTCGCCCTATGACGAACCGGGGGAGCGACCGCGAGGTGATCCGCCGGCACTCCCGCAGCTTCGCGCTCGCCGCCCGGCTGCTGCCGCGGGCGGAGCGGGGGCGGGCGGAGGCGCTCTACGCGTGGTGTCGGGCCGCCGACGACCGGATCGACCACGCGCCCGGCCCGGCGGCCGCGGCCGCGGCGCGGGGCGAACTCCGGGCCGAGGTCGATGCCGTGTACGCCGGCCGGCCGGCCGGCACCCCGGCGGCCGACGCCCTGCGGCGGGCGGTCGCGACGTGCGGCATCCCGAAGGATTACCCGCTCGAGCTGCTCGCCGGGTTCGGGATGGACGTGTGCGGCACCCGGTACGCGACCGCGGCCGAGTTGCTACTGTACTGCCACCGGGTCGCGGGGGTGGTGGGGCTGATGATGTGCCACGCCCTCGGGGTGACGGACGACGACGCCCTCCCGCACGCCGCGCACCTCGGGATCGGGATGCAGCTGACGAACATCGCCCGGGACGTGGCCGAAGACCGGGCCCGCGGCCGGCTGTACCTGCCCGCCGAGTGGCTGCCCCGCGGCACCGGCGAACCCCCGTGCGACGCGCGGCTCGCCCCGGCCGTCCGGCGCTGCCTGGCCCTGGCCGACCGCTACTACCGGTCCGGCGAGGTCGGGCTCAAGTACCTCGCGCCGCGGGGCCAACTGGCGATCGCCACCGCGGCGCGGGTCTACCGGGCGATCGGGACCGCGGTGGCGGCCCGCGAGTACCTGCCGACGGGCGGCCGCGCGGTCGTGTCCACCCCGGCCAAACTCGGCATCCTCGCCCGGACGTCGATCCGCCTGTTGCCCGCCCTGGTTCGCGGACGCGGCCCGGTTCGCGAGCCGCGGGCCGTCGGCACGTTCGCCCCGATCCCGGGAATCGACCCCGTGCCTCTCCCCGACTCGGAGGTCCGCCGTGAGTGCTGCGACTCGGTCCTGGCGTGAAACCGCCTCCTCGGTGGTGTTCGCGCTGGCGCTAACGGCCGTGCTGGCCGCCGCCCTGTTCGTTGTTATGGCTCTCAACCCGAAGGACTCGGTGTACGGGAACTTACCCTGGTACTATGCCGGCTTCTGCGCCGTCGCCGCGCCGCTCCTGTTCCTGCTGTGCCGCCGGCTCGACAGCGATGTCGCCCGCTCCGACGCCGCCCGTCCGGTCGGCCGGTGAGCGGGAAGGTCACTCACAACCGGATCGTGGGCAGTGGCCGCGGACCCTGAGCGGAACAAAGGCCGGGCCGGGGCCGAACGTCTCCTCCCACTGGCCGGCGGCAGCTGACCCACAGGTGCGCGCAGACGCCCGGAATCCCGCTATACCGTTCCCAGGGCGAAGCGGCCGGCGGGACGAGCCGGCCGCTTCGCTTTGAAATGCGCGTCACATCAGAAGCTGAAGTTGGCAGCGGTGAAGGACGGGAGGGCGGCGACGGCCGCCTGCCC
>JANPKP010000614.1:0-7081 GCA_031426095.1 Gemmataceae bacterium
ATTGACGGTGGCCCCGCTCGGGCCGAAGAATCGACTTCCCTACTGGACTCCCGGCCGCTCCACCGCAGCCCGCGCCTCGGCCGGCGTCTTCACGAGCGCCCGCACGCCCTTCACACTCAACCGGCCGTCGAACGCCGCGAACAGGAGCGGCGACAGCGGCCGCGCCATCGCCCGCGCGGCGAACGCCTTCCGGGCGGCCTTCCGGTCCTCCGCGTCGCCGACGTCCCGCAGGATGCCGTCGGCCTCGGCCGCCGCCCGGGCCCGCAGCGTTTCGCAGTCGGCGAGGTAGGCCGCGAACGCCTCGTAGTGCTCGCGGTAGAAGCCCAGCACCTCCTCCGGCACCCGCTCCCTGCCCAGCTCCCGCAGGTGGGCCTCGAAGGGGGGCCAGCCGCTCCACTCGGGATGGGCGTCGAACATCTCCACCACCCGCCCGTAGGTGCAGGTGACGACGAGCTTGAGCACCCGCAGGTAGTCGGGCGACTTCACCTTCACGCGGTACACCACCCGGTGCCCGTGTTCGACCACCACCACCGCCCCCTCCTCGTCGGTCCCGGCCAGCGAGCGGAGGAGCGAGTCGAGTTGCTCCGCGAGCCCGTCCCCGGCGGGGGTGAGGGCGTCCACCGGCGTCAGCCCGAGCATGGACGCCAGTTCCAGCACCTCGGCGTAGGTGCGGTAACGCCACTCGCCGCGGTCGAAGGCGGCGAGGAGGACGAGGTCTTCCCGCCCGCCGTAGTCGGTGATGACCCGCGTCCGGGGGTGCAGGAACTCGAACACCAGCGACACGCCCTCCAGCTCCGGCCGGGCTTCGAGGAGTGCCGGATACCGGGCGGCGGCGAGCCGGCGGGCGGAGCCGAGGTAGTCGAAGTTCCCCTGCCGCTCGCCGCTCTCGTCGTCCGGCGGGCCGCCGGCGGCCGCCCCCTCGATCATGCCGCGGGTGGTCAGGTACACGCGGCCGGCGTGCTGGAAGCGCTGGATCAGGGTGCCGTCGAACTTGCGGAGGAAGTGCAGCTTCGCGTCCGGCTCGGCGGCCAGCCCGGCCACGTCGGCGACCGACACCGACCGCTCGCCCAGGTTGTAAATCTTGACCAGCGGCAGCGACACCACCGCGTACGGCTCGCGGCGGTAGACGACCCCCTTGGCGTAAAGCTGGTGCGGCTCCGCGGGCGTGAACAGGAGCGGCCCGGCGTTCGCCAGCACCAGCCCGCCGGCCGCGACGCGCTTGACCAGCAGCGGGTCGGCGTCGATGCGTGCGAGGACGGCGGCGGGGTCGTCCCGGAGGGCGTCGAGGAGGTGGTCGAGGCGGAGGTTCATGAGTGTGTCGTTACCCGATTTTACCGCAAAAACGCGATTAGGTTCGCCCGATCCCCCGACCCGCGAGCGGGATCGGGAAACCGCTACCCGATCGTGCGGTAACGCGGGAGCGTTCGGAGATTCCGGCGGGAATCGCGGCCCCGAGCTTGACGCCGCCCCGGGGGCTGTGGTTCGGACTCACTCGTCCTTCGGGAGCGTGCCGGGGGCGAAGCGGCGGAGGGCCGCGAGGCGGTCGGCGTCGGTCTTCGCGGCGGCGGCGGCCCGGAGGATGGGTTCGAGGCCGTCGCGGACTCTCGGGTCACGAGGGGCCTTCGCCGACAGCGCCGCGAACACCTTGGCCATCCAGTCGGCCGCCCGGCCGTGGGCTTTGGGTTCGCGGGCCAGGATGGCGTCCGCCTGCCGGCGAGCGTGGATGGCGATGACCGCGGGCGAGTCGCCGAGGTGGTAACCGTCGGCGTAAGCGGCGGCCGCCTTCTCGTCCTCGCCCAGTTCGAACAGGGTGTCGGCGAGGGCCAGCCGGGGCTCGTCAAAGTACGGGTTGATCTCCACGAGCAGTTCGAGGCTGGAGCGGGCCTTGCGGTGGTCCTTCGCCGCGGTGGCGAGGGCGGCCTGGGCTTTCAACAGGTAGTCGTCCCGCCGCCCGACCTCGACGAGCCGGTCGAGGACGCGGGCGGCGTCCGCGGGCTTGCCCTGGGCGTTCAAGGATTTGGCCAATACGAGTGCGGCCTCCACCCCCAAGTCGCCACGCAGGCCGGGCGGGGACACCCGCATCGCCCGCTCGGCGGAAGCAATCGCCATCCGGTAGCGGCCGGAGTTAAAGTGGCCGTGGGCGTGTTCCTCGTACTTCCCCGCGGCGCTCCGCCGCTCCTCGTTCACCCGGGCGACGGCGCGCGAGAGAACCCCGCTCCACGTTTGGGCGGGGGTGCCGCCCTGGGCGTGGGGCCGCGCCACGTCGAGGAATGAACGAATCTCGGCGAGCGAGACGGCATACCCGACCAGTCCGGCCGGCCCGTCCCGGGCGGTCAGCAGGCCGACCAGTTCGCCCGCGTCGTTGACGACCGGGCCGCCGGGGGCCCTGCCCTGGGCGGGGAGCTGCAGGATGAGCGAATCGACCGCGTCGGCCGGGTCGCTGCCCGCGAGGTTCACCCGCCCCCGCTGGCGGACCGCCCCGGCCGCGTACACCCACGCCAGTTCGAGCCCGGCCGGGTGGCTCATGGCGTGGACGGCGTCCCCAGGGACGGCGGCCTTCGCGGCCAGGGGAATGGCCGGTTCGCGTCCTCCCTGGTTGTCGTCGAGTTGGAGGAGGGCCAAATCCCGCACGGGGTCGCGGGCCACCACCGTTGCCGAATCCCAGCCCAGGCAACTCGCGGCCCACCCCGGGTTGCGGTACGCCGCCCGCTCGGTCGTCCATGACGTGCCGTCTTCCGTCGGGACTGAACTCACCAGCGCGACCCGGTCGCCGGGGCCGATTCCCCGAGCGCTGGTGAGGTAGCATCTCCCCCACATGGTGTCGATGAGGACGGCCGCGCACTGGTGGTCGGTCGCCGACGGCCGCACCCATACGGTGGCCCGGATGAGCGTGTCGTACACCGTCGGCGGGGCGGCCTTCCTCGGTGCGGGTTTGACGCCCTCGCCGTCCACGAACGCCTTCACCTCGACCGCCGACACGACGACGGCCGCCAGCGGGCAGCCGCGGCGGAGGGCGGCGGCCACGCCGAGGAGTTCGCCCTTCGCGTCGAACACCGGACCGCCGCTGTCGCCCTCCTCGATCGGGAGTTGGGCCACCACCGCGTTCACCCCGGCCGCGAGCTTGACGCCCCGCCAGAAGTAGCCGTCGGGAAGCGGGCCGGCGGCGCGGACGGGACCGGTCGTGACGTTCCAGAGGGTGTCGAGGTCGTTGCGGTTGCCGACCACGCGGACGACCTCGCCCGGCCACCCGACCCGCCGGGCCGGCGGCGCGGCCGTCACCCCGGCGGGCACGGCGTCGAGTTCGACCAGCGCCAGGTCGGCGGCGTCGCTCGTGCGGACCACCGTGCCGCGGACGAGCAGGCCGGCCTTGCGGAGGGCGTCGCGGTGGGCCAGGTACTCGGCCCGCTCGGTCACGAGTTCGCGGTTCTCCTTCCGCCACGGGAAGAAGACTTCGACCGCCTTCCGCTCGCCGACGACGTGCCGGCAGGTGACGAGCCACCGCCTGCCGACGTCCACGACGACGCCGGTGCCGGCCGCCTCCCCCTCGGCCCGCACCCAGGCGACGGCCGCGAACGGGTCGGGCACCGGGCGGGGCGGCGGGGCCACCTCGGCAGCGCAAGTGGCGGCGACGAGCAGCGGCAGGAGTGGCGTCATGCCACCAGTTTAGCCGATCCGGGAGTTCGCCGCGAACACCGGGCGGAACGACGACCGGTAGCCGTACACGAGGAAGAACAGGAGGGCGGTCAGGACCACCCCGAGGGCCGGCTTGTGGACGAGGAAGATGTCCCAGAAGGCGATGTTCACGGCGACCGGGGTGACGAGGGTGATCCCGAGCGGGACGAACCGGCCGACCAGCAGCATCGCCCCGCCGGCGATCTCGATCACCTTCACGGCGGCCATGTACTGGGTCGGGACGAGGGCCCCCATGAACAGCCCGGCCTCCGGCGACGGCGGGTCCGTCGGCATGGGGATGAAGTGGAGGAAGTAGTTGAGCCCGAACACGAAGAAGACGAGCCCGACGAGCGTCCGGGCGATCACGACAGCGTAGAGCATGGCCCTCTCCGAAAGCGGGGTGTGTGGGTGAGATCGACGGGTCATACCCGGGCCGCCGGGCGTCCTTGCACGCATTCGGTCGGCCGTGTACGTTGTCGGGACCGCCGTGACGAACGGGCGAACCGCCGGTGACGGGAGTACGGATACCATGCGACGGCCCACGACCGCAATCGTTGTCTCCCTCGCGTCCGTCGTCGCGCTCCCGCCCCCCGCGGCCGCCGCCGAGCCGGCCCCGGCCGTCCTCTGGGGGGCGGAGGCGGGCGGGGTGCGGGGGGTGCGGAACGTCACGTATGCCACGCCCGGCGGGGCGGCCGTCAAGCTCGACCTGTTCACCCCGATCGGGCCGGGGCCGTTCCCCGTCGTCCTCTGCTTCCACGGCGGGGCGTGGCGGTTCGGCGACAAGGACGACGTCGAGGGGTTCGCCCGCAAGCTCGCCGAACACGGGTACGCGGCCGCCGCCGTCGGCTACCGGCTCGCCCCGAAGCACAAGTTCCCCGCCCAGATCGAGGACGCCAAGACGGCCGTGCGGTTCCTTCGGAGCAACGCCAAGCGGTACGACCTCGACCCCGACCGCGTCGCCGCCCTCGGCTTCTCGGCCGGCGGCCACCTGTCCGCACTCCTGGGCACCACCGACGCCGCGGCCGGGCTCGACGGCCCGCTCTTCCCCGGGGTGTCGAGCCGGGTGAACTGCGTGATCGACTTCTTCGGCCCGGCCGACCTGTCGCTCTACGCGGAAGCCGAGGGGCTCGTTGACGCCTACATGGTCCCGTTCCTCGGCCCGAAGTGTAAGACCGACCCGACGCTGTACAAGAGGGCGTCGCCGCTCGATTACGTGACGAAGGACGCCGCCCCGACGCTCGTCTTCCACGGCACCGCCGACGTGGTCGTGCCCATCGTCCACTCCGAGCGGTTCGTGGACGCCTTGAAGAAGGCGGGGGTGCCGGCCGAGCTGGTGGTCGTCAAGGGCGAGGGCCACGGGTGGGGCGGCGACGCCTCGAAGGAGACGGCGAAGAAGGCGAAGGCGTTCCTCGACACGCACCTGAAGGGGAAGTGATGGCGGCCGCAACCCCTCCCCCGGCCCCTCCCATGGGAAGGGAGGGGAGGAAACCCCGATCCGGCCCCCCCTCCCTTCTTAGGGGAGGGGGTTGGGGGGAGAGGTTTCTGGTCGCGTTCGTGGCGGGCGTGCTCGTGGTGCCGCTCTTCGCCCACGGCTGCCACGGGGACGACATCGACCACGAGCCGGGCGTGGTGCCGGGGCGGCTGGAACCCCATCGCACCAATCCGAACTGACATCTAGCGGCGCGACCCGCGGTCACGCCGGAGTGCGACCGCGGGTCGCGCCGCTAAACGATCGTGAATACTACCCCCGTACCCCGCTCCCCGTCGGGGCGCACGCCGCCGCCCGCTCGTACGTGCGGCCGTTCGCGCCGCCGGTGGACGACTCGCGGAGCGCGAGCTGGTACAACTCCTCGCCCGTCGGTGTCGGGTAATCGCCCGTGATGCACGCCCGGCAGAGCCGCTCCGGCGGCAGGTCCACGCAGCGGGCGATGGCGTCCACCGGGAGGTAGAAGAGGCTGTCGGCCCCGAGGTCGCGGGCCATGCGGTCCTGCTCCTCGACGGTGGGCACCTTGCCGGCCATGTACTTCGGGGCGAACAGCTCGTCCACGGTGGACATGTCGATGCCGTAGAAGCACGGGGCCACGATCGGCGGGCACGCCACCCGGACGTGGACCTCCTTCGCCCCGCCCTGGTCCTTCAGGTGGTGCAGGAGGCTCTTGAGCGTCGTGCTGCGGACGATCGAGTCCTCCACCAGCAGCACCTTCTTGCCTTGCAGCACCTCCCGCAAGGGGGTGAACTTCTGCCGCACCTTGTCGGCCCGGTTGCCGCTCTCGATGAACGTCCGGCCGACGTAGCGGTTGCGGATCAGCCCCTCGACCGACGGCACCTGGAGGGCGAACGCCATCGCGTCGGCGGCCGCCTTCCCCGTGTCGGGCACCGGCACCACCACCGTGTCGGCCGCGTCCACCGTCAGGCGGCCGAGCTTCCGTTCCTGCTTCGCCAGCTCCTGCCCGAGCTTCGCCCGGCTCAGGTAGACGCTCCGGTCGTCGAGCGTGCTGGCGACGTTGGCGAAGTAAATCCACTCGAAGAAGCAGTGGGCCGTCCGCCGCTTCTCGGCGAACCGGCGGACCGTGAGCTTGCCGTCCTGGATGAGGATCATCTCGCCCGGCTCCAGCGACTTGATGTCGCGGAACCCGAGGTTGAGGAGCGCCACGCTCTCGCTCGCGGCGGCGAAGAGCGGCCCCTCGACGGCGTAGCAGAGCGGCCGCAGGCCGAGCGGGTCGCGGAGGACGACCATGTCCCCCTCGGCGGTGAGCAGGGTGAGGTTGTACGCCCCGTCGAACAGGCGGCTGAGGCCGGCGAACAGGTCGACCCAGTCGGGCTTGTCGTCGCCCCGCAGCGCGTGGGCGACGTGGTGCATGATGACTTCGGTGTCGTTGTTCTTCGTCAGGTGGTAGCCGGCCTCGTTGACGAGGTTGTCCCGCAGTTCGGGGTAGTTGGCGAGCTGGCCGTTGAAGGCGAAGGCGAACCACTTCCACTTGCACCCGTGGGGGCGGGCGAACGGCTGGGCGTACTTGCGGGTGGTCGGCCCGCAGGTGGCGTACCGGGTGTGGCCGATGGCCGCCCGCCCGGCGTAGTCCTTCATGATGGCCTGGAACTTGTCCGGGTGGCTGATGCGGAACACCTCGCTGACGGTGCCGACCTCCTTCCAGGTGTCGAGCAGGTCGGCCCGCCGCGGGTTGAAGGTGGTCATCCCGGCGGCGAGCTGGCCGCGGTTCTGGAGGTCGAGGAGCATCCGCTGCATGAGGCGGGAGACCTGCTCCGGGTCGCCCTCCCAGATCGGCGACTTGTCCGGGTGGCCGGGCAGGTAGTAGATCGCGGCCACGCCGCACTCGTGCTTCAACTCGTCCATGTCACCGCCGGGGGGGGTGTCGGTGGGTGTGCGGGCGTCGGGGGAATTGTAACCCGT
>JANPKP010000615.1:0-8048 GCA_031426095.1 Gemmataceae bacterium
GGACGCGACGATGAACGCGTACCCGCCGTCGGCCCCCTTCGTAGGGGCCGCCGGGAGGTCGAGCGCGACCCCGGCCTCGGACCCCGCCTCCCACCCCGGGGCGAACTCGACCGCCAGCCGGGCCGGGCCGGCGGACGGGACGGCCGTGGGGAGGCCGGCGGCCGCCCGGGTGGCGGACACGGGGACCAGCCCGCCCCCCGAGACCCGGACCTCGTTCGGGGCGAACACCGCGTCCGCGGCGGCGAAGGGGGGGGCCAGGTCGGCGACCGGCTGCCACGCCCGGAGGCGGGCGCGGAGGGCGTCGGCGAGTTCCCGCCCGCGGTCCGGGTCGCGGGCGGCCACCCACCCCGCGTCGGCCTCCCGCCCGGGCACGTCGGCCGGCGTCACCCGGGGGGCCCGGAGCCCCTCGTGGAACCGCCGGGCGGCCCGCTCGACGAGCTTCCGGCGGGCCGCGTCGGCGGCCGCCGGGTCGACGGTCCGGAGGTCGTCGGCCATGCTTTCGAGTTGGTCCCTGTGGCCGGCCGGCCAGTCGGCGGCGTCGATCCCGGCCTCGAAGTCCCGGGTGAGGGCGGTCGCCCGCCGGTCGGCCCCGGCCCGCACCCCGAGCCACGCGGTCACCCCGCCCGTGGCCAGGAGGGCGGCCACCAGCCCGGCCATGAGCCGCCGCTTGCAGAGCTTCCGCCAGACCTTCCTGGGGAGCCCCTCGCGGCGGGCCAGGATCGGCTCGCCGGCCCCGAACCGCTCCAGGTCCTGGGCAAGGGCCAGGGCCGACCCGTACCGCCGGGCCGGCTCCTTGGCCAGGCAGGTGAGGCAGACGGTCTCCAGGTCGCGGGGGACCCCGGGGGCGTACCGGGACGGCGGGGCCGGCTCCTCGTTGAGGACCCGGTCGAGGGTGCCCATGACCGAGTCGCCGACGAACGGCGGGCGGCCGGTGAGGGCCTCGAAGAGGATGGCCCCGAGGGCGTAGACGTCGGCCGCCGGGCCGACCGCCCGGGTCTCCCCCCGGGCCTGCTCGGGGGCCATGTAGCTCGGGGTGCCCATGACCGCCACGGTCCGGGTCAGCCCCGAGTCCCCGTCCCCCAGCCGCTTGGCCAGCCCGAAGTCGGTAACCTTCGGGGTGCCGGACTCGTCGAGCAGGACGTTGGCCGGCTTCAGGTCGCGGTGGACGACGCCCCGCTGGTGGGCGTGGTGGACGGCCCGGGCGAGCGTCTCCAGCAGGGCCGCCGCGTCGCCGGCGGGGTGCGGGCGGCCGCCGAGTTTCGCCGCCAGGTTGCCGCCGGCCACGTACTCCAGCGAGTAGTACGGGCACCCGTCGTGTTCGCCGACGTCGTACACCTGGACGATGTTCGGGTGCTGGAGGCGGGCGACGGGCTCGGCCACGGCCCGGAAGCGGTCGAGGTCCTCGGTCGACGCCCCCGCCCCGCCGCGGATCATCTTGAGGGCGACGAGCCGCTTGAGGCTCGTCTGTCGGGCGTGGTAGACCACCCCCATGCCGCCCTCCCCGAGCTTGCCGACGATCTCGTACCCGGCCACGGCCGGGCCGAGGGCGGGGCTTTGGGCCGACGCCATAGCCGCCCACCGGGCCGCGTCGGCGTCTAACCCGTGAGTGCCCCCCGCGGCCGCGGGGGCGGGCCCGGCACTGACGGTGCCGGTGTCGTGGTCCGGGCGTGCGTCCGGGGCGGGCGACTGGTTGCCGGGCCGGGTGTCGGCCTCGGGATCGAGCGAGTGCTGCCCTGCGGCGAGGGTGCCCGTGTCGCAACCGGGCGGGGGGCGGTCGGGCGGGGTCATGGGCGTTCGGGCCGTGGGGCGAGCGTGAGAGCACCGATGATGCTACCCCGCCCCCGCCACGGGGGCAACGCTCAAGTTCCCGGCCCGGTGATCCCCACCAGCCCCCTGCGAATCGCCTCGACACTGGGCGGGCGGACGGCCCGCGACACCTCGACGCCGCCGCTGAGGAACACGAGCGTCGGCCACAACTTCACGCGGTACGACCGGCCGAGCGGCTTGCCGGGGCCGTCGCCGACCTTGACGTGCCGCACGCCCGGGAACGCCCCGAGGGCCGCCGCGATGGCAGGTTGCGCCCCCTGGCAGTGGCCGCACCAACTGGCCCCGAACTCCAGCACCGTCGGCCCGGGGAGGGCGTCGACCGCCTCGCGGGTCGGCTCCGGCTTGTCGTAATCGTGGTCGATCATCGGCGTCTCCTCCGTGCGTCAGGCTACTTCTTCACCGCCCGTGCGTCGAGCGTCGTCATCGCCCCGTAGCCTTCCTTCCACGAGGCCTGAACTTCGGCCGTGCCGACGGCGTCGTCCGGTCCGAGGGTCGCCGTCCAGTCCTTCGCCAGGCGCTCGGCGGCGTCGACGTGGACCTTCACCAGGTAGCGGCCCGGCGGAAGCGTCGGCTTGCCGGCGGCCCACGTCTTCGCCCGCTTGGAACCCGGGTCGGCGAGGAGCGTAAGGGTGTGCTGCCAGAGCTTACCCTTGCCGAACACGACGCGGTCGGACGTGGCGACCGGGGCCGCCTCCCACGCCTTCGCCGTCGGGTCCCAGGCGTGAACGGACACCTGGAGGAGCTTGTCGGCCCACGCCGGCGGGGTGTCGGTGAGCTTCAACCACGCCTCCGAGCCGAAGCGGAGCGGTCCGCCGTCGGCCGGGGGGAGGTCGGTTTCCTTCGCGTACCTCCCGGCCCGGATCGCGGCCACGTCGTCCACCCACGCCTTGAAGCCCTTGTGCCCCAGGTCGCCGGGGGCGAACTTCACCCCGCCACCGTGCTTGACCTTGCCGAGCGGCTTCTCGAGCAGCGGGCTCGCGTCCGGTTCGGCGGCGTCGATCAGCGTACTCGAGAGCAGATACTCCATCGTCGCGGCGGCCCCGGCCTTCTTCACCCACGCCACCTTCGGGCCGTAGTCCTTCACCAGCTTGTCGCACTGCGGCGTGCCCTCCGTGTGGCAGTTCATGCAGCGGAAGCGCAACGCCCAGACGTTCTTCTCGAACGACGCCAGCACGCGGTCGGCCCGGCTGTGGCGGATGACCGCCTCCGGGGCGGCCGGCTTCGCGAAATCCTTCGCGTCGAGCCTGGGGGCGGCCCTTAGGGCGGGGTCTGCGGCGCAAGCCGTGATCCAGGCGGCGAAGGCGTCGTGTTCGGCCGCCCGCACCTTCGCGCTCACAGCGGCTTGCGGCGTCCTGTCCACGGTCCCCATGTCGATCAGCTTCAAAATCTTCGACTTGCCCGGAGCGTCGAGGTCGATGAGGCCTTGGTCGCGGAGGGAGCGGAAAGTGGCCTCGTGGTCGGGGCGGATGTAGTCCTTGAGGTCCACCCCGGCGAGGTGGCACTGGACGCAACTCGACGGGTTCGGTGATTTGAAGATGGGGGCGAGGCGGCGGTCGAACACGTCCTTCGCGGTCGGCTCGGCGGCCGCGGCGGGCAGGGCGGCGACCACGAGAAAGAGGAGGGCGATCGGGCGACACATGGCACGACCCCGGGGTGGGGTGAGAAGGGTGGTTACAGGTGTTGAAGGTACGAAAAGGCCCGGCCGCGTGCCGGGAAGGCACGCGGCCGGGCGGCGCATCACTCGCCGGTTACTTCGCGCAGCACGACTTCGGGGCGGCGCAGCACTCCTCGCCGGTAGCGCAGAAGTCGGCCTTCGCCTTCGCGGCGGTCGCCTTCACGGCCTTCTCCCCGCAGCACGGGGAACCGGGGAAGCAGCAATCGTCGCCGGCGGCGCAGCAATCGACCTCGGCGGCCGTCTTGACGGTCGCCTTCACGGCCGACTCGGCGCAGCACGCCTTCCCGGTGCCGCAGCACGGGGAGCCGTCGAAGCAGCAGTCGCCGGTGGAGCAGCACGGCAGTCCGGCCTCGCAGCAGGCGGCCCCGGGGAAACAGCAGCCGGCGACCTTCTTGGCGGCGGTGGCGGTCCCGCCGAGGGCGAACCCGCCGCCGATCAGCCCGAGGACGGCGACGAGGCCCGCGAACGACTTCGTGAACATGAGTCTTCCTCCGCACGGGCACGGTGGGCGTGCCCGGGTCTTGTGGGGTGGCGGCCGCGGGCGCGAGACGTTCTCGCGGCGATACGCGGTCATCACCCGGGTTCGAGTGGGAACGTCAACGGTGTGGCCGGTCGCGCCGGATCAGCAGCGCATGAGGTGGAAGACGCGGACGAGGCGGTCCGCCGTTAAGAAGGGGGCCGGCGGTCCGCCGGTGGGGCCGGCCGGTCGATCGAGCGTTCTCGTAACGACGAGCGATTCGCCCCACGGGGCGGGGGCCGCGGAAGGGTCGTCGAGCAGGTCGGCGGCGACGGCGTGCGGGGCGGCGACCACGGCCGTCGGGTCGGGGGCGATGCCGTCCTTGCACGGACAGTTCGGCTTCTCGGTCGGGACGTTCGCCGGCTGGTTCGCCGCGACGCCCTTGATCGGCTCCGCAACGCCCGGGCAGCAGTGCGGGCAAGCGTGGGCATTCGCGGGGGCTACGGGAACTGACGCTGCAGACGCCACCGCGTGCGGCGAGGCCATCGGGCCGTTCGCCGTGCAGAGAAGTCGGCAGCACGCCCGCGGGCCGAGGACGGCCGTGAGGACGTAACAGATGGTGAGTGCAGTGCGGAACATGACGGAGAACTATATCCCACTCCGGCGGCCGGGGAAAGCCCGACCGCCGGGTTTCGGCGGGGCCGGGGTTCCGGTTAGTGACCCATCGCGGCGTGTTTGATCATCTCGCGGCAGGCCTTCGCACAGTCCCGGCAGCTCTTGGCGCACTCGGCCATGTGCTTGTCGTCTTTAAATACCTCGCAGGCCTCGGCGCAGCCGTCGCACGCCTTGGCGCAGCCGTCGCAGGCGACGGCGGCCCAGGGGCTCTGGCGGGCCGACATGCTCGACGCCAGCTTGCAGAATTCGGCGCAGTCCCCACACGTCTGCACCGTCTTGGCGTGTTCCTTCTTGCCTTCGGTGAGCAGGATGCGGCAGTGGGTAAGGCACGAGTCGCACTGGAGTTGGCAGTCGGCGCATGCCTTGGCACACGCCATGAAGTGGCCGGCCGGCATGTGTTCGTGGGCCGGCTCGGGTGCGGCCGATGCCGAGAGCGCGACGGCGGCGGCGAACGCGGACGCTAGGAACGAGTTGCGGAGCATGGCAGACCCTCGTGAGGAGTGGGGCGCGGGCGGCGTTTCCGATGGCCGGGCGGCCGACCGCGTGGTATTATTCGTGAGACCGCCCCCCCGACTGCCCCGCCCGCCCCGCTTCGTCCCCGCCGGACCACCCGATGGCCCCCCTTCGCGCGTTACTTCCGTTCACCGTTGCGCTCGCGGCCGTCACGCCCGCCGCCGCGGCCGACCCGTCGTTCGACAAGGCCGGGGTCGCGTTCGTCGCCAAGTATTGCGTGAGCTGCCACGGGGCGGCGAAGCCGAAGGCCGACTTGTCGCTACACGCGGCGACGACCGACGCAGCGGTGTTGAAGGACCGCAAGGTGTGGCAGAGCGCGGCCGACGCGGTCCGCGGTGGGGACATGCCGCCGAAGGGCAAGCCGCAGCCGACCGCCGCCGAGAGCGAGGCGTTCGTTCAACTGGTGGGCGGGCTGTTCGACCGGGCCGACCGCTTGGCCAAGCCCGACCCCGGCCGCGTCACCATGCGGCGGCTCAACCGGGCCGAGTACAACAACACCGTCCGCGACCTCTGCTACGTCGACTTCACCCCGGCCGACGACTTCCCGGCCGACGACGTGGGCCACGGGTTCGACAACATCGGCGACGTGCTCTCCCTCCCGCCGGTGTTGATGGAGCGCTACCTCGCGGCCGCCGAGGGGGTGATGGACCGGGCCGTCGTCGTAGTTCCACCGAAGCCCGTCACCCGCTGGCACGCGGCGGAACACACCGAGCCGGCCGCAGCAAACGTGCCCCTTCGGAACAAGTGGCGGGTCGTATCCGGCAAGCCCGGCGCTCCGGGGGTGGAGTCGGGGCCGATCAACGTCCCGTGCCAGGGGCCGGCCGACGGCGAGTACGCGTTCCGCACGCGGGTCTACGCCGAGACGGCGGGCGCCAGGCCGGTGAAGGTGGCCCTGCTCGCGGCGTGTGACGCGGCCGCACCCGGGGTGGCCACCGACGCGGAGGCCGACGCCCTTTCCGGTGCCGGGGTGAAGGGGCTGCGGCCGTTCAAAGTCCTCCGCATTGTCGAGGTCAAGGGGCGGACCGAGAAGGCCGCCGAGTCGTTCGAGGTGGCGTTGCCGGCGGGTCTCGGGGTTCGGCGGGTGGCCGTCGCCCTCGTGAAGCCGGCCGCCGGCGAGCCGCCCGCGACGCTGTTCGTCCGCAACCTGGAGTTCGACGGCCCCCTCGGCTACCGCCCGGCGTCCCACCGTAAGCTCCTGGCCTGCGACGGCTCGAAGCCGAAGGCGGCCCAGACCCGTGAGGTGCTCGCCCGGTTCGCGTCGCGGGCGTTCCGGCGGCCGGCGACGGCCGACGAGGTCGGGCGGCTGGCGAAGCTCGCGGAGGCCGCGGTGGCGAAGGGCGGGTCGTGGGAGGCCGGCGTCCAGCTCGCCATGACGGCCGTCCTCGTCTCCCCCAAGTTCCTCTTCCGCGTCGAGTTGGACGACCGCCCGGCCGGCCCCGACGCCCGCCCGCTGGACGACTTCCAGCTCGCGTCCCGCCTGTCGTACTTCCTCTGGTCGAGCATGCCCGACGACGAACTCACCGCCCTCGCGGCGAAGAAGCAGCTCACGCCCAACCTCGAAGCGCAGGTGAAGCGGATGCTCGCCGACCCGAAGGCGAACGCCCTCGTGGACAACTTCGTGATGCAGTGGCTCCAGCTCGGCCGGCTCAACCTCGTTCAGCCGGACGGCACCAAGTTCAAGGCGTTCGACGACCAGCTCCGCAAGTCGATGCGGCGGGAGACCGAACTCTTCTTCGGGGCCGTCATCAAGGAGGACCGCAGCGTCCTCGACGTGCTCGACGCCCCGTTCACGTTCGTGGACGAGCGGCTGGCCCGGCACTACGGCCTCGCCGACACGGCCGGGAACAAGCTGTACGAGAAGGCGACGCGGACGAAGGGGAAGCCGATCCCGCGGGGCGGCGAGTTCGTGCGGGTGGACGTGAGCGGCACCGACCGCGGCGGCGTCCTCACCCAGGCGAGCGTCCTCACCGTCACATCGAATCCCACCCGCACCTCCCCCGTGAAGCGTGGCAAGTGGGTTCTCGAACAGCTCCTCGGCACCCCGCCGCCCCCGCCGCCGCCGGACGTGCCCGAGCTGGAGAAGGACGGCAAGGCACGCACGGGCTCGCTCCGCAAGCGGATGGAGCAGCACCGGGCGAACGTGGCCTGCGCGAACTGTCACGCCAAGATGGACCCGCTCGGCTTCGGGCTGGAGAACTTCGACGCCGTCGGGGCGTACCGCCAGAAGGACGACGACGTGCCGATCGATCCGTCGGGCGAGCTGCCCGGCGGCCTCAAGTTCAGCGGCCCCGCCGGGCTGAAAGTGATTCTGAAGGGGAAGAAAGACCTGTTCGCCCGCTGCCTCGCCGAGAAGATGCTGACCTACGCCACCGGCCGCGGCCTCGACACCTACGACAAGCGTGCCGTCGACAAGATCACGCAACAACTCGCCGCCAACGATTTCCGCTTCTCCTCGCTCGTGGTCGGCATCGACACCAGCGACCCGTTCCGACTCCGCCGCGGAAAGGATTAACCATGACCGCCCCCCGCCTGTCCCGCCGCACCGCCCTCAAGGGCCTCGGCGTCGCCGTCGCCGTGCCGTGGCTCGACGCGATGGCACCGGCCGCCGCCACGTCCGCGAAGGTCGCGGCCCCGAACCGGATGGCCTTCCTTTACGTGCCCAACGGCGTGAACATGGCCGATTGGACGCCGAAGGCCGAGGGGGCGAACTTCGACCTGACGCCCATCCTCGAACCGCTTAAGGGCGTGAAGGACGACCTCCTCGTCCTCACCGGCTTGACGGCCGACAAGGCCCGCCCGCACGGCGACGGCGGCGGCGACCACGCCCGGGCCCTGTCGGCGTTCCTCACGGGTGCCCAACCCCGCAAGACGGACGGCACCGACATCCGGGCCGGCGTCTCC
>JANPKP010000616.1:0-9042 GCA_031426095.1 Gemmataceae bacterium
AAGCCCGGGGTGGTGCATGACCCCGGGCTTGGAAGCCCGGGCCACAAGATACCGGACCTCGATTCGCTACTCGACCGCGACCGCGCCGCCGTCTGGCACCCGTACACTTCACTACAGCCCAGCGAACCGCCGCTCCCCGTCGTCTCCGCCGAGGCCGAGTTCCTCCACCTCGCCGACGGTCGCACGCTCATCGACGGCACCTCGTCGTGGTGGACGATCCTGCACGGCCACCGCGAGCCGTCGTTGATGGCGGCGCTGCGTGCCGCCACGTACACGCTCGACCACGTCCTCTTCGCCGGGGCCACCCACCCGCACGCGGTCGAACTCGCGGACTCGCTGCTCGGGGCGATGCCGTGGCCGGCCGGCGGGCGGGTCTTCTACTCGGACAACGGCAGCACGGCCGTCGAGGTCGCCCTGAAGATGGCGTACCAGGCGTGGTGCCACCGCGGGGAGCCGGGGCGGACGCTCTTCGTCGGGTTCGAAAACGGCTACCACGGCGACACCTTCGCGACGATGGCCGTCGGCCGCGACCCCACCTTCTTCGGCCGCTTCGAGCCCCTCCTGTTCCGGACGCTACGGTCGCCGGTGGACGCCGACGCACTCGACGACTTGTTGAAGCGGCACCCGGGTGAAGTGGCGGCCGTCGTGATCGAGCCGCTGGTCCAGGGGGCCGGCGGCATCCTCGTGCACCCGCCCGAGACGCTCCGCGACATCGCCGCCGTGGCCCGCCGGCACGGCGTCTTCTTCGTCGCCGACGAGGTGATGACCGGGTTCGGCCGCACCGGCTCGCTGTTCGCCTTCGAGCAAGCCGGCGTCGCCCCCGACCTCGTCTGTCTGGCGAAGGGCCTGAGCGGCGGCGTCCTCCCGCTCGCGGCCACGCTCGCCTCGCCGGACGTCGTGGCCGCGTTCGACACGGCCGACCGCACCCGCACCCTCTTCCACGGCCACTCGTTCACCGCCAACCCGCTCGCCTGTGCCGTCGCCGTCGCGAGTTGGAAGCTCCTCCAAACCGGCCGGTGGAAGGCCGACGTGGCGCGGATCGAGCGCGTGTGGCGAGACCGCCTCGGACCGCTCGCCGGCCGCCCGGGGGTGAAGGACGTTCGCGTCCGCGGGCTCTTCGGGGCCGTCGAGTTGGACTGGCCCGGCGGGTACCTCGCGGCCGGGGCGGCGGCCCTGCGGCGGACGTGCCTCGACCGCGGCGTGCTGCTGCGGCCGCTCGGCAACGTGCTATACGCCTTCCCCCCGCTCTGCACGTCGGACGGGTCGTTGGCACGGATCGCGGACGCCATGACGGCCGCCATCGACGGCGTGACCCTGGGCAATTCGTAGCGGTCGTGCCGGCCCGCCGCCCGGTTCGCGGTTGCGGCCGGCCCCGGCAACCGCTCTAATCGCCCCGCCGGATGCCGATGCCACCGGGTGACGCGGACCGCCGCCCGCAGGAAGCCGACCCATGTCCACCGCCGCCCCCGAAGCCTTGCACACCCTCACCCCCGAGCCGCCCCGCCGGCCGCGCCGCCGCTGGCCGCGGGTGCTGCTCGGGCTCGCCGTCCTGTTCGCGGCGGCCGTCTGGTTCGCCCCCGCCGTCGTCGCCAACACCGGCCTGCGGACCTGGGTCGCGCGCAAGGCGCTCGCCGACCTGAAGGGCACCGTGGACGTGGGCGGGGCGTCGCTCGGGTGGTTCTCGCCGGTCGTCCTCCGCGGCGTGAGTATCACCGACGCCGCCGGCCGGCCGCTGCTCGCGGTCCCGTCGATCACGTCCACGAAGTCGCTCGCCGCCCTCCTCCGCGACCAGGCCGACGTGGGCGAGTTCGTGTTCGAGCGGCCGACCGCGAACGTGGTGTGCGAGAAACTCGGCACCAACCTCGAAGAGGCCCTCGCCGAGTACCTCAAGTCGTCCGACGAGCCGGCGAAGCGGGTGGCCGTCGCCGTCCGCGTGGTCGACGGCACCGTCACGCTCCACGACGCGGACGACGGCAAGACGTGGACGCTCACCGGCGTGGACGTGGCCGCGGCCGTGCCGGCGTCCGCCGCCGACCCCGTGACCGCGAGGGTGAAGGCGGCCGTCGCCGGGCCAAGTTCACCCGGCTTTCTCGACGCGGACGTGACCGTCGGGGCCGCCGGCAAGGTGGTGCTGAAGGCCGACGGCTTCCCCCTCGAAGCGGCCGGCCCGCTCGTGCGGCGGGCGCAACCCGGGATCGCGGTAGGCGGCCGGCTCAAGGCGGACCTCGCGGCGGCGTGGGGCACCGATCCGGCCGGGAAGCCGACCGTGAAGGTGGACGGCACCGCCGCCGTGACCGACTTCGACCTCGCCGGCCCGTGGCTCCGCGGCGACCGCCTCAAGCTCGCGTCCGTCGAAATCCCCGTGAAGCTCGAAGCGGCCGGCTCCACGTTCGTCGTCGAGAAGGCGTCGCTGACGTGCGACCTCGGCACCGCGTCCGCCAGCGGCACCCTCGACCACTCGCAGGACGTGGACGCCCTCCTCGACCGGGCCGGGGTGGCGGTGACCGCCGACCTCGACCTCGCGGCCGTCGCCCGCCTCCTGCCGCGGTTCACGCGGCTGCGGCCGGGCACGGAGGTCCGCGAGGGGAAGGTGTCGCTCTCGCTCGCCAGCAAGGAAACGCCGGCCGGGACGGCGTGGGCCGGCGACCTCCGCACGTCCGCCCTCAAGGCCGTCCGCGACGGCAAGGCGGTCGAGTGGGCCGAGCCGCTGGCCGTCCAGTTCAGCGGCCGCCTGCCCGCCGGCCACCTGCCGACGTTCGACAAGTTCGTCTGCCGGTCCGACTTTCTGGCCCTCAACGCCGCCGGCTCGGCCGAGTCGCTCAAGGCGTCGGTCAACGTCTACCTCGACCGCCTCGCCGCCCGCCTCGGCGAGTTCGCCGACCTCGGCGACCTGAAGCTCGCCGGCCGGGCCGAGGGGTGGGTGAAGATCGACCGCACCCCGGCCACCGGCGGCTTCAAGGCCGAGAGCTTGGTGACGCTCACCGACTTCGCCTTCACCGACGGCCCCGGCCGCGGCCTGCGGGAGGCCAAGCTCACGCTCAAGGCCGACGCCGCCGGCCGCTTCGCCGTCGGCTCGCCGGCCCGGCTCGACGCCGCGATTCTCACGGTGGTCGCGGCCGAGGACGGGCTGGAGGTGAAGTTGCTCGAACCCGTCGCCGACCTCAAGGCCCTGACGGCGGGCAAGGCGTCGGTGCGGCTCGTCGGCGACCTCGGGCGCTGGAAGGACCGCGCGGCCGGCGTCGCCCCCGTGCCCGCAGGGTGGCAGGTCGGCGGCGTCGGCGTGGCGAGCGGCACCGTCCGCTTCGCCGGCCCCGAGCGGGTGGCGGTGGACGGGCTGAAGGTGGACGTCGATCGCGCCCGCTTCCGCGGGGCCGGGTTCGACCTCGCGGAGCCGAAGCTCACGGCCGAGGGCGACGTGGCCGTGAACCCCGCGACCGGGGCGGTCGAGTTGGCCCACTTCCGCGTCACTTCGCAGTCGCTCACGCTCGTCACGGACAGGCTCACCGCCGGCCGCCGGCCGACCGGCGAGTACGCGGCCGACGGCACCGGCACCCTCGACGCCGACCTGAACGGCCTGCAGCGCCTTCTCGGAATGCAGGCCGACTCGAAGGGGGGCGACGCCGTCCACGGGCGGGCGGCCGGCACCTTCACGTTCGCGGCGGCCGGCGGCAAATCGACGTTCGCCACCGACCTCGACGCGAAAGACTTCGCCTACGGCCCGAAGGCGTCGCCGCTGTGGGCCGAGCCGCGGCTGAAGCTGGCCGCGAACGGCGAACTCGACCCGGCGGCGGATGCCGTGCGGGTGACGTCCGCCCGCGTGGAGCGAGACGGGCTGGCGGTCGACGCCACGGGGTCGCTCTCCAGACTCTCGACCGCCGGCCCGGACGTGACCCTGAACGGCACGCTGAGGTACGACCTCGCCAAGCTCAGCCCGCAGGTTCGGGCCATGATCGGCGGCGGCTTCGAGGCCACCGGACAGGGGGCGAAGCCGTTCACCCTCGCCGGCAGCCTCGCCCCCGGGGCCGCCCCGCTGGCCGTGGCCGTCGGCACGCCCGGCCCCGTTCCCGCCGCGGGCGGGGTGTCGCTCGCCGCCCTCACCGGGAACGCGAACGTGGCGTGGCAGTCGGCCAGCGCCTACGGGTTCGACGTGGGCCCGGCCGACCTGAACGCCCACCTCGCCAGGGGGGTGCTGACGGCCAGGCCCATCGAGGCGACGTTCGGCGGCGGCAAGGTGCGGCTCGCCCCCACGGTCACGCTCGAACCGGGGCCGTCGGTCGTCACCTTCGAGAAGGGGACGGTGGTCGACAGGGCCAAGCTCACCCCCAAGGCGTGTGCCAGTGCCATCGGGTTCGCCCTCCCGGTGATCGCCAAGGCCACCCGGGCCGAGGGGGACATCTCGTTCATCCTCGACGACAACCGGGTGCCGCTGCTCGACCCGACGAAGGCGAACGTGAAGGGGAGGCTGGTGGTCCACAAGGCGTCGGTCGGGGCCGGACCGGTGGTCGGGGAGATCGCCAAGCTGCTCGGGGCGGCGGCCACGACCGTGACGCTGGCCGACGAGATGACGGTGCCGGTGCGGGTCGAGAACGGCCGCGTCCACCACGAGAACCTGCGGCTGACGGTGAACAGCTTCGCCGTCACGACGAACGGGTCGGTCGGGTTCGACGGCTCGCTCTCGCTCGTGGTGGACGTGCCGCTCACGGGCAAGCTGCTCGGCGGCACCCCGATGGTGCAGGCCGCGTTGAAGGGCAAGACGGTGAGGGTGCCCGTGGGCGGCACGGTGGACAAGCCGGCCCTGGACGGCCGGGCGTTCGAGGCGGCGGCGGCCGGCCTCGCCCGGGAGGCCGCGAAGGACGTGGGCAAGGAGTTGATCAAGGGCGGCCTCGACAAGCTCCTGACGCCGAAGAAGTAGGACGGAGGGCGAATCAACCACAGAGTCACAGAGGGCACTGAGAGGGGAAACACCGTGAAGACCGAAACACGGGTTTTTGATCCTCTCGGTGTTCGGCTCGGCTCCGTGTCCTCTGTGACTCTGTGGTGAATTCGCCTTCCCCCTTCACCCGCACTTCCGCTAAACTCCTGCCGCCCAAAGAGGCCACCTCATGGACGGCGGGAGCGATCTCATGGACGAACTGTGTCTGGTCACCGGCGGGGCCGGGTTCATCGGCTCCCACCTCGTCGAGGAGTTGGTCCGCCGCGGCCGGCCGGTCCGGGTGTTCGACGACTTCAGCACCGGCCTGCGGGCGAACCTGGCCCACCTCAAGACGCGGCCCGACGTGGTGGAGGGCAGCCTGACCGACCCGGACGCCGTCGGCCGGGCGATGCGGGGCGTCGGGTGCGTGTTCCACCTCGGGGCGCTGGCGTCGGTCGCCCGCAGCGTGGAGACGCCCCTGGTGTCGCACGCGGCCTGCGCCACCGGCACCGTGAACCTGCTCGACGCGGCCCGCCGGAACGGCGTCCGCCGGGTGGTGTACGCGGCCAGTTCGAGCGCTTACGGCGGGGCCAGCGGCGAGGGCGGCCAGCGGGAGAGCCAGCCGGTGGAGGCCCGCTCGCCGTACGCGGCGGCGAAGCTGGCCGGCGAGCTGTACATGCAGGCGTTCGCCCACACCTACGGGATCGAGACGGTGCGGCTGCGGTTCTTCAACATCTTCGGCCCCCGGCAGCGGGCCGACAGCCCGTACTCGGGCGTCATCGCCCTGTTCACCGCCGCCATGAGCCAGGGGCGGGTTCCCACCGTCCACGGCGACGGCCTCCAGTCGCGGGACTTCACCTACGTGGCGAACGCGGTGCAGGCCCTCGTGCGGGCGTCGGAAGCCCCGGAGGTGTCGGGCAACGTCTACAACGTCGGCACCGGCCGGAGCGTGACGGTGCTGGGGCTGATCGCCGCCCTGAACGCCGTCCTCGGCACCGACCTCGCCCCGGGCTTCGGGCCGACGCGGGCCGGCGACGTGAAGTTCTCCCAGGCCGACATCACCCGCACCCGCGACGACCTCGGGTATGAGCCGGCCGTGAGCTTCCGCGACGGGCTGGCGAAGACGGTCGAGTGGTACTTGCAGACCAGCGGGAGGCGGGGCCGCGTCGGGGCAACGGGTTGAGTCGGGGAAAAGCCCACCCGTCGCCACGGGTGGGCTTTCGACCGCCCTATCCCTTCGCCGGCAACTCGCCCACGTCGAACGCGGCGTACTTCGGCAGCGTCTTAGCGCCGAAGCGCCGCATCAGTGGCCCCAGGGCCGCGTCCCGCAACCGGCAGGCGAGCCGGCCTTCCATCTGGCCCATGCGGCCGAACCGCCACGACTCGTTCGTGACCGCCGTCGTCCGGGCGTACCGCTCGTCCTCGAACGCAGCCAGCCCGTCGGCCGGGTCGGCGGCGGTCGCCAGGCAGCGGGCCAGTACCACCGCGTCCTCGATGGCCATGCAGCCGCCCTGCCCCAGGTTCGGGGTCGTCGGGTGGGCCGCGTCGCCGACGAGTCCGACCCGCCCTTTCGACCACGGGCGGGCCGGCGGGCGGTCCACGATGTCGTTGCGGATCACCTTGTCGGCGGGCGTGGACGCGATCAGTTCGGGCACGGGGTCGGCGTACTCGCGGAAGGCGGCGGCGACGGCCGCCCGCTCGTCGGCCGCCTTCCCGCCGGGCGGGGCGTTGAGCGTGGCGAACCAGTAGACGCGGTCGCCCGGCAGCGTGGTGATGCCGAACCGCCGGCCGCGGCCCCACCACTCGCCGACGTACCCTGGCGTGACCGCCGCAGGCCGCGGGCAGACGCCCCGCCAGCAGGTGTAGCCGGCGTACCGCGGCTCCCGTTCGCCGGGAAACAACTGCCCCCGCACGGCCGAGCGGACGCCGTCGGCCCCGATCAGCACGTCGGCGGTGTCCGTGTGGCCGTCCTTGAAGCCGACGGCCACCCGTTTCCCTTCCAGACGCAGCGTGGAGAACGTATGGCCGTAGCGGGCAACGCCCGGCGGCAGGAGGCCGGCGAGGGCGGCCACGAGTTCGGCCCGGTGGATCATGCAGATGAACGGGGAGACGCCGACAGACTTCTCGAACGGCCCGGCCTCGAAGCGGGCCAGGAGCTTCCGCCCGCTTGAGGCCCGCATCTCCGAGTGCGTCAGCGCGAGTCCGGCGGCCCGGACGGCGGCCCCGGCCCCGAGGCGGTCGAGGGCACGGAGGGCGTTCGCCCACAGGCTGATCCCGGCCCCCACCTCGCCGAGGGCCGGGGCGCGTTCGTAGACGGCGGCCTCGATGCCGACCTTGCGGAGGGCGATCGCGCAACTCAGCCCGGCGATGCCCGACCCGACGACGACGGCACGCATGAGTCGCCCCCGCTCACACCCACTTCACCAGCACGCCGAGGTAGTTGTCCTTGTCCTTCAGCAGCCCCTCGTAAGCCGCCCCCAACTCCTCGGGCGAGATCGTGTGGCGGACCAGCCCCGCGAGGCTCAGGCGGCCGGCGGCGAGCTGGCGGAGGAGCCACGTCTGGGCCTTGTTGATGTCCCACGCCCCGGCCAGGCGGGTGTGGGCCGGCTCGAAGAGCATGTTCCCGTGGGCCCCCGTCACCTCGATGTAGCGGCGGTGCAGGTCGTCGTAGAAGTTCACCTCCTTGGCCTTCCCGCGGGGGCTGCCGACCACCACCACCTGCCCGGCGTCGCACGCCAGGCCCATCGCCACCGGGATCGCGTCCGGCACCCCCGTGGCGTCGGCCACGATCTCCGCCCCGCGGGCCTTCAGGTAAGCCGAGAGCTGCTCCCGCGTGTCGCCGGCCGTGGGGTCGATGACGTGGTCGGCCCCGGCCGCGAGGGCCGCGTCCCGCCGCATCTTCACGGCGTCGATCCCCACCACCGGGCCGGCCCCCGCCGCCAGCAGGCAGCGGAGGGCGAACTGGCCGATGATGCCCAGCCCCAGCACGGCGGCGCTGCGGCCGAGCGTCAGCCCGGCCCGGACGGGAGCTCCCAGCCCGTAGCGGGCGATGACCGCCACCGCCGCCTTGTCGAACGGGAGGTCGTCGGGCAGCTTCCACACCCGGCCGCGCTCGTGGCCCACGGTCAGGAGTTCGGCCGAGGCGTGGTTGCCGGGGAAGCCGACGCGGTCGCCGGGCTTGAACCCGCCGGGGAAGTCGGAGCCGACCGCGACCACGGTGCCGGCGGCCGAATAGCCCGACTTGAACGGGAACTTCCAGTCGGGCAGGTTCGGGTCCTTGAGCCACTGGTGGGTACCGGTGTAGACGGCCAGCTCGGTGCCGGCGCTGATCGCCGAGTAGGCGGCGGCGACGAGGATTTGATTCGGGGCCGGGTCGGGCAGCGTCACCTCGCGGACGGCGACCTTGAACGGCTCGGTGATGACGGCCTGGCGGGTCGGGTGCGGCATCGGACGACCTCGGGGGAGTGGTGTACCGCGTGCGGTGGTGCGAATTGTAGGCCGGTGAGCGGGAACGGCACCGACCGCGTGTTTCTCGCGTTATTCATCGACCCGCGGCCGGCGGCCCGTCTATCAGTGTGTTGTCAGTCGGCGGCCCCCGACTCTCCCCCGCACCGCCCCCGGCCGCCGCCCCCGCCTTGCGGAACCCCGTCTGGCGATACCCCGCTCGTTCGCGTCGGCCGGCCCCAGCCGGTCGGGGCGGTGCATTGGAGTGAGACCGCATGAAGGACATCGTTGACACCGCCGTCGGGGCCGGGTCGTTCACCACCCTCGTCGCCGCGGTCAAGGCGGCCGGGTTGGTCGACACGCTCAAGGGGAAGGGGCCGTTCACCGTGTTCGCCCCGACCGACGAGGCGTTCGCCAAGCTCCCGGCCGGGACGGTGGACGGGCTGCTCAAGGACCTGCCCAAGCTGACCGCCGTGCTGACCTACCACGTGGTGGCCGGCAAGGTGATGGCGGCCGACGTGGTCGGGCTCGATGGCAAGTCGGCGACCACCGTCCAGGGGTCGCCGGTGAAGGTCTCGACCGCCGGCGGGGTCAAGCTCAACGGCACCGCCAACGTGGTGAAGACCGACATCGAGTGCACCAACGGGGTCATCCACGTCCTCGACGCGGTCATCCTGCCGCCGCAG
>JANPKP010000617.1:0-20295 GCA_031426095.1 Gemmataceae bacterium
GCCCCCTCCCCTGGGAAGGGAGGGGGAGGAAGAGGGGCGGTCGTGTCTTGCGCCCCTCCCTTCCCAGGGGAGGGGGCCGGGGAGGGGTTCCGGAGCGGCGGCCCGAACAGCACGGCCACCCTCCGCCGCAGGCCGCGGGGCCACTTCCGGAGGATGCGGCCGTCGTGGTGGCTGAAAAGGCTGCCCCACAGCCCGTCGGTGCAGGCGGGGATCACCGGCACCGGCACGGTCACGCGCTTCAGGACGTGCTCGACGCCGCGGCCGAACGGGCGGAGGTTGCCCGACCGCGTGAGCCGGCCCTCGGGGAAGAGGACGACCACCCGCCCGGCGTCGAGGGCGGCGGCCACGGCGTCGAGGCTCGCGGCCACGGCGTGCGGGCGGGCGGTGCGGTTGTCGATCCGGATCGCGTTCCGCCGCACCCACGACAGGAAGAAGCGGAGGACCGGGTTGCGGTAATACCCCGCCCACAGGACGAACGTGACCGGCCGGGGGCAGGCGGCCCACAGGACGAGCCAGTCGACGTAGCTGACGTGGTTGCAGACGATCAGGGCCGGGCCGGCCGCGGGGACGTGCCGGCCGCCGTGGACGCGGAAGCGGTACAGGGCGTGGGCGACGACCCGCCAGAACGGCCGGAGGAGGGCCGGGAACGCCCAAGTGACGGCCAGGAACAGCGCGACGGCCGCGGGCACGGCCCAGAGCCAGGAGAGCGGCATGAGTGGTTCATCTCGGACCGGGAGCGCCGGGAGCGCCGCGTGTCCCCAGATTACGCCCGGCCCGCCGCGGTGCCAACATTTCCGGCGATTGTCCGCTTGCGACCCGCGGTGGCCGCCGGTATGACCCCGACCGACGCACCGAACGACAGGGACGACCGACGACGGGGGGCGCGGACGGCCGGGGGCACACGCGGGGCAGGGCGGGGGAGGCCGGCGCTCGCCGGTCGCCCGGCCCCACGCGGCACCGGCGGCCACGACGGCGTGGCACGCCCGCCCACCAACAGGGATGGCACCGCGGGGGACCGACCCCCGGCGGCGGGGGGACCGTATGGCCGCACCGTGTGAGCCGCTTCTACGCCACGTCTTCCGGGACGACGCCCTGACGCGGGGCCTCGAAGACATCGAAGCCCGCATGCTCGTCGTCTGGGTCACGGACTGGACCGTGCTCCTGGCCGAGGCCGCCCGGACCGACGCCGACGCCTGGTCGTGCGTCCGCCGGTTGTGCCGGCGGGGGCGGGCGATCAGCCGCTTCGTCCAGCTCTGGGGCCAGCCGAAGGGCCGGGGGGCGGCGTCGCAGCTGGCCGCCGCCGAGCGGTTCACCTGGCCGCTGCCGGCGAGCGGGATGGACACGGCCGACGTGATGGAACACATCCTGAACTGGGAGAACTCGCACCCCGGGCGGTGAATGTCCGATAAAATTGCCCCGCGGCGAATCCCGCCCCGGCGGCCCGACTGCGACCCGGGGAGCTGGGCGGTCCGCCGCGTTCGGGCCGGCCTTTCCGCGGGTTTTGGTCGTGCCTCTCGTCGGCGTTCGGCGTGCGGCCCGCGCAACGGCCCGCCGCGTCGGGGTTGGCTTCGCCTTGTTCGGGTGCCGCGCCGACGGTTATGATCTATCCTGAAATACCGTCCGTACCGCCTGTGACGCCCCAACCGCGTGCCGACCGAGGACCGCCGTGAACCCCACCCCGACGGCCAAACCGATGGGCACCGAATCCCGCGACCGCTTCACCCGGCAGATCGACGGGGCGTTCGAGTCGGCGTCCAAGCTCGCCGGGTCGAACCTCGCCCCGGCCGAGTTCTACGCCCAGTTCCTCAACCACGCCCTCACCGCCATCGACGCCCCGGCCGGCGCGATCTGGCTGCGGACCCCCCAGGGGTTCCTCCAGATGGCCTGCCAGCTGAACCTCGAAAAGGTCGGGCTCGAAGGCAAGCGGGGCGGCCGGCAGTGCCACAACGAGGCCCTGCGGATGGTCTTCCAGGCCAACCCGCCGGCCCCCCTGATGCTGGAGCCCAACGGCCGCATCGGCACCGGCCCGAGCACCAACAGCGGCGTCCCGGCCGCCAACCTCACCGACTTCTTCGCCCTGTTCGCCCCGATCATCGCCCCGGACAAGACGCCGCTGGGCGTCCTCGAAGTCTTCCAGGACCCGACCCACGACCCCCGCCTCTACCCGACGTTCTTGAACTTCACGCTCCAGATGGCGGGGTACGCCAGCCAGTACCACCAGTTCAGCACCACCCGGTCGGCCACCGGGCTGGAGAAGTCGTTCACCCAGATCGAGGCGTTCGCCCGGCTCGTGCATTCGAGCCTGAACCCGACGCAGGTGGCGTACCACGTCGCCAACGAGGGCCGCAAGGCCGTCGAGTGCGACCGCATCTGCGTCGGCGTCCGCCACGCCCGCAAGAAGATCACGGTCGAGGCCGTGAGCGGGGCCGACGTGGTCGAGAAGGCCAGCACCCACGTCCGCCGGATGCGGGCGCTCATGGAGAGCGTGAACGCCTGGGGCGAGCCGCTCACGTTCAAGGGGGCCAAGGACGAGGGGCTGCCCCCGGCCGTGTCCGACGCGCTCGACGCCTACCTCGTGGAGAGCAACCCGAAGCTGCTGGTGGTCATGCCCGTGCGGGACGACCGCGAGGACGCCACCGAGGCGGCCAAGAAGAAGTCGGCCCGGACCGTGTTGCTCATGGAGGCGTTCAACCCGCCCGAGCAGACGGAGCCGCTGGTGCAGCGGCTGGAGGTGATCGGCAAGCACGCGGCCCCGGCCCTGTACAACGCGGCCGAGATGAAGCGGGTGCCGCTCAAGTTCCTCTGGTGGCCGCTCGCCAAGCTCCAGGACGGGCTCGGCGGCAAGGCCCGCTTCTTCCTGTTCGGGGCGCTGGCCCTGGTCGCCGGGCTCGTCACCGCCCTGGTGCTGGTGCCGGCCCCGCTGCGGATGGACGCCAAGGGGCAGCTGGTGCCCGTCGAGGTCGCCCAGGTGTTCGCCTACCGCGAGGGGCAGGTCAAGGACATCCTGGTGAAGCCCCGCCAGCAGGTGCAGGCCGGCGACCCGGCGGTCTACCTCTACAGCGAGCAGCTCGACAAGGAGCTGTCGGATGTCAACAACAAGCTGAACGAGGAGCGGGTGAAGGCGAACGCCGCCCAGACGGCCCTGGTCGGGTTCCGGGGGAGCGCCGAGGAGAAGTTCCGGCTCGAGACCGAGCGGTCGATGGCCGAGCTGCGGCGGGACGACTTCAAGGCGACGCTCGACACCCTCCGCCGGACGTACCACGCCGACGACCGCCTCCGCGGGGCGTTCGTGGCCACCTTCGAGGACGAGAAGCGGCGGCCGCCCGGGGAGGTGAGCTGGACCGTCCTCAACGACGACAAGCGGGAGTCGCTCAAGGGGCGGACGGTGCGGCCGAACGAGCCGCTCGTCCGCGTCGGCAACCTGGCCGGCCTGTGGCACGTCGAGATGAAGATCCCGCAGCGGAACGTCGGCCACGTCCTCCAGGCGTTCGCCACCCCCGGCATGTTCAAGCTCGACGCCGACAAGAAGCCGTACCTGGACGTGGACGTGCTGCTCGCCAGCCAGACCGACCGGAGCTACCTCGGCCGGCTCTACCAGGAGGGGATCGCCGGCGAGGCGGTACCTAGCAAGGACGAGCACGCCGAGAACGAGCCGATCGTGACGGCCTACGTGAAGCTCAACCTGGACGACTTCCCCGAGGCCGGGAAGATCGACCCGCGGCAGTTCACCACCGGGCTGGAGGTCCGCACCCGCATCCGCTGCGGCGACCACTCGCTCGGGTACTCGACCTTCCACGGCGTGTGGGAGTGGTTCTACGAGAAGGTGATCTTCTGGTTCTGAGCCGGAGTCTTTCGGGCGAGCCCCGTCCCCCAGCAGTCCCCGCCGCCCGGGCCGGCTTTCGCCGCCACCCGCCGGCCCCCGCGTCGTAACCCCGGACTCGTCGCCTCGTGGAATGGGTGGACTTCCCATGCGTCTCCGTCGCCTCGCGGCCGTCGCCGCCCTGTCGCTCCCGCCGACCGTCGTCGGCTGCTCGCAGACCGCCGCCCCGCCCGACGCCGGCAAGGCCGCCGCGGCCGCCAAGAGCGGGGACAACCCGAACGTGGACGTGGGCCAGCCGCTGTTCCCCGGTGCCCCGGCCCCGACGCTCGCGGCAGCCCAGGTCGGCGGCCGCGACCCGCTGGTGGTGGGCAACTGCACCGTCCAGTACGAGGAGCGGCAGCAGGTGAGCGCCGAGGTGGACGGCAAGATCGAGATGCTGGCCACCCCGTGGCCGGCCGGCGTGCCCGTCGACCCGAAGGACACGAACCTCGTCTACCACCCGCGGGACGTGAAGCACGAGAAGCCTTACAAGAAGGTGAAGGACGGCGACCCGGTGAAGGTCGGCCAGATCATCGGCCTGCTCGACGACCAGCTCGTGAACGGGAAGATGAAGGCGGCCGTGTCGTCCCGGGCCGCGTCCGAGGAGGTGAAGGGGTTCGCCGAGAAGGGCGTGAAGCTCTCCGACGACAAGTACGCCCTGTCGAAGAAGTCTTACGAGCAGGGCGTCCTCGGCCTCGGCGAGCTGTTCAACGACCTCATCACCCTGTCCCGGTTCCAGGAGAACCTGGCCCAGGCCAAGCAGTCGATCGCCAAGGCCACGAGCGAGTACGACGAGGCCGAGGTGATGCTCTCCAAGCACCAGATCCGGAGCCAGGTGAACGGGTTCATCCGGAGCGTGTCGCGGCAGCCGGGCGAGTTCGTCAAGCAGGGGGAGAAGATCCTCGAAATCCAGGCCACCGACACCGTGCGGGTGGAGGGGAACCTGGACGTGCAGTACGCCGGCGTGGTGAAGCGGGGCACCCCGGTGACGGTCGAGCCGGCCACCCCGATCGCCCCCGAGAAGTCGCAGGCCGGGCACCGCCAGGAGGTGACCGGGATCGCCGTGAGCGCCAACCCGAAGCGGCCGCTCGTGGTGTCCGCCGGGGCCGACGGCGGGGCCGTCGTGTGGGACGTGGCCGGCGGCAAGCCGGGGCACGCCCTCCCGCACCCGGTCGCCGTCCGCAGCGTCGCCTGCACCCCGGCCACGTCGCCCCTGTTCCGGGCCGTCACCGGGGCCGACGACGGCAAGGTGCGGGTCTGGGACCTGTCGAACCCCGACGCCCTCCCGACCGCCCCGGCCTGCGAGGGGCAGGAGGCCCACGCCGGCGGCGTCCAGGCCGTCGCCTTCAGCCCCGACGGCCGGCACTTCGCCACCGCCTCGGGCCGCGAAATCTTCGTCTGGGCCACCGAGACCGGCAAGAAGCTCTACGCCGTCCCGACCGAGCACCGCGACACGGTCACGAGCCTGACCATCACGCAGCAGGGCACCCTCGTGTCGGCGTCCCGCGACCGCTCGATCAAGGTGTGGAAGCTCGGCACCGAGAAGGCCGGGCTGGCCCGCTCGATCGACCACCGGTCGGGGGCCGTGGACGGCCTGGCCGTGTCGGCCGACGGCGGGCGGGTGCTGTTCGACCAGGACAAGGGCCGGCTCGACGTGGTGAACCTGGCCGACAAGCAGACCGTCTCGACGATCCAGACGGCCGGCGGCACGGCCGCGTTCGCCACCCTGGCGATGTTCAGCCCGGACGACCAGTACGTGCTGACCGGCGGCGGCGAGGGCGAGGTCAAGGGCGGGCTGCAGGTGTGGACGAACCCGGCCCCCGGCGGCCGCGGGGCCGAGCTGGCCCGGCTGGTCGCCCCCGGGCGGGCGGGCATCACGTGCGCGGCGTTCGCCCCGGCCGCGGCCGGCGAGCCGTTCCTGGTGGCCGGCACGTCGGCCGGCACCGTCCACCTGTGGAAGCCGCCGGGCGAGAGCGCCCGCAAGGCGATCACCGGCACCGTGACGAAGATCGACGCCACCGACCCGCGGTACGTGACCGTCCGCTTCGAGGTCGACAACCGCACCCTCGGACTGCTCGACCGCAGCGCGGCGACGGTCATCATCAACCCGGCGGGGAAGTAAGGGTCAGGGGACAGGAGACAGGGGACAGGAGACAGGGGCCAGACGGGTGAACGCTCGCCCCCCTGTTTCCCGGTCTCCTTTCCTGCCGACTCCTGATCCCTGTTTCCTGACCCCTGTCTCCTCATCCCCGGCCGCCGCTCATGGACCACACTGCCACCCTCAACAACCCGGCCGAGCGGCGGAAGTCGGTCCGCCTGCGAGTGCGGCCGGACCTGCACCAGTACGAGCAGAAGTACGAGGGGAAGACGTTCCACGTCGTCAAGGACCCGGTCTGCCTCCGGTACTACCGGTTCAACAGGCAGGAGCACTACGTCTTCAGCCTGTTCGACGGCAAGCACACGATGGAGGAGGTGCAGAAGAACTTCGAGACGGAGTTCACCCCCCAGCGGCTCACGCACGAGGACCTGGAGAGCTTCGCCCGCCAGCTCGTGACCGCCGGCCTCGTCCAGCACGAGCAGCCGGGGGCCGGCAAGCACCTGTTCGACCGCCGGGCCAAGCAGCGCCGCACCCGCCGGCTGGCGACCGTGTCGAACATCCTCTACCTCAAGATTCCGGTCTTCGACCCGGACCGCATCCTGGACTTCATGAAGCGCTACCTGTGGTGGATCTTCACCACGGCCTTCTTCGTGCTGAGCGTGCTGTTCATGCTCTCGGCCGTGGTCCACGTGGCCCTGCACTTCGACACCTTCCACGCGAAGCTGCCGGCGTACCAGGACTTCTTCCAGTACCGCACCGTCCTGTACATGTGGCTGTCGCTGGGCGTGGTGAAGGTCATCCACGAGTTCGGGCACGGGCTCAGTTGCAAGGCGTTCGGCGGCGAGTGCCACGAGATGGGCGTCCTGCTCATGTGCCTGAGCCCGGCGCTGTACTGCAACGTCACGGACGCCTGGACGCTCTCCGACAAGTGGAAGCGCATCCTCATCAGCTTCGCCGGCATCTACGTCGAGCTGATGATCGCGGCGGCGGCCACGTTCGTGTGGTGGTACACGACGGCGTACCCGGTGGTGAACAACATCGCCCTGTGCGTGATGGTGTTGTGTTCCGTCTCCACGGTGGTGTTCAACGCCAACCCGCTGATGCGGTTCGACGGGTACTACATCCTGTCGGACTGGCTGGAGATCCCGAACCTCCGCGAGAAGGCCAACCGCTACCTGAACAACCTGTTCCTGGCCAAGGCCCTCGGGATCGAGGTGCCGGAAGACGGGTACATGGCCCCGGGGCGGAAGGCGCTGTTCATCGGCTACGCCGTCGGGAGCTGGGTCTACCGGTGGGTGGTGACGGTCGGGGTGATCTTCTTCCTGGCCGACTTCCTGGGGCCGAAGCTGAAGATCCTGAGCCAGATGCTGGCCGTCCTGTCGGTGGCCTCGATGTTCGTCATGCCGGTCGTGAAGGTGGTCAAGAACGTCCGACAACGGGGGCGGTTGCCAGACATGAAAGCCGGTCGCGTCTACATCACCTTCGGCCTCCTCGGGGCCGCGGTGCTCGCCTTCTTCGTCCTCCCGCTGCCGGTCAGCCGGATCCACGACACGGGGTTCGTGGCGCTCGACCCGGGGTACGAGGAGGCCGTGTTGTTGCCCGAGCCGGCCCGGCTCACGGCCCTGGAGGTCAAGGCCGGGCAGCCGGTCCGCGGCGGGCAGGTGCTCGCCCGGTTCACCAGCGAGCCGCTGGAGGTCGAACTGGCCCAGACGCGGAACAAGGCGTCCGAGCGGGACAAGGCGGCGTACCAGCTCCGGCTGACGGTGGCCGAGGCCGAGAAGGTGGCCGACCGCGACCAGGTGGAGAACTTCCGCCGGCAGATGCTGGAGGCGGAGGCCGAGGCCGCGACGGCCAAGAACGAGATCGGCCGGCTCGAAGCCCAGCTCGGACGGGTGCGGGAGCTGAAGGCCCCGCGGGACGGGTACGTCACGACCGTGCCCCGGCGGGACGAGGTCGGCAAGACGTTCGACCGGGGGACGACCGACGCCCCGCCGTTCTGCAAGGTCGGCGAGCTGACCAAGCTCGTGGTCAAGGTGCCGGTCAGCCCGCAGGACTTCCGGCTGCTCAAGGACGACCTGCCGCCGGGCGGCGAGCTGGCGGTGTCGGTCCACTTCCAGGGGCGGAGCGACAAGGTGTTCGCCGGCCGGGTGCGGTACCTGCCGGAGCAGAACGCCCGGACGGTGCCGCTGCAGCTGACGCAGAAGGGCGGCGGCCCGCTGGCCGTGATGCCGTCGGACGACCCGAACCAGCTGGCCCCGCTGGCCCAGACGTACCTGATCGACGTGGAGGTGACGGACCCGGACGCGGCGATCAAGCCGGGCGGGTTCGCGGTGGTCAAGATCCACGCCAAGTGGCGGTCGGCCGCGTGGTGGGTCGGGCGGGCGGTGTCGAACGCCCTGGACATCGGGCTGTATTGAGAAGCGCTCGGATTACGCGGTGCCTCAATGCCCCGGGACGGCCGTCCCGGGGCTTTCGCGTTCTTGGCCGCCCCCCGGCCCGCCCCGGCTTGCGTCGGCCGCCCGTTTCGGGTACTTCTCCCCCGGTCCCACGGTCCGGGGCGGGGGGTCGGCACGATGGCGCTCTTGGAAGTCGAGGGGCTGGTCAAGATTTACGGCCGGCGGAAGGTCGTCGATGGGGTCTCCTTCGAGGTCAACCCGGGCGAGATCGTCGGCCTCCTCGGGCCCAACGGGGCCGGGAAGACGACCAGCTTCCGCATGGCCACCGGGCAGATCGCCCCCTACGCCGGGAAGGTCACGTTCAACGGCGAGGACGTGACCTCGCTGGCCATGTACCAGCGGGCCCGCAAGGGGATGGGCTACCTGTCGCAGGAGCCGAGCGTCTTCAAGAAGCTCTCGGTCGAGAAGAACCTGCTCGCCATCCTCGAAGCCCTGCCGCGGAGCCGGAGCCTCGAACGCCGCCTCACCCGCTCCGAGCGGTGGGACCGGACCGACGCGGCGCTCAAGCGGTTCAAGCTCGAACACGTCCGCAAGAACACCGCCGGCCGTTGCTCGGGCGGCGAGAAGCGGCGGCTCGAAATCGCCCGCTGCCTGGTGTGCGAGCCGCTCCTGATCCTCCTCGACGAGCCGTTCGCGGCGGTGGACCCGATCACCACCGAGGACATCCGGGACAACATCCGCGAGCTGGCCGACTCGGGCATCGGCATCCTCATCACCGACCACAACGTCCGCGAGGTGTTCCGTACGGCCGACCGGGTCTACCTCATCACGAAGGGGCAGGTGGTGACGGCCGGCACCCCGCACCAGCTCGTGGACGACAAGATCGCCATCGACGCCTACCTCGGGCGGAGCTTCGAGGAGGACGGGTTCACCCGCCACTTCGCCGCCCGCCAGGGAGCCCAGGACGCCGGCGTCGGCACCGACACGCCCCCGCCGCGGGCCGCCCTCGCCCGGCCGGCGGCCGCCCCGGCCCCGACACCCGTTCCGCCCCCGCCCGTTCCCTTCGCGCGGCCCGCGGGCCGGCTGGTGGAGACGCCGCCGCCGTTGGGCACGCCGGGCGGCGGGCTCGGCGGCACGGTCGGGCAGATGCTCGAACAGGAGAAGGTCCGCCTGCTGGTCGAGTCCCTGGCCGACGACGCCCGGGTGAAGGGGGCGACGGTCGAACTCGCGCAGCGGGGCCAAGTCGCGGTGCCGTTCCTGCTCGCGGCCCTGGAGCGGCGGGAGGAGAGCCTCCGCCGGCGGGCGTTCGAGGTGCTGAAGTTCGTCGCCCGGGTGCCGCTCGACTTCGACCCCGACGGCCCCCCGGACGTGCGGCTGCGGCAGGTCGCGTACCTGCGGGCCAAGCTCGAACGCGGGCGATAGGAATGACAGGGTGACAAGGTGAGGGGGTGACAAGGTGACAGGTTTCCTTCATCCGTCACCGTGTCACCCCCTCACCTTGTCACCCTGTCATCCGAGGTTTCGATGCCGACGCCCGCCGAACTGGCCGACACCTACCTTCAGCAGTCCTTCGACCTGCGGGCCGCGGTCGCCGGGATGACACGCGAGCAACTCCTCGCCCGGCCGGTGCCCGGGAAGTGGAGTACGCTCGAAGTCCTCGCCCACATCGCCGACTTCGAGCCGGTCTTCGCCGACCGCATCCTGCGGGTGATCGCCCTGCGCGACACCCCCCTCCTGCTCGCGGCCGACGAGAACCAGTTCATCGAGGCGATGGACTACCAGGCCCGCGACATCGACGAGGAGTTGGCGGTGGTGGACGCGATCCGGCGGAAGACGGCCCGCGTCATCCGCGGCCTCTCGCCCGAACAGTTGGGGCGGACGGGGGTTCACAGCCAGAAGGGGTTGATGACGCTCGAAAAGGTGATCGCCATGGCGTGCTACCACATCCCGCACCACCTGCCGTTCATCGCCGAGAAGCGGGCGGCGCTCGGGTGAAGTTGCGGCGACGGCAGACGGACGAAGTGGACGAACGGGCTGATCGTGAGCCGTGGTGAGGCCCACCCCGCGGCGGGACTCACGTCAAATTCCTTGCGCCGCAATGCTCTCGAACGGCTCGACGTAAGCCTTTATTATTCGCCCGCACGGTAATGCCTGGACTGGCTCGCCGGAAAGGTGTTGCGACCGAATCTGTGCTCAACTTTACCGCATGTTTGCGGGGCGGTTTCCCCAAGACTCATCCCGCCCGTCCCTTGCGGCGTTTTCGAGCGCCCCGCGCTGGGAGAATGCGGTAAAGCTCGGACCCCGGTTCGAGTACACCAATCGACGTAACTCCGCCACGCGGGGCGGCCAGGTTCGCTTCGGCCGCGTCACTCGTGTGCCGGTGCCGTTCACGCCCCCTGGATCATCCGGATGGCGTTCTCGGCGGCGAAGCGGAGGGCGTCCGAGCCGTGGTAGGCGGCTTCCTCGAGGTCGGGCAGGGCGGGGGCGGCCGGCGGGCCGATGCGGCCGAGGGCCTGGGCGGCGTACACCCGGGCGTTGTCCTCGGCGCTCGTCCCCTCCGGCGGCGGCGTGATGACCTGCGGGGTGGCCGGGCTCAGGTGCGAGGTTTGCGGCCGCAGCGTCGGCGGCGGGGGCGTGCGGCTGCTCACGGTGCGGGGGCCGCGAACGGCTTGCGCCAGGAACGGGACGGCCGACCGGGCCGGGGCCCCCATCCACCCGAGCGACAGGGCCGACTCGCCGCGGACGAACGGGTCGGCGTGCTGGAGGTGGGCCACGAGCGTGGCCAGGGCCGGCTGGCCGATCTGGCTCAGCGCCTTCGCGGCGAGCCGGCAGAGGACGATGTTCGTGCCCCGCATGGCCTCGGCCAGGTGCGGCACCGCTTCCGCCCCGTCGGCCCCGAGGTTGCCGAGGGCCTGGGCGGCCCCGGACGCGGTGCGGGGGTCGATGTCCTTGAGCGCCCGGCAGAGGTCGGGCAGGGCCGGGCGGGCGAGCGGGCCGAGCTTGCCGAGCGACCAGACGGCGTGCCGGCGGACGTACTTGTCGTCCCGGGTGAGCATGGCGGCGAGGGCCGGGAGGGCGTCCGGCCCCATCTGGCCGACGGCCTGGGCGGCCGCCTCGCGGACCTTGGCGTCCTCGTCGGCGACGGCCCCGACGAGCGACGGCATGGCGTCCCGGGCCAGCCACCCGAGCCGGCCGAGGGCCTTCGCCGCCCGCAGCCGTTCGGACGCGGTCTTGTGCCGCAGGAGCCGGACGAGGTCCGGCAGCGGGTCGTCGGTGGCGGCGGGTGTGGGGGAAGAATACACGAGCGGGAGTTCTCGAATCGGCGGGCGACGGCGTCGGTCCGTGAGGCTACGCCCAACCCTAGTTCACCGCCGGCCGGCACAACGCCCCCGACCGGCTTTTTCCCCGCTTTCGTCATTCGTTTCGGGTAAGGCCACAATTCCGGGCCGCTATTTCCCCCCGGGTGGGCGAGATTCGGCGGCCCGACCGTCCGTATAATCGACGACGGAGGCGGCTTCCCACCGGACCGGACACCCTGGGGACGCGAACAACCATGACTCGGATCGTACCCGCCGCGGCCGCCCGGTCGCGAACGGTCATGATGGCGGCGGTGCTCGGGACGGCCCTCGTGGCGTCCGGCAGTTCGGCCCACGCGGCGGCCGCGGCCGTCAGCCCGGAGGCCGTGAGCGACATCAGCCGGTACTGCCAGGCCTGCTGGCGGAACGCCCGCCTGCCGGCCGACCGCTGGCCCGACTGCACGCAAGAGGTGCTGGCCCGGCTGCTGACCAAGCTGGAGCCCGACGCCTGGACCCGCGTCCTGAAGGACGACGAGGGGGACGAGCGCCGCGAGTTCCTGCGGGCCATCGACGCCGTCAAGAAGCGGACCCAGCGGGCGCGGAAGTTCGCCCCCCTCTCGCCGGACGTGGCCGACCACGCCCGCCGGACCGAGAACACGACCCGCGACGACCGCGAGGCGCTGGCGAAGGCCGCCGCCGAGCTGCTCAGCCCCCGCCAGCAGACGATCCTGGGCCTGACCCTCGACGGCTGGGCGGTGCCCGAGATCGCCACCGATTTGGGCACCACCGTGGAGCGGGTGAGCGACGAGAAGTACAAGGCGATCCGCAAGCTGCGGCACCACTTCGGGACGGTTTAACGCGAACCCCATTCCCTCGCTTGGCACCCCGACCCGCGGTCGCGTTTTGACGCGACCGCGGGTCGCGGCGCTAAACGGACTCGCTTCCGCGCCCTAAACTACCCGGGGTTCTCCCCGCCGCCGATCAGCCGTGAAGGGATTCATGACGGACACCTCCCCCGCCTCGGGCTCGCCGGCGGCCCCGTCCGACGCCCTCCCGCCGCCCCCCTCCCGCGGGCTGATGTCCCGCACGTTCATCGGGCTGCTCGTCGCCCAGTTCTTCGCCGCCTTCAACGACCAGGCCGTCCACGCCTCGGCCATGTTCTTCGCCATCAACACGCAGACGCTGAGCGAGCGCGACGCCATCTCGCTCATGCCGATCCTCTTCTACGCCCCGTGGGCCCTCTTCTGCACGATCGCCGGGTACTTCGCCGACAAGTACTCGAAGCGGAACGCCCTGGTCACGTGGAAGGTGGCCGAGGTCGGCATCACCGCCGTCGCCCTCCTCGGCTTCTGGCTCGGCACCCACGGCAACCCCGCCGGCCCGTGGGTCGTGCTCTCCACCGTGTTCCTGATGGGAACCCACTCCTGCTTCTTCGTGCCGGCCAAGTATGGGGCGATGCCCGAAATCCTGCCCCCGCACCTGCTCTCGAAGGGGAACGGGCTGCTCGAATCGCTCTCCTTCCTGGCCGTCATCCTCGGCACCGTCAGCGGCGGCGTCCTGTCGTTCCTCTTCCTCCGCCGCGAGTGGGTGATCGGCCTCATCCTCGTCGGCCTCGCCGTGGTCGGGGCGGTCGCCAGCCTGCTCATCCGCAAGATGCCGGCCGCCGACCCGGGCCGCCGCTTCCCGGCCTACGTTTACGGCCCGCTGGTGGCCAACGTCCGCGCCCTGGTGGCCACGAAGGCCCTGCGGACGGCCCTCATCGGCATCGCCTTCTTCACCTTCGTGGTCGCCTTCATGCGGGCGGCCGTGTACATGCTCGGGGAGGCCCAGAACCCCCGGTGGGACGAACTCAAGACGAGCGTGGTCGTCGGCTGCGTGGCCCTCGGCATCGGCCTCGGCAGCCCGCTCGCCGGGTGGCTCTCCGGCCGGCGGGTGGAACTCCGGCTCGTCCCCGTCGGGGCGGCCGGCATGATCGCCTGCCTCCTCGGGGCCGCGTGGATGGTCGATTACGTCCCCGGCCTGGTGGCGTGCATCGCCGGCATCGGCTTCTTCACCGGCTTCTACATCGTGCCGCTGTTCACCCTTTTGCAGCACAAGGCCCCGAAGACGAACAAGGGCGAAATGATCGCCACCAGCAACTTCGTGAACGTGACCGGGGCCATCCTGGCGTCGCTCCTGTTCTTCGCGGTGGTGGCCGCCGCCCAGAAGTTCGGCCTCACCCCCGAGGTGGCGGCCCGCCCCACGGTCGCCGTCGGCGAGCTGACGAAGCTCGAACGCTACCGCGGCCGGCCGGTCTACCTCGAAGTCAGGCAGGAGACAGGGGACAGGGGACAGGAGCCGGCGGAACTCCGGGCGTTCGGCGAGAAGCCGCCGGAGAAGGCCAGGCGGCTCGGGTTCCGCCGGCTGGTGAAGCGCGTCCTCGGCACCGACGGCGACCCGGAGCCGGGGGCGAAGTCGCTCATCGAGGTGGACAAGGGGGCGACCGTCGGGGCGGCGGTGGAGGTGACGCGGTACAAGCTCGGCGAGGTCGAGCACCTGGACGTGCGGCCGAAGGGGGCCCCGCTCGACCCCGACTACGACCAGCGGACGCTCCCCCGCTACCTGTTCGCCGGGGCCGCCGCCCTGACCCTGCTGACGCTCCTGGTCCTCGTCCGCCCGCTCCGGCAGGTCCGCCGCGAGGGGGTGTGAGCCCGCCGGACGCTCCGGCGGCTGCCAAGTGCCCCCGGATTCTCCCGCTTTTAAACGATGTGTTTCGCCCGATCCGCCGGCCGGCTCGACACTTCTGCGTTCCCGCTCCCACCCCCTCCGGTAAAGCGGGAGCCGTCCCGAAGTCCGCCGCGATTCCCGGCCCCGACGTTTACTTCGCCAGCGCCCCGCGCTTGTCTTTCACGTCCTTGAACGGGGCCGCGTCGACCGTCACCACGTCGGTCGGGTTCTGGTTGCCCACCGCGTAGAGGCTCGCCCCGCCGTCGGCCGCGGCCCCGAGGTTGACTTGCAGGTTCGGCAGGCCGCCGCCCATCTCCAGCGTCACCTCCAGCCCGTTCTGCCCCGGGACGTCCACCCCGAAGCCGAACTCGGCCTTGCCGGGGCCGCCGGGGACGACCGCCTTCGCCTTCGCCGCGAGCAGGGCCGTCACGAACGCCTCCACCTTCGCCGGGTCGGCGGAGTAGCCCGCCGTCTTCGCCGCCCACGCACCGTCCTTCTTCTCCAACTCCACCGGCAGGACGCTCCCGTTCTGCTCCCGCCAGCCGCGGAGCTTGAGGCCCACGAGGCGGGAACGGTCGAACGTCACGAGCGTCGGGTCGCGGAGGTCGGCCGTGCGGAACAGGCTGGCCGTCGCCTTCGACACCAGGAAGACCCCCGGCTTGCCGGGCGTGCGGGCGTAGGAGTTGTTGCCGTCGGGCGTGTCGGCCCCGAACTCGTAGGCCCGCTCCTTGTCGTCGCCCGCCTTGAGCGTCACCACCGCCTTGACGTACCGGGCGTCCTTCGGGTCGAGGCCCCACCGCGTCAGTTCCTCGGGCGTCGGCCCCTCGGACGCGAAGCGGCTCGTCGTCAGCGTCGCCAGGTTCGTCACCAAATCCTCGATGCGGCCCGCGTTCGCCGCCTTCCCCTTGCTGGCGTCCGGCTTGTCGAAGGCCCACCGGCCGTTCGGGTACTGCGGGTCGACCACGTCCGTCTTCGCGACCTCGAACGCCTCCGGCCCGCGGTTGAACGCCAGCCGGGCGACGGCGGTGGTGGCGAACGGCTTGAGCGACGGGTCGAGGAAGTCGAGCCGCGTCTTGGTCACCACCTCCACGGCGTTCGCGGCCGGCTGGCCCGGCCCGGCGGGGAGCGTGGGCGGCAGGATCAGGTCGGCCCGCTCGCCGCCCGGAAGCACCCGGCGGACGTGGACCCCGTCGGCGTCCACCTTGCCGAAGGTGAGCGTGGTCGGCGGCCCCTTGAGGGCCGGCTCGGCCTTCGGGTCCGCCTTCGGGTCGTAGGCGTCGGTCCAGATTTTGACCTCGGCCTTGACCTCGGGGGGTGCGAAGAAGGCGTCGTTCTTGGGGTCGCCGGCCGGGGAGAAGAGGCGGACCGTGCGCTTCTCCAGGAGCGGGTCGAGCAGGGCGTTGACGTGGCCGACGTTCGCCGCCTGCGGGTCGCCGGGGCCGCCGAACAGGGTCCAGACCGGCGTCGGCCCGGCCTTGCGGAGCTTCGTCGTCTGCCCGCCGGCCACCACGTCCACGGCGTCCACGCGGAGCTTGTCGAAGGCGAGGAGGTTGCGGTCGCGGATCGAGTCGGGGTCGTTCACCACGGCGGCGAGGGCGTCGGCGTTCGCCGCGGAGGCCCGGACGACGCCGCTGTCGCCCTCGACCTTCACCCACACCTTGCCCGGCTGGCCGGCCACCGGCTTGCCGACGAACACCACGTCGGTGCCGGCCTTCGTCGTCACCTCGGCCCGGGTCGCGTCCGGGCCGGCGGGGTCGAGGCCGTACTCCTTCAGGTCCTTCGGGGCGTCCACGAAGTCGTCCGGCGAGAGCGCCTGCAGCCCGGTGAGGGCGGCGAGCAGGGGGCGGACGCCGGTGAGGGTGCCGGGCATCGGCGTCGGGGCCCCGGCCACGTCGGCGGCCCCGAGCGGCGGCGTCGTGATCGACCACCCGCCGGGCACGGCGTTGGTGAGGGCGACCGTCTTGCCGCCGCGGGTGAGCTTGACGGCCGTGACCTCGTCGGCGGCCGAGCGGACGTCCGGGGCGACGAGCTGGCGGGTCCGGTAGTCGGCCGCCCACTTGGCGAAGGCCCCGGCCTTCCCGGCGTCCTTGCGGCTGTCGGTCCGGAGGAGGGCGTCGAGGTCCGAGCGGCGGACGGCCGCCGGCCGGTCGGGCCGGGCCGAGGTGGTGACGAAGGCCAGGGCGCTCTCGCCCCCGATGGTCACGTCGCCGACGTTCACCGTGGCGGAGGCGTCCGACCCCTTGCGGAGGGTGACCCGCAGCGACGGCGGGACGAGCCCGTGCTGGGCCGGGTCGCCGGAGACGGCGGACGACGCGACCGGCTTGGCGTTCAAGAGGGCGGTGACGACGGCCTCCACGGCCCGCGAGTCGGCCCGGGCGGTGAACGGCTCGCGGACCTCCCACCGGTCCTTGCCGACGCGGACGAACAGGAGCTTGCCGGGGGTCGGCTGTTCGCGGCCGATCTCGACGGCGTCGACCTGCTCGGCCTTCACCCCGGCGAACTCGTCGAGTAGGCGGTCGCCGGCGTCGGGGCCGTCCCCGGTGAGGGTGATGGCGACGAGGGCGACGGCCAGGACGAGCATCAGCCCGAACAGGATGGTGGTCAGTCGGAAGCTCATCGGCCCGGACTCCGTGGACGGGGTCGAACGCGGTTCAACTACCGCCGCCGCACGACCCACACCCCGGCCCCGACGGCGGCCACGGCCAGGACGGCCAGCCCGAGCGGCAGCCACAGGAGGCGGATGCCGTCCAGGCCCGGGTTGAGGCGGTAGTCGGTGTACCCCTTCACCCCCACCCCGGGGGCGACCGTCGGGCGGTCGCGGAGCCAGTCGAGGGTGCCGCCGAACAGCTCGAAGGTGACCGACTTGCCGGACCGCCCGGCGACCGCGTCGGTGACGAACAGGCTGTCCCCGAACACCGCCAGGCGGGCCGTCTTGCCCTCGGACGCGAACACCGCGACCGGCCGGCCGGCCCCGCTGACGGCCACCTTCTCCCGCCGCACGGCCGGGTTCCGGCGGACGTCCAGCCACGTCTGCTCGGGGTCGTCGGGCGGGGTCGCCTCCAGCCACGTCGCCCGGCTCGGGTCGGTGATCAGGACCGGGACCGCCTGGACCTCGGGCCGGCCCCGCAGCGGGGTCGTCTCCCGCCACCCGGGCAGGCCGACGGCGAACCGGGAGAACGTCCGGGCGACCGGGTTGCCGGCGGCCGCGGCCGGGGGGTAGACCATGACGGTCGCCACCTCGGGCGGGGCGTCGTCCGACCGCTCGCTGTACAGGTACTTGTCCCCGAGGCGGACGTTGTACTCCTCCAGGAGGGCTTCCAGCCCGGTCTTGGCGGGCGGGCCGGCCGGCGGGGTCGGGGTGCCGGCGAGGACGACGAGCTTCCCCTTCCGGTCCCCCCGGGCCTCGGTCATGTACTTGCGGATCGCCTCGACGGCCCCCTTCCCGAGCGGGGAGACGGGCTGGGCCACCACCACCACCGTGGCGTCGTCCGGCACCTTCGGGTCGGCCAGGTCGAACGTCAGCGGGCGGGCGTCGACGTAGTTGTTCTGGAGGTACTCCTTGAGCCGCCGGGCGGTGGCCGTGGGCGGCTCCGGGCCGCCGTCCGCCGGCGGGTCGCCGACGGCCAGCTCGCCGCTCCCCTGGGTGAAGTAGACGACCGGCTTGCCCGTGTTCTCGGTCAGGAAGGCCAGGTCCTTGAGCAGCCGCCCCTCGCCGACGAACGTCATTTTGGCGTCCGGCCCGCCGGTCGTCCCCCGGAGTTCGGCCGCCCGGATGAAGACGTGCCGCTTGCCGTCCTCGCCGGCGGTCAGGAGGACGCCGTACCCGTTCAGCTCCACGTCCGGGTACTTGGCCCTGAGCCGGGCGTGCTCGGCGTTGCTCATCGTCAGCCCGAGCAGGCGGGCCGTGAATTGCCCGTTCCCGACCTCCTGGGCCCGCACGAGCAGGCGGCGGGCGTCGTCCACCAGCCGCCCGTCCTCCCCGCCGACGGCCCCCTCCTCCGGCAGCAGGCCGTAGGCCGTGACCGGCTGGTCGAGCTTGGCCAGGAACGACTCGAACTCGGGGCTGAGGGTGTAAAAGCTGGTCTCGGTCACGTCCAGCTTGTTCGGCACCCGGCGGGCGGCGACCGCGTTGGCGGCGATCAGCACGGCGAGCAGGAGCAGGGCCGTGAGGGCGAGGTTCGACCCGTACACGAGCCGCCGCAGGAGCGGGTTGTTCCGCTCCTCGGCCCGGGCCGGCCCGACGGCCGCGAGCAGGGCCCCCGCCCCGGCCACGAGCATGAGCAGCGAGTACGCCGTCGGGGCCAGGTCCTTCGGCCCGCCGCCCCCGTCGAGGTACTTGACGAGGCCGTCGCTCCACCGGACGAAGAACAACATCCCGGCGAGCATGAGGACGGTGCCGGAGAGCCCGCCGGCGGCGAGGAGGGCGACCCGGACGCGGGTGCGGTCGGCGGCCGGGTCGGCGGGCGGGGGCGGGCCGGCCAGGAGCCAGACGCCGACCCCGAGCGGGGCCAGCCCGGCGGCCGCGGCCAGCACCATGCCCCAAATGTAGTCGCCCCGGTCGAGCTTCCCGGCGGTGGCCTTCGGCAGTTCTTTCGGGGGCGCGTCCGGGTCGGCGGTCTCGGCGGCCGGCGTGGGTTCGGGCTTCGGCCCGCCGCTGAAGACCTCGCCGCGGACGGCCGCCCACACGGCCAGCCCGAGGAGCAGGACGCCGACGCCGACGAACACCCCGCCGGCGACCGGCCGATTGCTGCGAACCCAGTCGGCGACGCCGGCGGACGCGGGGGCGGTGGGAGCGGTCGTATCCATGAAGGGGCGTCTCGGTTGCGTCTCGGTTGCGTCCGGGGGGTCACTTCCAGCGGCGGGCTTCCAACACCTTGACCGACCCGAACAGGAAGAACACGGCCAGCGACAGCCAGACGAGGACGTTGCGGACCGGCAACTGGCCGTTGAGCGACTCCTGCCAGAGGGTCACGAACGACAGCCGGGCCATCACCGCCTGCACCGTCGGGCCGAGGCCGAGGGCCTGGGTCCGCTCGAAGTAGCAGGCCAGGAAGAAGACCATGCCGACCATGGCGAGGACGGCCGCCACGATCTGGTTCGGGGAGACGGCCGAGCAGAACAGGCCCATCGCCACGAACCCGGCCCCGCAGGCGGCCAGGGCGACGTAGAAGCTCAGGAGCGGGCGGTAGTCGAAGGCCGCCCCGTTCTCGACCCGCAGGGCGATCAGGAAGAGCCCGGCCGGGAGCCAGCAGAGCATGAAGAACAGCCACGTCGAGAGGAACTTGGCGAGGACCACCGTCGCCTCGCCCACCGGGGCCGTCAGGAGGACTTCGAGCGACCCGCTCCGCCGCTCCTCGGCCAGCAGCCGCATCGTCAGGGCCGGAACCAGGAGCAGGACGGCGAAGACCGGGTAGATGGCGACGAAGTAGAAGCGGACGATCGGCTCGGGGAGGACGGCCCCGCCCGACTGGAGGGCGGTGGCCCCCTCCCCGATTTGCACCAGGAAGTCGCGGTAGGCCAGCCACTGGACGCAGGCCATCCCGGCGAGCACGAGGTACGCGATGGGGGAGACGAAGTACGCCCCCAGTTCGCGGCGGGCGAGGGTGACGAACGGGCCGTCGGCACACACCCCGAGCGACACCGCCACGAACAGCAGCCCGAGGCCCACCAGGGCGACGCCGCCGGGGACCAGGAATGGGCCGGCCGGGACCGTGAGCGGGGCGGCGACGCTGGCGGTGACGAGGACGCCGGCCCCGGCGAGGCCGACGACGCCGAGGAAGGCGGTGAGCCACAGCGGGGCCTTCCGCGCGAGGGCGACCGCCGCCGGGGCCAGCAGCGCGGCGGCGGCGAGGACGCGGAAGAGGACCTTCCAGGCGTCGAGGTCGCCGTTCGGCTTCCGGAGGGCGGCCGGGCCCTCGTAGAGCAGCACCGGGGCGGCCG
>JANPKP010000618.1:0-5297 GCA_031426095.1 Gemmataceae bacterium
TAGCTCGTTATTTGTCGTTTGTTGGTAAAATTCCGCGCAGTCCCACTGTTTTCGTTACACCCCCCGGGGTGGTACGGCCCGGACTTGTCCCACCCTACAAGAAATTATCCATGCGTCTCGCCCTGTTCCTCCTCGCGTCGCCGGCACTCGCCCTCGCCCCGTTGCCGCGTGAGGTCGGCGGGGCGGCCGCGGTGTACCGCGAACTCGGGCTGCCCGAGCCGAAGGACGCCGCCGACCTCCCGGCGGACTACGCGGCCGACGCGGTGGGCTCCGACGACGTGAAGGCGTCGCCCGACAAGTACCCCGTCCGGGTCGCCGTTTTGGCCGCCCTCAAGAACCTGAAGAACGCCCGCGACACGACCCGGCTCGACCTCACGGTCACGCCGGCGGACGTGGCCTCAACCGCGTTCGGGAAGCAGATTCACAAGCTCCAGGAACGGCCGGCGGTCGTCGCCCTGGAACTCGAAGAGGCCCGCGACGCCCTCGCCCGGGCGGCCGCGAAGCGGGACGCCGAGCCGTCGAAGAGGTGGCGGGCTCACCTCGACTACGCGACCGCCGAAGTCGAGTTCCGCCTCGCCCTGTGCCACGAGTACAACTCGTCCCTCGGCCACCTCCGTACGCAAACCCTACCCGACCTCGACGCGGGGAAGGGCCAGACCGGCTGGCGGCTGGCGTCGAACGAGACGATGCGCGGCGGCCGCATCGCCCGCGACACCGTAGAGTCGGCTCGCAAATCGTTCGCGGCCGTCGCCGAGCGGCACCCCGGCACCCCGTGGGCGAAGCTCGCGGAGCAGTCGAAAGCGACGCCGGCGGGGCTGGCGTGGAAGCCGGTGGTGGTGGTGGAGTTGCGGCCGTGAGGTTACGCTGGTGGGTAGTGGCCGATTGTCCCATCGTGAATCGCGCTCGATACCAACACCGCGCTAGCGCCAGCCTCCTTCAACCGACGCACGTCGTCCCACCCTCGAACGCCACCGCCGGCAGCGATACCCAATTCGGGGTGACGTCGGTGAATCCCTTCGATGGTCGCTTCCGTTCCCGGCCCCGAACCTTCCCCGACGTGGGCGAGGTCGAGAACGATCACCGCCCGCACACCCAAGCCGCAAGCCACATCCACGAGTTGGCCGGCGGCTGAGTCATCGGGCACGCCCCACGCCCGCCAGTTTCCCAGAAGGCGGCTGCCGTTCAAATCCACCGACAAGACGACACCCTGTGGCCCGCGTCGGCGGACGAGTTCTTCGACCGTGCCCGGGCCATCGACCGTTTCCGTGCCAACCACCGCGGTCGTCCACTGGTCAAGTCTTTCTGCGTCGGCAACCGAGCGGATGCCGACATCTTTAATCCAGCTAATGCAACCGAGTTCCATCTCCTGCACCGTCGATGAAGGCCGCCCGAAAATGATGGCGTCGAGGTCGGCGACATAAACGGTGAACGACGACGTGGCCGACGCCATTGCCACAGCCACATACTCTGGGTCGGTCGAGGTCGTAAGTGGGCTCGTCAGCGGTCGATATTCGCCCCGCCGGCCTCCGATGGCGCGGACGACGCGACCGCCCATGATGTCGAGGACGGGGATAATCTGGCAGGGCGGCTGAGTCGGTGTCATGGTCAACGATTCGGCTCCGGGGCGGATGGCCGGGGGGCGGGGTGATCGCTATCGTAACAACTTCCGCCCCAGAAACCGTGTTGGGGGCGTCCGTGGACCCAGGAGCATCTGCCCCGTCATGCAATCGAACCGTTCGATCTGCCCGATGTCGGCGGAGGAGGAGGCCGTGTGGCTCTCGTAGACGTCAAGCAACTGCTCGAAGCCGGCGTGCACTACGGCCACCGGGCCAGCCGCTGGAACCCGAAGATGCGGCCGTACATCTACGGCAAGCGGAACCTCATCCACATCATCGACCTGCGTGAGACGGTCCGGGGGCTCCTGCGGGCCTACCGCTACCTGTCCCAGGTCACGGCCCGCGGCGGCCTCGTGATGTTCGTGGGCACCAAGCGGCAGGCCAAAGAGATCGTCGAGAACGAGTCGGGCCGGTGCGGCATGCCGTTCGTCAGCGAGCGGTGGCTGGGCGGCACCCTGACCAACTACCGGACCATCCGTAACCGCCTCAAGCGGCTCCAGGAACTCGAAGCCATGTGGCTCCCCGCCGGGGAGAACCCGGGCCGGGTCGACCTCAACACCGTGATCGCCGGCCTCATGACCGAGAGCGGCAAGCTCGACCCGGGCCGCGCCCCGGACACCTCGGACATCCGCACCCACTCGAAGAAGATGATCGCCAACCTGAGCCGCGAGCTGCTCAAGATTCGGCGGAACTTGATGGGGATTCGGGACATGGTGAAGCTGCCCGACGCCCTGGTGATCGTCGGCCCTAACCGCGAGAGCATCGCGGTGAAGGAGGCCAAGCGGATGGGCATCACGACCATCGCCCTGATCGACACCGACAGCGACCCCGACCCGGTCGATCTGCCGATCCCCGGCAACGACGACTCGCTGCGGTCGATCGAGGTCGTGCTGGCCAAGCTGGCCGACGCCATCCTCGAAGGGCGGGCCGCCCTCCCGCCGGAACAGCAGGCGATGATCAAGATTCGCCAGCCGGTGCCTAAGCAGATGCCCCCGGCCCCCGCCGCGGAGGCGAACCCGACGCCGGCCCCGACCGTCTAAAAAAGAGTTCCAGGTTCCAAGTTCCAGGCCCCGAGTCGCCCGGACCCCCCCCCCCCGGAGCCGTCTCCGGGCGGACGGCTTTGAACCTGAAACGTGGAACTTGGAACGTGGTACCAACGAAACTGGAGCAGCCATGAGCGTCATCTCCCCCGCCGCCGTGAAGGAACTCCGCCAGCGGACCGACCTGCCGATGGGCGACTGCAAGAGCGCCCTCGTCGAGGCCGGCGGGGACATGGACAAGGCCATCGAGATCATCCGCAGCAAGTTCGCCAAGCTGAGCGTCAAGCGCGAGGGGAACGAGACGGCCGAGGGCCGCGTGGGCGTGTTCATCGACGCGGCCAAGCAGGTCGCGGCCATCGTCGAGATGCGCTGCGAGAGCGCCCCGTCGGCCAAGAGCGACCAGTTCGTGGCCCTCGCCACCGACGTGGCCAAGCACGTCGTCGCGGCCGACCCGAAGGACGTGGCGACGGCCCTGACGCAGCCGTTCGCCGGCGGGGCGGGTACGCTCCAGACGCGGATCGAGGACACCGTCGGCGTGATTCGCGAGAAGATGATCGCTCACAAATTCACCCGGCTCGCCGGCGGCGTGTTCGGCGAGTACGTCCACCACGACGGCACCGTGGGCGTGCTTCTCCAGACGAAGGGGACCGGCGGCGGCGAGGTGTTGCGGGACGTGGCCGCCCACATCGCGGCGTTGAACCCGCCATACGCCACCATCGCCAGCGTGCCGGCCGAGGTGGTGGAAAAGGAGAAGGCGTTCGTGGCGGCCGAAATGGCGGCCGACCCGAAGCACGCCGGCAAGCCGGCGAGCATTATCGAGAAGGTGACCGAGGGCAAGCTGCGGACCCGGCTGGCGGAAGTCGTGCTCACTGAGCAACCGATGGCGAACGGGGCCAAGTATCCGAACGCCACGGTCGGCCAGTCGCTCAAGAAGGCCGGGCTCGAAGTCGTCGGTTTCGTCCGCTACAAGGTCGGGGCCGTCGCGCTTTAAACAACGCTGGGCGGATGCGACACAATTCGCGGCCCGCGGGCTAACCGCCCGCGGGCTAGCTTCGTACAACTACAAGTACCTTTATTTCCGAGAGACGACCGATGCCTCATACCGACAGCGCGTGGAAGCGGCTCCGCCAGAGCGAGAAGCGGCGGAAGCTGAACCGGAGCGTGGCCAAGAACCTGAAGGCGAAGCGGCGCACCCTCGACACCGACCTGAAGTCGGGCGACGCGACGAAGATCGCGGATGGCTTTAAGGTCACGCAAGCGACCCTCGACCGGGCCGCGACCAAGGGCTACATCCACCCGAACAAGGCCGCCCGGCTGAAGTCGCGGCTGGTCAAGCGGCTCCGACTCGCGGCCTCGAAGCCGCCCGCCGCCGAGCCGGCGAAGAAGTAGTCGATCAACGGATCGACCCAAAGGCACGATCCGAGCCGAGACCACAAATTGGTCTCGGCTCGGATCGTGCCTTTGTTCACGCACTTGGTGCGGCCTCGTCACTTCGCGAAGAACTCGACCGCGTTGCGGAACAGTTGCAAACCGTCTCCCTCGGCTTTAAGCCCGTTGCGTGTCCATTGCGGGTGCTGCGTCGGCAGGACGTGACGTTCCGGGTGCGGCATGAGACCGAGGACCCGCCCGGTGGCGTCGCACACCCCGGCGGTGTCGTCCTGCGAGCCGTTCGGGTTCGAAGGATAAACCGCCGGCTTTCCGTTCGGATCGACGTAACGCAACACCGACATCCCCGTCTGACCCAAACCGCGGCCGATCCACTCCTTCCGCACCACGAATTTCCCTTCGCCGTGGGCCACCGGCACGCTCATCCGATTCATCCCCTTGAGGAAGGGGCAGCGGCCCGGCGTGACCGCTAGTTCGACCCAGCGATCCTCGAATTTCCCCGAGTCGTTGTGTCCCAGGGTGGCGACCGGCCCTTCCTCGTCGGGCGGCACGAGCAACCCGGCTTTGAGCAAGACCTGAAAGCCGTTGCAAATGCCAAGGACGAGTTTCTCCGAGTCGCGGAATTCGTGCAGCGTGTCGGCCAGGAAGTGCTGGAGTTGCACTGCAAGGAGTTTGCCCGCGGCCACGTCGTCGCCGTAGCTGAACCCGCCAGGGATGACGAGGACCTGATAGCGGTGAATGCGGTTCGGCGACTCGCGAAGGGCGTTGATGTGAAGACGGTCCACCTTCGCCCCGGCGAGTTCGAAGGCGTACATGGCCTCGCCGTCGCAGTTGGCTCCGGGGGCTCGCAGGACCAAAACGTGCGGGGTCGGCATGTCGAAAAATCCGGAATGATTGTGGTTTGTGCTTGACCGAACCGGGTCGCGGGAAGCAACATCACAATAACAATACGAGGGCCGCCGAACCACTCGACTCGGTCACTCCGGCCCGATTTCAACCTCCTCTCAAAGCCTTACCGCAGAGGGGTCTGGGGTCTGTTCCCCAAAAACTTCCCATCGACCTGTTGACTCCCCTACTCCACCTCTTAATATGCGTATGTCGTCGCTTACGCGGGGACACAAAGGAACTGCGAGTGAGAAGCCCGGCTGGGTGGATCACGAAGCATCCCGAATCGGTCTTTGACAAGGTGGGTGGAGCGAGAGGGTTCGGAGGGGGCGTGCGGTTGCCGATGGTGGCACCGACGTCCGACCCGGGC
>JANPKP010000619.1:0-17807 GCA_031426095.1 Gemmataceae bacterium
GTCGCCTCGGGCGCGACCGCTGGTCGCCGCGCTAAACGGGGGTGGTGCCCCGCGGTTGTTACTAACGCCCCACCGCGTCGTCCCCTTATACTGACACCACGACGCCCCGACCCGCCGCCCGCCGACGAGGCCCCCATGACACTCCCCGCCAGGCCCGCCCTGCTGGCCGCCGCCCTCCTGTCGCTCGCCGGCGTGACCGCCGCGCAACTCCCGATCGGCCCCCCGACCGAAGACCCGCCGGCGAAGCCCCTCACGGTGACCGCGCCGCCGAAGAAGGCCGACACCCCCGCCCCCAAGCCGAAGGACGTGCCCCCGCCCACGGCCGCCGCCGTCGATGCGGTGCTCGCCAAGTTCAAGGCCGAGCGGGCCGCGGCCCTGGGGGCGAAGTTCCCCGCGGCCGACCTCGCCCGGGCCGACGAGTCCGCGAAGCGGGCCGACGAGGCACTCAAGGGCGACAACACGCGGGCCGCCCTCCGCCACGCCCGGGACGCCCGCTGGCAGGTGCCCTACCTCCCGCCCGGGTTGCCCGAGCACGTCGTCCGCGTCCTGGGCGAGAGCCGCCTGCGGCACGCCGACCGGGTCAACGCCCTCGCCTACAGCCCCGACGGCACCAGGCTCGCCACCGCCTCCCGCGACGGCACCGTGAAGGTGTGGGACCTCGGCAACGGCCGCGAACTCGTCGGCTATCGCAAACACCGCGACACGCCGGTCGATTCCAAGGTGCAGGGCAACGTCCTCAAGGTGGCCGACGTGGCGTGGAGCCCGAACGGGCAACTCGTGGCGTCCGTCGGCGAGAACGAGTTGCACCTGTGGGACCCGGCCGACGGCAGCACGGTGAAGGTCATCACCCGCAAGGAGAACGCCGAGAAGCCGTTCAAGAGCGTCGCCTTCCGGCCCGACGGCAAGGCGGTCGCGGCCGGCGGCGAGGACCAGGTCCTCCACGTCTACGACATCGCCACCGGGAAGGCCTCGTACACCAGCCCGCCGCAGGCCGGGCGGATCGAGGGGGTGGCGTTCAGCCCCAACGGCAAGCTCGTGGCCGCCGTCAACAACAGCGGGCAGCTCACCGTGTACGCCCCCGGCACCCCGAACGAGATCGCCCTCGGCCTGCCCGTCGCCGGGTCCGAGGCCTACGACGTGGCCTTCACCGCCGACGGCAGCGGGCTCCTCACGGCCGGCCGGGACGGGCGGGTGAAGCTGACCGTCGGCCCTAACCCGGACGGCGGGAACGCCCCGACCACGGCCAACACCCTCCGCGAGTACGTCGGCCACACCGAGGCCGTCCGCTCCCTCGGCGTCAGCGGCGACGGCACCGTCCTCGTCACCGGCAGCCTGGACAAGTCGGTGCGGGTGTGGGACGTGGCCAGCGGCCGGCAGCTCCGCGCGTTCCAGGGGCACCTCACGGAAGTGGTGGCCGTGGCCGTGCGGGCCGACGGCCGGCAGGTCGCCTCCGCCGGCGAGGACGGCACCCTCCGCCTCTGGGACCTGAGCCCGACCGACGACCACCGGGCCGTGTCCGAGGCCGGCGACTCCCTCTGGACGATCGCCTTCGCCCCGGACGGCAAGCGGTTCGCCGCCGCCGGGGCCGACCGCGTGGTGCGGGTGTACGACACGGCCACGGGCAAGCTCGAAGCCGCCCTCCCGCCGCGGGCCGGGGCCGTCACCGCCGTCGCCTTCCTCGACAACAACCGGCTGGCGTCCGTCGGCGGCGATAAGGTGGTGGCCGTATGGGACGCGTCCGCCGGCAAACTCCTGAAGGAACTCCCTGGGCACGAGTCGGCCGTCCTGGCGCTGGCCGCCGCCCCGGGCGGCAAGCTCCTCGTGAGCGGGGCGGCCGACCGCACCGTCCGCGGCTGGGACGCCGACTCCGGCAAGCTCCTGTGGACGTGGGCCGGGCGGTCGGCGGTCTGCGCCGTGGCCGTCCGCAAGGACGGCAAGCTCGTCGCCGTGGGGTGCGCCGACGGGGCGGTGGTGACGCTCGACGTTTCGGGCGAGACGCCGAAGGAAGTGGCCACCCAGACGGCCCACCTGGCGGGGGTGGCCGGGCTGGCGTTCGACGCGGACGGCACCCGGCTGGCGACGGCCGGCGGGGACGGGAACGTGAAGGTGTGGACGGCCGCCGACGCCGGCGGGCTGGCCCCGCTGGGCGAGTTCAAGGGCCAGACGCGGACCGGGGCCGGCTTCTCGCCGGTGTCGGCCGTCGCCTTCAGCCCGGACGGCCGGTTCGTGGCGTCGTGCGGGTCCGACCAGGCCGTGCGGGTGTGGGACCTCCAGACGAAGGGCGAGGTCCGCGGCCTGCGGGGCCACACCGACTGGGTCACGTCGGTCGCGTTCAGCCCGGACGGCCGCTACCTCCTCTCGGCCGGGGTGGACCGGGCCGCCCGCCTGTGGGAACTCACGCACCAGGACACGGCCCCGCCCCCGGGCCACGCCCAGACGGTGCGGGCCGTGGCCGTCAGCCCCGACGGCAGGCTCGCGGCCACGGCCTCGACCGACCGCACGATCAAGCTCTGGGACCTCGCCGACGGCCGCGAGGCGGGCACCCTCCTGGGGGCCGTCGAGAAGATGTACTCGGTCGGCTTCGTGGGGCCGGACAAGCTCGTGAGCGGCGGCGAGCTGAACACCGGGGACGCCGGCCGGGTGCAGTTCTGGTCGGTCAGGCCGCCGAAGGCCGAGAAGGGGACGCCGACCGGCCGGGTGTTCAACGTGGTCGGGGCGGCCGACGGGTCGAAGGCGGCGGCGTGGAGCGTCCGCCCGGCCGTCGGGGACGAGGGGAACCACACCTTCGAGCTGTTCGACGGCGACGGCAAGCCGACCGGGAGCCTGGCCGACCGCGGGCGGAAGGTGCAGGCCGTCGGCTTCAGCCCGGACCTCCAGTGGGCCGCGTCCGGCGACGCCCAGGGGGCCGTCCGCATCTGGAACCTGGCCAAGCGGGAGACCGTGGGCGGCGACTTCACCCTGTTCGACAAGAACCCGGTGGCCGACCTGGCGATCAGCCCGGACAAGACCCGGCTGGTGGCGGTCGACACGGCCGGGCAGGTGAAGGTCGGCGACCTCACCAACCCGCGGGCGTGGAACGTCCTCGGCCGGGCGGAGGCCCACCCGGCGGGCATCAACGGCATCCTGATCTCCCCGAAGGGCGACACCTTCGTGACCCTCGGCACCGACGGCGAGGTGAAGGCGTGGGACCTGAAAGGCGTGAAGGAGTTGCGGACGTGGAAGTGCCCCGTGACCGTGTGGGGGGCGGCCTACACCCCCGACGGCAAGCGGCTGCTGACGGCCAACGGGGACGGCACGGCGTACGTGCTGGCGATGCCTTAATCGGCGGGGCGACCGAGAATAGCCGGGGCCGGCAGGCCCCGGAATCCGACGGCCTCACAACGACGCAGCCCCGTCGGGGCTACATCTTCATTTCGCAACTGTCGTTCTAGGGTTGCGCTTCGCTTCACCCCTGGCTATTCTCGGCCGCCCCGTCGGGGCCGGAAACCCACGTCGCCGTTCACGCCCCCTCCGGCAACTCCGCCGTCGCGGCCGCCTTCTCCTTGCTGGTCCCGCTGAGGCGCATGTTCACCATCTCGACGGCCACCCCGAACGCCATCGCGAAATAAATGTACGCCTTGTCGATGTGCTGGCCGAGCCCCTCGGCCACGAGCATCACCCCGATCAGGATGAGGAAGCTCAGGGCCAGCACCTTGATCGTCGGGTGCTTGTCCACGAACCGGGCGATGGGGCCGGCGAACACCAGCATCACCCCCATGGCGATCACCATCGCCGTCACCATCACCCAGAGCGTGTCCACCATCCCGACGGCCGTGATGACCGAGTCGAGGGAGAAGACGATGTCGATGACCGCGATGGTGGCGATCACCCGGGCGAAGGTCGCCGGCTTGCGGGCCGGGCCGTCCGGCTTCCCGTCCCCGTCGGCGTCCGTCCCGGCGTACTTGGCGTGCTCCAGCTTCTCGTGCATCTCGAACACGCTCTTGCCGACCAGGAAGAGGCCGCCGGCGACCAGGATCACGTCCCGCCAGGACACCTCCCGGGCCTCCATGTCGTGCAAGAACGGGAGGTCCGGGAGGGTGAACACGGGGGTCGTGAGGCCGAGCAGGAAGGAGAGTGAGAAGAGGAGCACCAGGCGGGTGCCGAGGGCGGCCGCCAGCCCGATCTTGCGGGCCCGCGGCTGGTCGGCCGGGGGCAGCCGGCCGGCGACGATGGCCAGGAAGATGATGTTGTCGATCCCGAGCACGATCTCCATCGCGGCCAGGGTGAGGAGCCCGAGCCCGAGGGTGACGAAGGACGTGTCCTCGGCCCGCACCACCTTCAGTTCGCGGACCTCGTCGGCCCGCAGCACCCGGCCCCCGACGGCGAACGACTCGGCCGTCACCCGCCCGCGGACGAGCGTCTTGTCGGCCAGCTGGACCGTGTCGGGCGAGTCCCCCCCCGCGTCCTTCTGGAGGGTGATCCGGCGGACGTGGTCCATGTCCACGGTCATCGTCCCGATGCTGGTGGTGAGGGTGACGGCCGGGAGGGCGAGCGGCCCCTCGACGGCCGGCCCGTCGCCGACGAGGTCGACCTTCACCCGGACCTCGCCGGGGCCGGCGGGCCCGGGCGGCGGGGCGGCGGCGAGTAGCAGGGCGAACACGCCGACGGCGGCAACGGCGACGGCGAGCGAACGGCGGGGCATCGCGGACTCCGGGCGGGGGCGGGGGGCCGACAAGAGCATCGTAGGCCCGCCCCGGGCGGCGGCGAGACGGGTTGCGGTTGCCAACCGGCCTTCGGGGGCGGACAATTCGGGCTACATGGACGCCGACGCACCCTTCACCCTGTCCCGCGAGCAGGTCCGCGACCTCGACCGCCGGGCGGCCGACGGCTACGGCCTCCCCGGCCTCGTGCTGATGGAGAACGCCGGCCGCGGCTGCGCCGAACTGCTGATGCGGCTGAACCCGGAACGCCTGCCGACGGTGATCCTGTGCGGCCCCGGCAACAACGGCGGCGACGGCTTCGTGATCGCCCGCCACCTCGACAACCACGGGTGGGGGGTCGAAGTCGTCGTGGTCGCCGACAACCACAAGTTCACCCCCGACGCGGAGGCGAACTTCAACGTGGTGAGCGACGCCGGCATCCCGTTCGTCCAGTGCCACCCGGCCCACTTTGGGCCGTCCCAGCAGGACTTCCTCGCCCGCCGCCGGCTCGCGCCTGCCGGCTGGATCGTTGACGCGCTCTTCGGCACGGGCCTGTCACGGCCCCTGGCCGCCCCGTTCGACTGGCTCGTCGGGGCGGTCAACGCCTGCGGCCGCCCCGTCCTCGCCATCGACATCCCCTCCGGCCTCGACTGCGACACCGGCGAGCCTCTCGGGCCGGCGGTGCGGGCGACGCACACGGCCACGTTCGTCGCCCCCAAGAAGGGGTTCGCCAACCCGCACTCGCGCGAATGGACCGGCGAAGTCCACGTCGTCGACATCGGGGCCCCCCGCAAGCTCGTGGACGAGTACCGCCCCCGTCCGGGCGAGCGGCCGGCGTCAGCCGGCTGATGCTCCGCGGAGCGAGCGTGGTCAGGGTCACATCAGCCGGCTGACGCCGGCCGCTCGCCGGAGTACGCATGGACGCCCTGCAATTCCTCGACAAGTCGAAGCCCAAGCGGCAGCCCGTCTTCGCCCTAGTCGGCGACGAGGACTTCCTCAAGCGGCGGGTGAAGGAGGCCATCATCGCCGCCCTCCTCGGCGACGCCGACCCGTCGTTCGCCCTCGCCACCTACCCCGGCGACAAGCTCGACTTCTCGACCGTCCGCAACGACCTCGACACGCTCCCGTTCCTGAGCCCGTGCCGCGTGGTGGTCGTGGACGCGGCCGACCCGTTCGTGACGGCCAACCGGCCGGCCCTGGAGCGGTACGCCGCCAGCCCTTCGCCGGCCGGCGTGTTGATCCTCGACGTGAAGGCCTTCCCCGAGACGACGAAGCTGGCGAAGGCCCTGCCAGACGCGGCCAAGATCACCTGCAAAGCCCCCTACGCGGACAAACTCCCGGCCTGGGCCGCCGGGTGGGCGAAGGCCCGCCACGGCAAGACGCTCACGCCCGACGCGGCCGCCCTCCTCGTGGACCTCGTCGGCCCGACGATGGGCTTGCTCGATCAGGAGATCGACAAGCTGGCGGTGGCCGTCGCCGGGAACACGATCGGCCCGGCGGACGTGGACGCGCTGGTGGGCCGCAGCCGCGCCGCCGACGTGTTCCGCGTCCTCGACGCCGTCGGCGAGGGGAGGCCGGCGGCCGCCCTGAACGTCCTCGGCGAGCTGTTCGCGGAGGGCGAAGACCCGCTCGCCGTCCTCGGCCCGCTGACGTACCAGCTCCGCAAGCTGGCGGCCGTCGGCCGGTGGCTCGGCCAGGGCGAGTCGCTCGGCCCGGCGATGGACGCGGCCGGCGTGCCGAAGTGGGAGAAGGCCCGGGCGGGGTTCGAGAAGCAGCTCCGCCACCTCGGCCTCCGGCGGCTCGACGCCGTCACCGGGTGGCTGGTGGACATCAACCTCGGCCTCAAGGGCGGCAACGCCCTCCCGCCGAAGCTCCAGGTCGAGCGCCTCGTGGTGAAGCTGGCCCGCCCCCGCGAGGCGGCGAAGTGAGTTACCGCAGCCCCTTACCCTACAGCACGCCGTCGGCCCATGTGGCCAGCTCCGGCGGCAGCGGCGGCGTAGGCGTCCGGCCAAACGTCGGCCATTCTACCCCAGACCCGCCGCCGGCCGTCAGCCCGTCACCACCGCCGCGAGGGTGCCGCCGAGGTAGTCGCGGTTGAGCTGGGCGATCGTCTCGACGCTGATCTCCTTCGGGCAGGCGGCCTGGCACTCGTTGATGTTCGTGCAGTGCCCGAACCCCTCGCGGTCGTGCTGGGCGACCATCGCCCGCACCCGCGCCCGCTTCTCGACCTTGCCCTGCGGCAGGGTGCCGAGGTGGACGACCTTGGCGGCCGTGAAGAGCATGGCCGAGGCGTTCGGGCAGGCGGCCACGCACGCCCCGCAGGCGATGCACTCGGCCGCGTCCATCGCCCGGTCGGCGTCCACCTTGGGGACCGGGAGGGCGTTCCCGTCCGGGGCGCCCCCCGTGTTCACGCTCACGTACCCGCCGGCCCCGATGATGCGGTCGAAGGCCGAGCGGTCCACCACCAGGTCCTTGAGCACCGGGAAGGCCCGCGCCCGCCACGGCTCGACGTACAGGTGGTCGCCGTCGTTGAAGCTCCGCATGTGGAGCTGGCACGTCGTGGTCGCCCGCTCGGGGCCGTGGGCCAGCCCGTTGATCATCATGGCGCACGACCCGCAGATGCCCTCCCGGCAGTCGTGGTCGAACGCCACCGGCTCCTCGTTGCGGCCGATGAGCGTCTCGTTCAACTGGTCGAGCATTTCGAGGAACGACATGTCCGGGCTGATCCCGTCCACCGGGTACGTGACCATCTTCCCGGGGTCGGAGGAGCCCTTCTGCCGCCAGACGTGGAGCGTGAGTTTCATCGGAGGTCCCGAAAGAGGACGGAGCAAGTCGTTGCCAGGTGGTCCCCGCTCTTCAGCCCCAACGGGGCGCCAGTCAATAGCCAGGGGTGTAAACCCCTGGAACCGGCCATGCGAGAGGGCGGAACACCAAGGGGTGGCAGTAGCGGGGCGTCGTGGGCGACTGCCACCCCTTCGGGGTTGGACGTATTGGGGGTCGGTCGTACCAGGGGTTTACACCCCTGGCTATTGACGGTCGCCCCGTTGGGGCTGAAGACCGCCCCGGCCCGCCCGCCGTCACTTGTAACTCCGCTCCGCCAGGTGCACGGACTCGTACACCAGCGGCTCGGTGTTCCGCACCGGGGTCTTGTCGGGGCCGGCGTACTCCCACGCAGCGACGTGGGCGAAGTCGGCGTCGTTCCGCTTGGCCTCGCCGTCGGCCGTCTGGTACTCGGTCCGGAAGTGGCCGCCGCACGACTCCTCGCGGGCCAGGGCGTCGCGGGCCAGCAGCTCGCCGAACTCCAGGTAGTCGGCCACCCGGTTGGCCCGCTCCAGGGCCGTGTTCAGGTCGGCGTCGCTGCCCGGCACGTTCACGTTCCCCCAGAACTCCTGGCGGACGGCCTGGATCTCGCCGATGGCCTTCTCCAGCGTCTGCCGGCTGCGGGCCATGCCGACCTCGTCCCACATCACCTTGCCGACCTTGTTGTGGAAGTCGCTCGCCGTCCGCTTCCCCTTGATGGCGAGGAGCTTCTTGATCTTCTCGTGGGCCTCGGCCTCGGTCCGCTTGAACTCGGGGTGGTCGGTCGGCGTCGCCCCCGGCCTCTGCCCGGCGAGCCAGTCGGTGAGCGTGTACGGCAGGACGAAGTAGCCGTCGGCCAGCCCCTGCATGAGGGCCGACGCCCCGAGCCGGTTGGCCCCGTGGTCGGAGAAGTTGGCCTCGCCGATCACGAACAGCCCGGGGAGGTTGCTCATGAGCCGGTAGTCGACCCACAGCCCGCCCATCGTGTAGTGCAGGGCCGGGTAGATCCGCATCGGCCGGCTGTAGGCGTTCTCGCCGGTGATCCGCTCGTACATGCTGAACAGGTTGCCGTACCGCTCCTCGATCTTCGGCTTGCTGAACCGCCCGATGGCGTCGGCGAAGTCGAGGTACACGCCCCGGCCGCCGGCCCCGACGCCCCGGCCCTCGTCGCACGCCTCCTTGGCGGACCGGCTGCTGATGTCCCGCGGGGCCAGGTTGCCGAACGCCGGGTACTTCCGCTCCAGGAAGTAGTCGCGGTCGGCCTCGGGGATGGCCGTCGGCTCCTTGCCCACGTCCTCCCGCCTCTTCGGCACCCACACCCGGCCGTCGTTGCGGAGGCTCTCGCTCATGAGCGTGAGCTTCGACTGGTGGTCGCCGGCGACGGGGATGCAGGTCGGGTGGATCTGCGTGTAGCACGGGTTGGCGAAAGCCGCCCCCCGCTTGTACGCCCGGTACGTGGCCGACACGTTGCAGCCGATGGCGTTCGTGCTGAGGTAGAAGACGTTCGAGTACCCGCCGGTGGCCAGCACCACCGCGTCGGCCGTGAACGACTCGACCTTCCCGGTCACGAGGTGCCGGGTGACGATGCCGCGGGCCTTGCCGTCGATCACCACCAGGTCGAGCATCTCGCAGCGGGGGAACATCTTCACCGAGCCGGCGGCGATCTGCCGGCTGAGGGCCTGGTACGCCCCGAGGAGGAGCTGCTGGCCGGTCTGCCCGCGGCAGTAGAACGTCCGCTGGAGCTGGGCCCCGCCGAACGAGCGGGTGTCGAGCAGGCCGCCGTACTCGCGGGCGAACGGCACCCCCTGGGCCACGCACTGGTCGATGATGTTGACGCTGACTTCGGCGAGCCGGTGGACGTTCGCCTCGCGGGAGCGGAAGTCGCCCCCCTTCACGGTGTCGTAGAAGAGGCGGTGGACGCTGTCGCCGTCGTTCCGGTAGTTCTTGGCGGCGTTGATCCCGCCCTGGGCGGCGATGCTGTGGGCCCGCCGGGGCGAGTCCTGGAAGCAGAAGCTCAGGACGTTGTACCCCAGTTCGGCGAGCGACGCGGCGGCGCTCCCGCCGGCGAGGCCGGTGCCGACCACGATGACGGTGTATTTCCGCTTGTTGGCCGGGTTGATGAGCTTCTGCTCGCGCTTGAACGTCGTCCACTTCTCGGCCACCGGGCCGCCCGGCACCTGGGCGTCGAGCTTCATTGTTCAAACCTCCCCAAAGCGCTGGGATGGCCATCCCAGCGCTTTCGTTATCAACCCGTCGTGTACAGCGGCTTCACGTACCCGAACCAGACGCCCAGCACGATGGCGAGGTTGCCCGCGAGGATCGTGAGGGCGGTGGCCAGCCCGAGCAGGTCGATCGGCCGGCCCCAGCGGGCGCTCTTGATCCCGAGCGTCTGGAACGTGCTCGGGATGCCGTGCCGCAGGTGGACGAACAGGACGACCTGCGAGATCAGATAGATCACGACGATGTACGGGTTCCGGAACCCGGCGATCACCATGCTGTAAACGTCGTGGACGACCTTGCCGTCGGGCATCATGTACGTCAGGGCGTGGTACGGCACGTCCCCGGCCGGGGTGTGGGCCGGCTTCACCCAGCCGAAGGTGAAGTGGGCGAGGTGGAAGAGCACGTAGAGGCCGACCACGATGCCGGTCCACATCATCGTCCGGCTCGCCACGGTCGCCTGCACGGTGCCGGGGTGGGCGTAGGCCACCGGGCGGGCGGCCCGCGCCCGCAGTTGCAGCCGCAGGGCGAGGAACAGGTGGAGGACGAACACCCCGAGCAGCCCGCCGCGGGCGACCCACAGGAGCAGGCCGATGTCGTGCTTCAGGAAGTACGCGTACTTGTTGATCGCCTCCGGCCCCGAGAACATCTTCAGGTTGCCGATCACGTGGGCGACCGTGAACCCCACGAGCAGGACGCCGGTCACGCCGACGGCGAACTTCGCCCCGACGGACGAGTCGAGGTACGCCCGGGCGAACGCCCCGGCCGAGAGCCCCGGGTCGGGGTCGGCGTCGGTCGTGCCCTTGGGGTGGCGGAGGGTGCCGGTCGCGGCGGCCATAGGCGGCGGTGCCCGTCGGGGGTCGGGGGCGGGGTTTAACGGCATTCTAGCCGAGGGGGCGACTCGCCGGCCATGCGTTTCCGGCGGATGCGTCGGCGGTCGCTGCCCAACCGCCCCCGGATAACCGCACCACACGCCCGGGGGACAACCGCCGCCCCTTCCCGCCCGGGTATGATGTCGGGGGCGCTCGCCCCCTCACGGACGAGGCCGGAAGGGACCACCGATGCTCCGCGAAGAACAGATCGACCTCCGCCGCCAGCGGGCGAAGGCGAGCCGGTTCGTCATCGAGAACCTGGGCAAGAACCGCGTCTTCTCCGACTACGCCGTCACCAACCCCGAGAGCGGCGGGCGGTACACGGTCACGGTCAAGGGGTTCGCGGTCGGGGACAACGGCTGCACCTGCCCGGACTTCAAGGCCAACACCCTCGGCACCTGCAAGCACATCGAGGCCGTCCTCGAAACCCTCGACGACCTCCCGCCCCACCTCCGCCAGAAGAAGGCGGCGGTCACGCGGCCCGAAGTCTACCTCCACTACGGCGAGCAACTCCACCTCGGCATCCACCTGCCGCCGCGGCACTCGGACAAGCTCGCCCACCTCGCCGCCCGCTTCTTCGACGAGAAGGGGCTGTGGGCCGGCCGCGGGCGGTACGACGAGTTGATTCCCGCCGTGGAGGCGGTGCCCGAGGGCGTGACCGTCTTCACCGACGCGATGGAGTTCGTGGAGGCCGAGATCGACCGCACCGAGATGGCCGCCCGCGAGGCCGGGTGGCTGGCCGAACTCGCGGCCGGCACCCTCGACTTGAAGCTCCTCACGGTGCCGCTCTACGACTACCAGACCCGCGGGGCCCTGTTCCTGGCCTGCCGCGGCCGCGGCATCCTCGGCGACGACATGGGGCTGGGCAAGACGATTCAGACGCTCGCGGCCGTCGAACTGCTGGCCCGCGAGCGGGGCGTGCGGCGGGTGCTGGTGGTCGCCCCGGCGTCGGTCAAGTACCAGTGGGAGGGCGAGATCCGCAAGTTCACCGGCCGGCCCGTGCAGGTCATCGAGGGCGGGCCGGACGTGCAGAAGGACCAGTACGCGGCCCCCACCTTCTACCGCCTCGTGAACTACGAGCAGGTGGTCCGCGACCGCGAGGCGATGGACGGGTGGAAGCCCGACGTGATCGTGCTCGACGAGGCTCAGCGGATCAAGAACTGGGAGTCGAAGACCTCGCGGGCGGTCAAGAAGCTCCGCAGCCGGTACGCGATGGTGCTCACCGGCACGCCGCTGGAGAACAAGCTGGAGGAGCTGTACAGCATCGTCCAGTTCGTGGACGAGCGGCGGTTCGGGCCGGCCTTCCAGTTCCTCCACGAGCACCGCGTCCTCGACGCCGCCGGCAACCTCAAGGGGTACCGCAACCTCGACACCATCCGCGAGAAGCTCGCCCCCATCTTCCTGCGCCGCACCCGCGGCGAGGTGTTGACGCAACTCCCGGCCCGCACCGACAACACCGTGTTCGTGGAACTCGCCGACGCCCAGCGGACGCCCTACGAGGACCAGCGGGCCACCCTCGCCCGGCTCGTGAGCAAGCCGCACCTCACCGACCTCGACCGCAAGCGGGTCCTCGCCTGCCTGGTGAACATGCGGACGATCTGCGACAGCCTCTTCCTGTTCGACCGCACGAACCGGGTGTCGCCGAAGCTCGACGAGTTCGCCGAACTCGTGCCCGAGTTGGTCGGAAACCTCTCCCCCGACCCCTCCCCGAAAAAGGGAGGGGAGGAAAACCCCGATCCGTCTCCCCCTCCCTTCTTAGGGGAGGGGGCCGGGGGGAGAGGTTCCGGCGATGTCCATAAGGCGGTCGTCTTCTCGCAGTGGGAGACGATGGCGATGGAGGCCGCGAAGGTGCTCGACGCCGCCGGCGTCGGGTACGCCGTCCTCCACGGCGGGCTCTCCGGGAAGGACCGCAAGGCCGCCCTCGACCGCTTCAAGACCGACCCCGATTGCAAGGTGTTCCTCAGCACCGACGCCGGCGGGGTGGGCCTCAACCTCCAGAGCGCCGACACGGTGGTGAACCTCGAACTGCCGTGGAACCCGGCCGTCTTGGAGCAGCGGATCGCCCGCGTCCACCGCATGGGCCAGAGCCGGCCGGTGCGGGTGGTCAACTTCGTCACCCGCGGCACGATCGAGGAGCGGGTGCTGCGGACGCTCGAAGCCAAACAGGGGCTCTTCGCCGGGGTGTTCGACGGCGACGGCGACGAGTTCGCGTTCGACGCCGTGGGCCGGGCCGGCTTCCTCGACGGGCTGCGGGAACTGCTCGACGAGAGGCCGCCGGAGGTGGTCGCGCTCCCCGCCACCGCCGCCCCGGCGGCGGCCGGCGGCCCGGCGTGGCAGGCCCTCGCGCACCTGCTGGACGCGGCCTGCCTGATGCTCGGGGACGACGCGGCGAAGGGGGGTACGTTGCCGGCCGACGTGCGTGAGAAACTGCGGGCGTCGCTGAAGCAGGTCACATTATACCTCGGCCCGAGCGAAGCGATGTAACTCCGCGCCAAAGGTCAGCCCCGGGGGCAAGTCCGGCACGTCGGCTGCGTTGTTCTACCGCGTCGATACCTCGCCCACTCCATACGCTCCCCCGGAGTCCTCACCATGAAGCGCTTCGTCCTCGTCGCCGGCCTCGCGGTCGCCGCCCTCGGCCTTTCGGCCGGCCAGTCGCAGGCCCAGGTCTTCCTCGGCATCGGCACCAGCCCGTACTACGGCGGCTACGGCGGCTACGGCGGCTACGGCCCGGGCTTCTACGGCAACAACTTCGCTCGCCCGGGCATCACCCTCGGGTACAGCAGCTTCGGCAACTACAACCGCGGGTACTACGGCAACAACTACAACCGCGGGTACAACGTCAACCGCTACTACGGCAACTACGGCGGGTACAACCGCAGCTACAACAACGGCTACCGCTACAACGGCAACGGCCGCCGCTACCGCTAACCCCTCCCCGCCGGGGCGGGCCGCGTAAGGCTCGCCGCCGGCGTCGGTATTCCTCGGCAGTGGAGTTGATGGTTCTTCGGGAGTATCGGCCATGACCCGCCTGACGCTTCTGGCCCTGATCGCGATCCCCGCCTTCGCCGGAATGACGCCGGCCCAGTCGCCGCCCGACGCCCGGTACAACTCCCTGTTTAACGGGTACGTCTCGCCGGCGCTGTTGAACACGCCCTACGGCCGGGAGACGCTCGGCACCCTGTCGGCGATCAACGCCAGCCCGAACGGCTACACGGTGTACCAGCCGAACGCCCGGGTGTCCGGCTCGTTCCTGCCGCCGACCACGATCTACGTCCCGGCGGCCGCGACCCCGAATACCGGCCCGACCTTAGGGGCGAACCCGTTCGGCCCGGGGTTCGACCTGTTCAACGCCACGCCCCGGAGTTCGGTGCTAGGTACGATCATCGCCCCGCCGGCCGGGACGACCGCGACAACGCCCTATGACCCGTTCTTGTCCGACTACTCCCGCATGCGGCGGTAACGGGCCCGTTCGACTTCCTTCCCCCGACACGGCAACTGAGGAGAGAGTGATGAAGCGCATCGTCCTGTTCGGCGTGCTGGCGGTCGCGGGCCTCGGCCTGTCCGCCGGCCAATCGCAGGCCCAGTATGGTGGCTACCGTGCCGGGTACAACCCTTACCTCGGCGGGTACGTCACCCAGCAGTACTCGAACGGTTACTACGGGGCCAACCGGGCGACGAGCTTCTACTCGCCGTACACCGGGGCGACGTACCAAACTTATCAGGCGGCCACGCCCTACGGGGCCGCCGGGCGGTCGTTCGGGTACAACCCGTACCTCGGCACGGGGTACAACCAGACGTACCAGGCCACCCCGTTCGGCGGCTACCGCTCGGGGTACAGCGTCAGCCCCTACGGCGGTTACCGCTACGGCTACGGGTACTGACCCGGGTGCGATAATCGGCGTTGCGGGCTACCAGCCCGACGCGTCAGCGAGGGTCAAAGCTAGACCCTCGCTGACGCGTCGGTCTTGTGATGTGATGGCCCCTCAACTTCACCTCACCCTCAGCCCCGCGACCACCACCTCCAGGAACTCCCTCGCGCGTTTCGCCAGCGCGTCCACCTCTTCGGGCTTCTCGGCCCGCGGCAGCAACGGGGCGCTGACGTTCTCGCACGCCAGCGGCACCACGCGGCCGGTGAACGCCAGGGGGTGGAGGAGCTTGTAGTGGTCGATCTCGCCGAAGCCGGGGCCGCAGTCCTCGTCCTTCGGCCAGTTGCGGTGGTCTTTAATGCAGAAGCTCCGCACCTCGGCGGCACACGCCTTGATGTCCGGGATGGGGTCCTTGTCGAGGTAGTCGAGGACGTTCCCGGCGTCGTAGTTCACCTTCACGTTCGGGTGATCGACCTCCTTCGTGATCGCCGCGCACGCCTCGCCGGTGCCGGTCTCGCCGCCGTGCTGCTTGACCACGAGCAGAACGTTGTTGTCCGCCGCGACCAACCCGAGGGCCTTGAGCCGCTCGACCCAGAGCTTGCGGCCGCCCCCCTTCGTGTGGCCGAACGTCAACACCTGCCCGACGCCCGCCGCCCCGGCCTGCTTCAAGCGTTGGGTGTGGACGGCCAGCCCGTCCGGGTGTTCGGGGTAGCTGGTGCTGAACATCATCACGGGTTCGAGGCCCATCCCGCGGCAGCGCTTCGCCAACTCCCTCGCGGCGTCCGGGGGGGCGTCCTTCGCCAGCACCGGCACGTCCCGGCCGTTCTCCTTGTGGGTGGTGCCCCACGCCACGAACCGGAAGCCGGCCGCCTTCACGCCGTCGAGTGCGCGGCCGAGCGGGAACCGCGACCACGGCAGCGTCATGCACGCGATGCGGAAGTCGGTGGGGGCCGGCGTGTCGGCGGCCGCGGCGAGCGGGGGGCGTAAGCCCCCTGAGACCCACGCGCCAGCAGTAGCCCCGAGGAACGCACGGCGGTTCACGGCTTCTCCCGCACGTCGAAGCGGTAGGGAATGACCCCAGGATGACCGACCGGCGGGCGGGAGGCAACGGCGAAAGGCGACACGCGACGCTCCCCGCCGTGGGGGGGCACCGGGCCTTCGGGCGGCGCGATAACGCCGCGTCCAAAGGCCCGACCGCGGGCCGACTCGCGGATCGCCCGGATCAGATAAGCCGAGCGTTATAGAATTGGGGTAGGATGGAGCGACCGGGCGTCCACCGCCGTCGATCAACGGCCAAGACGCCGGCACTGGCTCGTGACTCCCCGGGCACTCCGGTGGCGGCCCCCCACGCAGGGCACGCCCGGTCCCGGACGCCGCGACGAGGACAAGGCATGAGCCCCGATCCCGCCCCCGCGGGTCCCGAAGCGTTGGCCCTTCAGTCCGCCGCGGCGGCGGACGACCGCCACCCGCCCACCGCCGACGGCCGGCCGCTCGGGCTCCTCCTCGTCAAGGACTCCGCCGACGACACCGACCAGTTGCTCGCCGCCCTCGGCCGGGGGGGCGTCCGGCCGGTGTGGGAGCGGGTCGAGAGCGACGACGGGTTGCGGGCCGCACTCGCCGCCGGCCCCTGGGACGCCGTCGTGTCCGACTACGACCTCGCCGGCTTCGGGGCCGCCGCCGCCCTGGCCATCGTCCGCGCGGCCGACCCCGACCTCCCGTTCATCGTCGTCTCCGGGGCCGTCGGCGAGGACCGGGCGGTGGAGATGATGCGGGCGACCGCGAACGACTACGTCCTCAAGCGGGACCTCGCCCGCCTCGCCCCGACGGTCGAGCGCGAGGTGCGGGAGGCCGGGAACCGGCGGGCCCGGCGGGAGGCCGACCGGGCCGCCGCGCACCTGGCCGCCGTCGTCGAGTCGTCGGACGACGCCATCATCTCGAAGACCCTCGAAGGGGTCATCAGCTCCTGGAACCGGGCCGCCGAACGCCTCTACGGGTGGACCGCGGCCGAGGCGGTGGGCCGGAGCGTGTCCTTCATCGTCCCCCCGGACCGGCACCACGAGTGGGCCGAGTACATGGCCCGGCTGCGGGCCAACGAGCGGGTCGGGTACATCGAGACGGTCCGGCTCCACCGGGACGGCCGCCGGATCGACGTGGCGCTCACCGTCTCGGCCGTCCTCGGCCCGGACGGCCGGATGGTCGGGCTGTCGAAAACCGCCCGCGACATCCGCGACCGGAAGCGGGCCGAGGCCGCCCTGCGGGAGAGCCACGAGCGGTACCGGACCCTGGTCGCGGCGACCGCCGAGATCGTGTGGGGGTCGCCCCCGTCGGGGGCGTTCGACACCGACCAGCCGGGGTGGACGGCGTTCACCGGGCAGACGGTCGCTCAGCACCGGGCCTGGGGGTGGCTGGACGCCGTCCACCCGGACGACCGCGAGACCAGTGCCCGGGCGTGGACGGCGGCGATGGCCGACCGGGGCGTCTACCAGGTAGAGCACCGGCTCCGGCGGGCGGACGGCGTGTACCGGCACATGTCGGTCCGGGCGGTCCCCGTCCTCGACGCGGACGGGGCCGTCAAGGAGTGGGTCGGGGTCCACACCGACATCACCGACCGCAAGAGCCTCGAGGAGCAGTTCCGCCAGGTCCAGAAGATGGAGGCGGTCGGGCAACTCGCGGCGGGCGTGGCCCACGACTTCAACAACCTCCTCACCGTCATCAACGGGTACAGCGAGTTCCTCCTCCGGACCCTCCCCCCGGGCGACACGTCCCTCAAGCCGATCGCCGAGATCTTCAAGGCCGGGGAGCGGTCGGCCGGCCTCACCCGGCAGCTCCTCGCGTTCAGCCGCCAGCAGGTCCTGGCCCCCCGCGTCCTGGACCTGAACGAGGTGGTGACCGGCACCGGGAGCCTGCTCCGCCGGCTGATCGGCGAGGACGTGCGGCTGACCGTCGTCCCGGCGTCCGGTCTGTGGCCCGTGCTGTCCGACCCCGGGCAGCTCGAGCAGGTGCTGATGAACCTGGCGGTGAACGCCCGGGACGCCATGCCCCGGGGCGGCCAGTTGACCGTCGAGACCCGCAACGTCGAGCTGGGCGAGGGGTACGCCCGCACGCACCCGGACGCCCGCCCCGGGCCGCACGTCCTGCTGGCCGTGTCCGACACCGGCGCCGGGATGCCCCCGGAGGTGCAGCGCCGCGTGTTCGAGCCGTTCTTTACGACCAAGGGCGTGGGCAAGGGGACCGGGCTCGGGCTGGCGACCGTGCACGGGATCGTCAAGCAGAGCGGCGGGCACATCGCCGTGTACTCCGTGCCCGGGGCGGGGACGACGTTCAAGGTGTACCTGCCGCGGACGGATCCGGCCCCCACCGGGTCGAAGGTCCAC
>JANPKP010000620.1:0-10978 GCA_031426095.1 Gemmataceae bacterium
CGGCAGTAGAATGACCCCGGGTTCGCCCTACTGCCGCCCGCCAACCGCCGCTGACAACTGATGCTCGACTTTCGACAGATCGCCGACGACCTCCGCGGCACGTTCCGCGGGTCGCTGCACTTTGATGCCATCACCCGCGGGCTCTACGCCACCGACGCCAGCCCGTTCGAGGTGACGCCGGCCGGCGTCGCGGTGCCGGCGGACGCCGCCGACGTGGCCGTCCTCGTCCGCTACTGCCACGAACACGGGGTCGCCGTCGTGCCACGCGGGGCCGGCACCGGCGTCGCCGGCGAGTCGCTCGGGCCGGGAATCGTCGTCGACCTGAGCCAGTCGTTCCGCCGCATCGTGGGCACGACGGCCGACACGGTGACGGTCGAGCCGGGGGTGGTGTACGCGGAGTTGAGCGAGGCGCTGGCACGGGCCGGCCGGCGGTTCGCCCCCGACCCGGCGAGCGGGAAGACCTGCACCGTCGGCGGCATGGTGGCCACGAACGCCAGCGGCGGGAACGCCTTCCGCTTCGGGTACACCCGGGACTACGTCCTCGGCCTCGGCGTGGTCTGGGACGACGGGACGGCCTCCTCGGTGGGACAGGGGTCAGGGGACGGGAGACGGGAGACGGGGAGAACGGCCGAGATCGCGGACGCGACGACGGCGTTGCTCACCGACCACCGCGAGCTGATCGCCCTCGTCCGCCCGCAGACGCCGTTCAACCGCTGCGGGTACGTCCTCCACGACGTTCTCGCCGACGGCCGGCTCGACCTCCCGCGGCTGCTCGCCGGCTCGGAAGGGACGCTCGCCGTCGTCACGGAAGTGACACTCCGCACGGTCCCGCTCCCCGGCGGGCGGGCGCTCACGCTCCTCGGGTTCGCCAGCCTCGACGCCGCCGCCCGGGCCGCCCTCGACCTGCGTTCGGCCGGCCCCGTGTCGTGCGACCTGCTCGACCAGCGGCTCCTCTCCCTCACCCGGGCCAGCGACCACGGCGGGCTGATTCCCACGGGCATCGGGGCGGCCCTCGTGGTGGCGTTCGAGGCCGACACGGAGCGGGAAGCGGTCGCCCTCGGGGACGCCGCCGTCGAACGGCTCCGCGACGGCCACCGCCTGGCCGCCCTCGCCGACCCGACGTGCGACCCGGCCGGCGTGGCGCGGATTCAAGCCGTGCGGGCGTCGGCGGTCAACGGCCTCTACGGCCTCGGCCACGGCCCCCGCCCGGTCGCCTTCATCGAGGACGTGGGGGTGCCGCCCGACGCCCTGCCCGAGTACCTGACGCAGGTGCAAGCCATCCTCCGCCACTTCGAGTTGACCGGCTCGCTGCTGGCCCACGCCCTCACGGGGCAGGTCCACGCCCGCCCGCTGGTGGACATGAACGCCGAGGCCGACCGGGCCAAGCTCTGGCCGGTGGCGGAAGCCGTCCACGCCGCCGCCCTCGCGCTGGGCGGCACGGTCAGCACGCAGCACGGCACCGGCCTGGCCCGCACCCCGTGGGTAGAGAAGCAGTACGGCCCGCTCGCCCCGGTGTTCCGCGAGCTGAAGCGCATCTTCGACCCGAAGGACGTGCTCAACCCCGGCAAGATCGTCGGCCCCGACCCGTCGCGGCCGGCGTGGCCTTTGCGGAGGGACACGGGACACGGGACACGGGACACGGGACCAGAAGCGGGCGAAAGCTTGGGGCCTCCACTCCCGCGAGCCCCATTGCTCGTATGGAACTCCACCACCCCCGCCGCCGAGGCCGCCGCGTGCAACGGCTGCGGCGACTGCCGGCCGCGGGCCCGGGGGGAGCGGATGTGCCCGGTCTTCCACGCCGTCGGGTCGGAAGCGTCGTCCCCCCGGGGGAAGGCGAACCTCGTCCGGCTCCTGTCCGCCCCGGACGCCGACCCGGCGGCCCTCTCCGGGGACGACGCGAGGGCGGTGGCCGACCTGTGCGTGAACTGCAAGATGTGCCGGCCCGGCTGCCCGGCCGGCGTGGACGTGCCGAAGCTCATGGCCGAAACGAAGGCCGCGTACCAGGCCGCCCACGGCCTCGACCGGGCCGACTGGCTCTTCGCCCGGGCCGCCGGGCTGGCCGCGTTCGGCAGCCACTTCGCCCCGCTCGTCAACGTGCTGCTCGCCCGCCCGTCGGCCCGCTGGCTGCTCGAAAAGCTCTTCGGCCTCTCCCGCCGCCGCCGCCTCCCGGCGTTCGCCCACCGCTCGTTCCTCAATCGGGCCCGGGGGCAAGGACTCAGTCGCAAGTCGTCAAGTCGTCAAGTCGTCAAGTCGGGGGATCGGGACTTGATGACTTGCGGACTTGACGACTTGACGACGCGGCCCGTCGCCTTGTTCGTGGACACCTTCGCCAACACGAACGACCCGCTCATCGCCGAGGCCGCGGTGGCGGTGTTGCGGCACCACGGGGTGAGCGTGTTCGTCCCCCCGCGGCAGGCCGGGTGCGGGATGGCGGCGCTCACGCAGGGCGACGTCGAGACGGCCCGCGAGGCCGCCGCTCGGAACGTCCGCCTGCTCGCCGACCTCGTGCGGGAGGGCTACCGCGTCGTCACCCCCGAGCCGACCGCCGCCGTGATGCTGACGCAGGACTACCTCAGCCTGCTCGACGACCCGGACGCCCGCCTCGTGGCCGAGAACACCGACGAGTTAACGTCCTACCTCGGCCGCCTCCACGCCGCCGGCCGTCTCCGCACCGACTTCGTGAACCCGCTCGACCTCACGCTCGGCCACCACGTCCCCTGCCACGTCAAGGCCCTCGGCGAGCCGCCCGCCGGGCCGGGGCTGCTGGCGCTCATTCCCGGGCTGACGGTCCACACCATCGACGTGAGTTGCAGCGGCATGGCCGGCGTGTACGGCCTGCGGGCGGCGAACCACGAGGCGTCGCTCGTCGCCGGCCGGCCGATGCTGAAGGAACTCGACCGCCCGCGGGTGCTCTACGGCTCGACCGAGTGCAGCGCCTGCCGCGTCCAGATGCAGGAGGGCACCGGCAAGCGGACCCTCCACCCGGTGCAGTACCTGGCGTATGCGTACGGGCTGCTCCCCGAGGTGGGGGCGAAGCTGAGGCGGCCGCTGACGGACCTCGTCTCGGAATAAGGCTGAAGGATCAAGGATGAAGGATCAATCGAACACGAACGCGGACGCGCCGGCCACCGCGCTGCCGGGGTCGGAGCCCGCCCTCATCCTTTATCCTTCATCCTTCATCCTTCCGGTCCTCCTCTTCGCCGCCGCCCGCGACCTCGCCGCCGCCGACCGCGTGGCCGTCGAGCTTCCCCCCGGCGCGACCGTCGCCTATGTACGCGCCCGCCTCGCCGAGCGGGTGCCGGCGCTGGCCGCGCTGCTCGCCCGCTCGGCCGTGGCGGTGAACCACGACTTCGCGGGCGACGCCCATGTCATCGCCGCCGGAGACGAACTCGCCGTCATCCCGCCCGTCAGCGGGGGTTGAACGGCAGTCGGCGGGCGGCCGTCGAGAACGGCGACCCCGGTTCTCGACGGCCGCCTGCCAACCGCCCCTGCCAACTGTTAGACTGTCCGCATGGTCCGCCTCACGCCCGACGCCATCGACTACGCCGCCCTCGCGGAGGCCGCCCGGTCGCCGCACTGCGGGGCCGTCGTCCTCTTCCTCGGCACCGTCCGCGACCTGACGGGCGACGACGTGACGGTGTTCCTCGACTACGAGGCGTACCCGCCGATGGCCGAGGCCAAGATGGCCGCCATCGAGGCGGAAGTCCGCGGCCGCTGGCCGGTCGGCGGGGTGGCGATGGCCCACCGCCTCGGCCGGCTCGCGGTCGGCGAGGTGAGCGTGGCCGTGGCCGTCAGCGCCCCCCACCGGGCCCAGGCGTTCGACGCCTGCCGGTACGCCATCGACGCGGTCAAGGAGTTGGTACCGATCTGGAAGAAGGAGAACGGCCCCTCGGGGGAGGGTGAATGGGTCCATCACGGGACGCAGGTGGGGCCGATTCCGAAATCCGAATCTCGAAATCCGAAACTATAAAGGCCCAATCCCCAAGCCTCAGATACGAAACGCTGCGGGCTGCCGATCTTCTCCGGTTTGGTGCTTGTGTCCGATTCGGATTTCGGGTCCGATTGTTTCGGATTTCGACATTCGACATTCGGACTTGAACCCGGAGGGGTTCCACCATGAGCAGCGTCCCGAAGGTCTACCTCGCCCGCCACGGCGAAACGGAGTGGTCGAAGGCCGGCCGGCACACCGGGCGGACCGACCTGCCGCTCACCCCCAAGGGGGAGGCCGACGCCGTCACCATCGGCCGCCGGCTCGCGGCCGTCGACTTCGCCCACGTCTTCACCAGCCCCCTCCAGCGGGCCAAGCGGACGTGCGAACTCGCCGGGTACACGCCGCTCATCGACCCGGCCCTCATGGAGTGGGACTACGGCACGTACGAGGGGCTGAAGTCGGCCGAGATCAAGCTCCGCGCCCCCGGGTGGGAGCTGTTCCGCGACGGCTGCCCGAGCGGCGAGTCGGTGGCCGCCATGGCCGCCCGGGTGGACGCCGTCGTCGCCCGGCTCAAGGCGCTGTCTGGTAACATACTGGTGTTCGCCCACGGCCACCTGCTCCGGGTGCTGGCCGCCCGGTGGGTGAACCAGCCGGTCCCGTTCGCCCGCTCGCTGTTGCTCTCGACGGCGACCGTGAGCATCCTCGGGTTCGACCACCACAACCTCGACGAGCCGGCCGTGGCCCTGTGGAACGACGACCGACACCTGTGATTGCGGAATGTGGAATGCGGAATGCGGAATTACAGACCGATCCCCCCGACCGTGGCCGCCTGCCCCTCCGCCTGGCGAGTGATCCGCCTTCGGGCTTCGATTCCGAACTCCGAGATCCGCATTCCGCATTTCTGTCGGATCGCTTCGGACGCCGCCACACCAACCTCCGCGTCTCCGTCACCGACCGCTGCAACCTCCGCTGCACGTACTGCATGCCCGAGGACGTGACGTTCCTCGACCGCGGCGAACTCCTCACGTTCGAGGAGGTCACGCGGTTCGTCGGGGTCGCGGCCTCGCTCGGCGTCGACAAGGTGCGGCTCACCGGCGGCGAGCCGCTGATGCGGAAGGGGCTGCCGACGCTCGTGCGGATGCTCGCGGGCGTGACGGGCATCGCGGACATCGGGCTGACCACCAACGGGCTGCTGCTCGCCGAACAGGCCGACGCCCTGTACGCCGCCGGGTTGCGGCGGTTGATCGTCTCGCTCGACACCCTCGACCCCGCCCGCTTCCGCGAACTCGCCCGCCGCGACGGGCTCGACCGCGTCCTCGCCGGGCTGGCGGCGGCGAAGCGGGCCGGGTTCGCCCCGATCAAGGTGAACGCCGTCGCCGTCCCCGGCGTCCTCGAACGCGACGCCGTCCCACTGGCTCGGTACTGCCGCGGTCACGGCTTCGCGCTGCGCTTCATCGAGTCGATGCCCATCGGGGCCGACGCCTGGAACCGGGCCGACGTGGTGACGGCCGACGAACTGCTCGACCTTCTGGGCCGCGAGGTGGCCCCGCTCTCGCCGGCGGCCGGCGGCGACCCGCACGCCCCGGCGACCGACTACGAGTACGCGGACGGCGGCGGGACGGTGGGGGTGATCGCGTCGGTGTCGCGGCCGTTCTGTGGCGACTGCAACCGCCTCCGCCTGACGGCCGACGGCAAGCTCCGCAACTGCCTCTTCGCCCTCGACGAGACGGACGTGAAGGCCCTGCTCCGCTCCCCCGCGGCCGACGACACCACCGTGGCCGACGCCCTCCGCCGGAGCGTGGCCGCGAAGTGGGCCGGCCACGAGTTCAACACCGCCGCGTTCGTGAAGCCGGGCCGGACGATGCACGCCATCGGGGGGTGACGCGCGGCGGGGCCGCGTCATTCGAGCGGCTTGCCGGCGGCCGTACACTCCACCCGCTCGGTGAAGTAGGTGACGCGCTGGGGCGGTTTGCCGATGGGCGTCGTCACGGCCACCGCCTTATCCGTGCGGTAATACTTCCGGCCGTCGAACCAGACGATGTAAACGTCCTTCGGGGCGGCCTTCAAGGTGCTGATGAGTTTGTCCTTCCCGCCCACCTTCGTGTCGTTCACCTTGACGATCAGGTCGCCCACCATGATGCCGGCCTGGCTGGCGTAGCCGCCCGCGGTGACGGACTCCACGCGGGCCCCGGCCCCGGCCCGGGGGGCGTCCGAGACTTCGATGCCGAGTTTGATCTGGGCCGACGCCGGCGAGGCGACTCCCAGGCCGACGGCGACGACGACCCACCGCAAGACAGACTCATTTACGCACATCGCTCGCCTCCTCGGGTCGTGGAACCGGCCCGACCCACCGGGCCGCTGACGGGCAACCGGCCCGTGGGTCACGGGTTGTTGTCCGAACGCGGCCGTAAGTGTTCGTCTTCGGGGAACGGATTCTCGACCTCGACTTTGGGCCGGAAAAAGACCCGCGGCGGCGGGTCGGGCGGCCCGGCAACCGGCCCGGAAGGAGCGTCCGGCTTCGGCCACGCGGCGACGCCGGCGACCGTTCCGGCCGTGACCAGGCCGACCATCGCGGCGGCCGCCCACACCCGTCGGTTGCCACCCCGCCTGGCACGGGTGTCGAGCGGTCCTGCGAACGGGTTCGCCCGCCGGCGGGCCACGAACCGCTCTTTCCGCTTGCCCCTCACACGCTGGGCCGGCCCGTATTCGGCCTGCAGGTTCGGGGGCAGCCCGTCGAACGTCTCCGGGTCGATCAGGAAGTCGCCGGGCTTATCGGCCTCCTCCATCCGTTTCGCCCGGGCGACGGCCATCCCCGCGAATTGAGGGGTCCCGTCCGCCCCGACTTTCACTGCCACCTCCCCGGTCGCCGCCCCCATGCGGAACGGTCGTTTGCCGGTCGGCTCCGTCCGCTCCCGGTTGTGGGCGTGGACGATCTCGAAGAACGCGGCCGCGAACCGGTGGGCCTCGTCCGGGCTGTCGAACATGAGGATCGCCCCGTCCCCGGTCCTGCACAGAACGGCGCGCCCGGGGTCGATCCCGACGGCGACCGCCCCGCCGTCCACGAACCCCTGAATCTGCTCGTTCAGTTCGGCGACTGTGTTCGCGCCGAGCCCCTGTTCGTAGAGGTTCACCAAGTCGCTGTAGCCGTAGAGATCGACGACGACGATGGTGCGCGTCTGGTACATGGCGGTCCGGCCCGCGGGCGGTGGGGTTCGGGACGAAACCGATTATGCCCGCACGGCCGTGCGATGGCAAGAGCCCACCCTCGGCCCGGCCCGCCGCCCGCGGTCGGCGTTGTGCCCTCGGGCCGGGCGTCGATACAATCCCCACGTTTCCCCGACCCGCCCGGAGGCCGCGATTTGATTCGCGTCGGCAGCGGACACGACACGCACCGGCTGGCCGACGGCCGGCCGCTGATCCTCGGCGGCGTCCGGCTCGACCACCCCCGCGGGCTCGTCGGCCACTCGGACGCCGACGCGGTCTTGCACGCCGTCACGGACGCGCTTTTGGGTGCCGCCGGGCTCGGCGACATCGGCGACGCCTACCCGGACACCGACCCGCAGTGGAAGGACGCCGACAGTAAGCTGTTCCTCACGGCGTCGCTGGCGAAGCTGGCCGAGCGGGGGTGGGTGCCGGTGAACGCCGACGTGACGGTGTTCGCCCAGGAGCCGAAGCTCGGGCCGTCGAAGGCGGCCATTCGGGATAGCCTGGCGGCCCTGCTCGGGCTGCCGGCCGACGCGGTGAACGTGAAGGCCAAGACCGGCGAGAAGGTCGGCCACATCGGCCGCGGCGAGGCGATCGGTTGCCACGCGGTTGTCTTGATTCAGAGGATTTAACCACAGAGTCACAGAGGACACAGAGCCGAGCTAAACACCGAGAAAACAAAGAGTTGGATTCGGGGTTTTCTCTCGTGTTTCTGCCCTCGGTGTTCTCTGTGACTCTGTGGTTCATTTTCCGGGGCTCGTCATGGCTTTGCAGGTGTACAGCACGTTGACACGCAAGAAGGAGACCTTCCACAAGAAGGCGGGCGAGGCGGTCACGATGTACGTCTGCGGGCCGACCGTGTACAAGCCGAGCCACATCGGCCACATGGTCGGGCCGGTCATCTTCGACACCGTCAAGCGGTACCTCACGTACCTCGGCTATCAGGCGACGTGGGCCGTCAACATCACCGACGTGGACGACAAGCTCATCAAGCGGGCCGGCGAACTCAACACCACCGTGCCCGAACTCGCGGCGAAAATGACGGCCGACTACTTCGACTGCCTTGAGAAGCTCAACGTCACCGGGATCGACCACTTCCCGAAGGCGACCGACCACATCGGCGGCATGGTGGCGATGATCTCCACGTTGATTGAGAAGGGGTACGCCTACGCGGCCGCCGGCGGTGACGTGTACTTCGACGTGGCGAAGGACCGCGACTACGGGAAGCTGTGCCACCGCGACCCGGAGCAGATGGAGGCCGGCAGCCGCATCGAGGTGAGCGACCGCAAGCGGAACCCGGGCGACTTCGCGCTCTGGAAGGGGGCGAAGCCGGGCGAGCCGACCGAGGTGCAGTTCGACAGCCCGTGGGGCAAGGGCCGCCCGGGGTGGCACATCGAGTGCTCGGCGATGGCGTCGAAGCTGTTGGGTGAGACCATCGACATCCACGGCGGCGGTCTCGACCTCCAGTTCCCCCACCACGAGAACGAGCTGGCCCAGAGCGAGAGCGCGACCGACCGGCCGTTCGCCCGCGTGTGGATGCACAACGGGCTCTTGAAGATGGGCACGGCCAAGATGGCAGGCTCCGTCGGCAACGTGGTGAACATCGCCGACCTGCTGAAGCGGCACACGCCGGAGACGGTGCGCTTCCTCCTCCTCAGTACTCACTACCGCAGCCCCATCGAATACAGCGAGGAGCGGCTGGACGAGGTGGCGAAGTCGCTCCAGGGCTTCTACAGGTTTTTCGAGCGGTACGAGCGTATATCCGGCGAAAGCTTTTACCAAGTTCCGCGGGTTGAGCGAGCAGACCTTGCCGTTGGAATGCCGGCAGCGTTGGTAAAGGCGTCTCAGCAAGACCCTTCGCAACCCGACTCATTCGGCAGCGAGTTCATGCGGTGCATGGATGATGATTTCAATACAGGTGGTGCCGTTGGCGTCTTGTTCGAGGCGTTGAATAAAGTCAACAACCTCGCGGAACGGTTTAAGTTGGAGACCGAGCGGCAACCGCTGGTGCTGCCTGTGTTCCATTATCGTGTGCGAGAAATTCGCACGATGGGCGAAATCCTCGGCCTGTTCTGGGAGCCGCCGGCGAAGGCGTCGCTCGGCGGGGACGACAAGCTCGTGGCCGGGCTGATGCAGTTGTTCATCGACGTGCGGAACAGCCTGCGCACGGAGGCGAAGGCGGCGGCGAAGGACAACCCGCTCAAGAAGCCGGTGTTCGACCAGACGGACGTGATCCGCAAGCGGCTCGCGGAACTCGGCGTGACCCTCGAAGACCGCCCCGGCGGCACCACCTGGCGGGTCGGGTAGCGAATATTTGTTCACCATGCTACCACCGGGGGCACGAAGAAGCTTTCAGCGGCTTTTTCGTCGCCCCCGCCGTCGTTCCGGTCCACCCCCACTCTCCCCCACTGAGGGCCGCCCGTGAGAGTCCTCGGCATCGATCCCGGTTTGCAGACAACGGGTTACGCCGTCCTCGAAGTGGCCGACGCGGGGCCGTTGGTGTGCGAGGCGGGCGTCATCACGTCCGCCGCCGGGCGGGAACCTGCCGACATGGCACGCCGGGTTCGCGTCCTTTACGATGGGCTGTGTGAAGTCCTCGACCAGTGGAAGCCCGGCGTCATGGTGGTCGAACAGTTGTTCGCCCACTACGACCACCCGCGGACGGCCATCCTCATGGCCCACGCCCGGGGGGCGTACTTCCTCGCCGGCTCGCAGCGGGACATCCCGGTGCTGAGCTACGCCCCCACGCGGGTGAAGAAGGTGGTGACCGGGAGCGGGCGGGCCGGCAAGGAGCAGATGCAGCACGCCGTCGCCCGCGAACTCGGGCTGGCCAAGCTGCCCGAGCCGCACGACGTGGCCGACGCCCTGGCCGTCGCCCTGTGCCACTACTACCTGACCGCCACGTCGATCACCGGCGGGTCGCGGTCGGTCACCTTCACCGGGGTCAACCGGGCCATGCTCGGCCCCGACCCCGACGACCTGGACGAAGACGCCGACGGGCCGAAGCGCAAGGGCAAGATCGCATGATCACCAAGATGACCGGCACCCTCACCCGCGTGGGCGACGACGAGGTCCGGCTCGCCGTCGGGCCGTTCGAGTACCAGGTGCTGGTGCCCGAGGCCGTCCGCCGGGTGGTGCAGTTCCGCACCGGGCAGGAGCTGACGCTGCACATCTCGGAGTACTTCGAGGGGAACAGCGGCGGCAGCCGGTTCGTGCCCCGCCGGCTCGGCTTCCTGACCGAGAGCGAGCTCGACTTCTTCGACCTGTTCTGCACGGTCGAGAAGATCGGGGCGAAGAAGGCCCTGAAGGCGATGGCCCGGCCGGTGAAGGACATCGCCGACGCCATCCAGCGGCAGGACACGCGGTGGCTCTCGACGCTGCCGGGCATCGGGGCGACCACGGCCGAGCTGATCGTCACCACGCTCAAGCGGAAGGTGGTGGCGTACCTCAACGCGGCGTCGGCGACGCTCCCCGAGGCCCCCGAGGCGGCGGACGTGCCGGTGACGGTGGTGAAGGCCGGCGGCAAGCGGAAGCCGGCCGAGCCGACCCCGGAGGCGGCGGCCGAGCGGGCGGCGAACGAGAAGCGGGGCCGGCTGATCGAGGACGTGTACGAGGCGCTGATGGGCCTGGGGCACAACCCCGTCGAGGCCCGCGACCGGCTCGACGGGCTGCTCACCAGCGGCAAGCCGTTCGCCACGCTGGACGAGGCGATCGTGCTGATTTACAAGGGGATGTGACGCCATGCGCGACCCCGCGCGGATTGACCGAGTCGTGGACCTCCTCCGCGAAGTGTGGAAGAAGCACCCGGATTTGCGGCTGGGGCAGTTGGTCGTGAATGCCCTT
>JANPKP010000621.1:0-5635 GCA_031426095.1 Gemmataceae bacterium
CGGACACCGGGCGGCGGCTGTACCGGGCGGCCGAGCCGGGGACGTTCGTCGTCGGGCTGTCGTTCGCGGCCGGCGGGCGGACGCTCCTCGTGGCCCGCCACCGGGGCGAAACGGCCGTCGTGTCGGCCGACGCGGCCAACACGACGGGCAAGAGGCCCGGCGCGCCGGGGTCGCCGGAGAGGGTCATCGAACTGGCCACCTACGACGCGGCCGCCGGCACGCCGCTGCGGGCCGTCGAACTGGCCGTGATCCAGGACGAGACGCCGCCCACGTGGGTGGCGTTCGCCCCGGACGGCGGGCGGGTGGTCGTCTTCGGCCCCGCCGACGGCGGGCAGGTGGCCGTGTGGGATTCGGCCGCCGGCCGCGTGCTGTGGGCCGCCCACTGCCCGTCGCCGTCGGCCGCCGCCTTCTCGCCCGACGGGCGGCGGCTGGCGGTCCACGGCGACGCCGGCCCCCCGATGGCGGTGCGGACGGCCGTGTACGCGGCGGCCACCGGGCGGGTCGAGGCGACGTGGCGGACGTCCAAGGTCGTGGCGGCGGCCGCCGCGTTCACGCCCGACGGCCGGTGGCTGCTCGTCGGCCGGGGGGTCGGGCACGTCCACCTCCGCGACACGGTCCGGAACGTCGACCAGGCCGTCCGGCCGGCGGTCTTCCGGTGGCTCGGGTTCCCCCCGGGCAGCGACAAGCCGGAGCCGGACGAGAAGCCGGCGGTGGTGCCCGCCGGAGCGTTGAGCACCCCCGTGCCGCGGGAGCCGGCCCCGGCGGGCCCGCCAACGTGGATGGCGCGGCGGGCGGACGGCACGCAGGCGGCCGGGGTCCGGGACGCCGACCCCCAGACGGTCCGGGTGTGGGACCCGCGGCGGGGCGGGCCGGTCCCGGCGGCGGGGCCGGCGGACGAGGTTCCGGCGCGGCTCGCCTGGCTCGACGGCGGGCGGACGGTGGCCGGCCTGGTGCCGGCCCACGGGGAGACGCGGTGGGTGGCGTGGAACGCCGGCCGCCCGGCCGCCGCCCCGGTGCCGTTGGGCTCCTACGCCGGTGGGCTCGTCTCGCCCGCCGGCCTCGGCCCCCGGCAGGTCGGGAAGGGGTGGGTTCTGGCCGACGTGCGGACCGGCCGGCCGGTGCGGGAACTCGAAACGGGGGGCGTGCCGAATGTCACCTGGGACGCCTTCTCGGCCGACGGCCGGCGGGCCTTCGGCCAGTCACTCGAAGCCGCCCTCGGCGGGGGCGACGACCTCGTGGTGGTCGACGTGGCGACCGGCCGGCGGGTGGCCCGGTACGGCTCCGTGGTCGGCCAGTCGGTCCGCCCGCTGAGCGTGTCGGCGAAGGGGGACGCGGTCGCCGTCTACTGCCCGGGCGGGGGCGACGCGGCCCTCGGCGTGTGGGAGCCGGACACCGGCCGCCGGCGGTTCGCCGTCCCGTTCAACCACCCCACGGCGCTGACCGCCGCCCTCACCCCGGACGGCGGCACCCTCGTCCACCCGGCGTCGGTCGAGTCCGTCCGGGTGCCCGACGGTAAGCCGTACCCGGTCGTGGTCCGCGACGCCCACACCGGGGGCGAGCGGCTGCGGTTCGACGGGCCGCCGGCCCAGCCCTGGCCGCAGTCCAACCCGGGCGGGCCGGCCGAGTGCGCCCTCGTCCCGTCGCCCGACTCCCGCGGCGTGCTCGTCGGCTGGGCGGACGGCTCGCTCGAACTCCGCGAGCTGGCGACCGGCGGGGTGCGGACGCGGTTCCGGCACGACGGCCCGGTGAAGGCCGCCGCCTTCACCCCGGACGGCCGGCTCCTCGCGGCGTCGAGCCGGGACGCGGGGGTCCTCCTGTGGGACGTGTACGGGGTGATGGCGGCGGACGCCCCCACGCCGCCGGCGGCCGCCCTCCGCGCGGCGTGGGCCGACCTGGGCAGCCCCGACGCGGGGGTCGGCTTCCGGGCCGTCCGCACGCTGGCCGCCGGCGGGGCCGACGGGCTGGCGGTGATCGGGGCGAACGTCGCCGCCTTCGACCGCCCGCCGGCCGCCGCCCTCCGCCGCCTCGTGGACGACCTCGACGCGGCCGACCACCCGACCCGGGAGCGGGCGTCGGCCGAACAGGCGGCCGTCCGCTGGCGGGCCCAGGCGTACCTCGTCGCCGCCCGCCCGGGGGCCCCGCCCGAGGCCGGCCGGCGGCTCGACGCCCTCCTCGCCCGCCCGGTCCGGGCCGACCCCGACGGCCTGCGGCTCCTGCGGGCGGTGGAGGCCGCGGAGGCGGTCGGCACCCCCGCGGCGCTCGCGGCCCTCGACGCCTGGGCGAAGGGCGACGGCCTCCTGGCCGCCGAGGCGAAGGCCGCCGCAGAACGGCTGAAGGCCCGCACCCCGTAGGGTGTGTCGAGGCCCGCTCGGGGCCGCGGCCGCACCCTACAGGACGACGCCCACCAACTCCCGCGGGTCGTCCAGCACGAACGCCGGCCCGGCGGCCCGCAGCACGTCGGCCGCCTGGAAGCCCCAGGTGACGGCCGCGACGGCGACGCCGGCCTTCGTCGCCGCGTCCACGTCCCGCACCTCGTCGCCGACGTACAGGACGCCGGCCCGGTCGAGCCGGTCGGCCCGGAGGATGCGCCGCAGGGCCTTCGCCTTGCCGAAGAGCTTGGGGTAGCCGACCACGAACGCGAAGTGGTCCTCGCACCCGTTCGCCCGCAGCGCCCGGCGGATCGTCCCCTCGCGGTTGGACGACAGGATGCCGAGCCGCACGCCGCGGGACCGCAGTTCGGCCAGCACCCCGGGGATGCCGGGGAACAACCGGACGGCCTCGGCCCCGTCGGCGACGGCGTCCTGGAACGCCCGCACGACGCGGGGCAGCCGCCAGAGCGAAAGCCCGTGGTGGCGGAGGAACTCGCGGGTGGTCATCGCCCGGGCGGCGACGGGGTCGGTGACGGGCCGGAACCCGAACCGCGGGGCGAGGGCGTTGAACGCCCGCACCGCGTCGGCCCGGGTGTCGGCCAGCGTCCCGTCGAAGTCCCAGACGACGTGGGGGAATGTCATGAGTGATGAATGATGATCGATAAGTGACAAACGGGAGCCCTGGCCCTGAGGTCAGCCCGGGGTTTCCATTTATCACTGATCATTGAGAACTGATCACTTCTTCAGCGTGGTGAACTCCGAGTCGAACACCCGGACCTTGGCCCAGTTGTCCTTGTTCTCGTCGATGAACTTCAGGTGGTCCGGGGCGACGGCGTACTTGTCGTGGGCGGCCTTGTCGGCGAACACGAGGTGGAGGGCCACGTCCCACTCGCGGTCGTTCACCTCCCGCTGGAACGGCTCGCCGAGGACGCCGGCCGCGAAGAATTCGACCCCCTCGTGCCCGGCCAGGTACTTCTCGCACGCGGCCACGAGCTTCGCCTTCGCGGCCGGGGTGCCGTCCTTGAGCTTGAAATAGACCATGTGGCCGACCTTCGGCCCGCCGGCCGCGGGGGCCGACTTGGCCGGGGCGTCGGCCGCGACCACGAAGGACGGCACGAGCAGGGCGGCGGCGAGCAGGAGCGTGCGGGGCATCGGGGAGACCTCTCGGGGAAAGGGCGGTGGGCACGGGCGATTGTAGCGAACGCGGAGGGGGAAAACGACAAAGCCCCGGGTGTGCCCCGGGGCTTTGTTCATCACGAGCACCCGTCACCCGCGACTCACCCCGCGGCCGCCACGGCCAGCACGCCCTCGTCCTCGTCGGCGGTGTCGCCGCCCGGGAGGACGGCGACGCGGCTCGGCGACCCGGCCGGGACGTGGTCGGCCAGCCAGGAGGCGGCGCTCTCGGCGTCCCACCCGTGAGCGGCATCGAAGGCCACGGCGGCGGTGAAGGCCGCGGGGCCGTCGCCGGCCACCTTCTCCCGCACCCCGGGGGCGAGGTCGACCCACGCTTCGGTCTGGCCCGGGCGGTCGGCGGCCGGCCAACAGACGGTCACGCCGTCGGCGGCCGCGTGGGTGTGGCACTCGCCGGTCGGCCGCAGGAGGACCACGCCGAGCTGGTCGGCCAGGAACGCCTTCGCCCCGGCGATCGGGGTGCCGGCCGGGAACGCGACCTCGGCCAGCACCGGCTCGCCGCTCACCCCGGCGGTGAACCGCAGTTCCACCTCGGGCCGGTCGAGCAGCGGCTCGCGGGTCAGGGCGTCGCGGTGGTCGGGGTCGGGGTGGGCCAGCCGGCAGACGAGCCGGTCGCCCTCGGTCGTCCACGGTTCGCGGTCGAGGCGGCGGACGAGGCTGGTGAAGAAGTCGGCGATCACTGCGTTCCCTTTGACGTTCCCGGGGCGGACCCCGTTTCGAATGCCGGACGGTTCAAACCCGTTACCTTGCGCCGAACCCCGCGACCGACCCAGGAGCACCCACCGCTCGGCCCGGCGGGCGGCGGCGAGGAAGACGGGCTCGGCCGCGCCGTCGGCCCCGTCGAGGACGAGCCGGGCGAACGGCCCGGCGTCCACCGCCGGGTCGGCCCCGACGCTCTCGGGCGGGCCGACGACGACTCGCGGTTGCGGAAGCAATCGCCGCGCCGCCCGCCCGCCGTCCGCGGATTCCAGCCGCTCGAAACCGCTTTGCAACGAGTCTAGCTCGCGGAACGCGGCGGCGACGGCGTCCGCGTTCGGTTCCGGCGTGTTCAACCCCACGGCGTGGAGCGGGTTCCGCCCCCGGGGGAACTCGGCGTGGTGGCCGGCCGCTTCCGCGTCGAGGGCAGCGAGCTTCCCATCCGCGGCGGCCCGGCGGGCGGCGACGGCCTCCGCGAGAATCCGGTCGCGGGCGGCGGCGTGGGCCGCGGCGATGTCGGCGAGCCGGCCGCGGAGGCGGGCGTCCTGCTCGTCCAGAGCGTTCAGGTGGCCGAGGCGTTCGCGCGCCGGCCGCTCGGCGTCGGCGGGCTCGGCGGGGGCCGGGCGGGCTTTGCCGAAGAGGCGGGACAGGAGGCCCGACTTCGGGGGCTCGACCGCCGGTGTCACGGCCGCCCCCTCCGCCTCGACGGCCCGGCGACGTTCCGCCAGCCCGGCGACTTCCGCTTCGAGCTTGGCCCGCTCCGCGTCGTGGTCGGCGTCCGCCGCCGCGAACAGGTCGGCGGGCGGGGTACTGTCGTGGTCACGCCCGGACGCGACGGCCCGCCGCTCGCCGTCGATTTCCGCGAGGCGGGCGGCGGCCGTGCGGCACCGGCCGAGGGCGGCGGCGGCGGCAGCGACGCGGCGGGAGAAGTCTTCGTGAAGGGCGGCCGACGTGCGGGCGGCGACGGCCGGCGGGAGGGCGTCGGCCCGCTCGTCCGGCGACACGGCCCGCACCACTTCGACGCCCATGCCGGCCAGCCGCTCCACCAGTTGATCGGCGAACGACAGGTCGGGGGTGAGGACGAGGACGCCGCCGTCCGCCGGGCCGGCGAGGGCTTCGATCAGCCGGCGGCGGTCGGCCCGGCCGGCGTCGATCACGAACAGGTCGCGGCAGCCGTTGGCCCGGGCGGCGGCGTCGGCCGGGTGGGCCGGCAGGTCGTACCCGCAAGCCGCCGGGGCGACGGCCGGGAAGGCGAATTCGCCGGCGAACAGGCGGGCGAGCCAGGCCCGGGCGTGGTCGGGCGGCGGCGTCGCGGCGGCCGTGTGTTCGCGGGGGGTGGCGAGGGCCGGGGACATGAACGGGCCGTCGGGGGAGGGGGC
>JANPKP010000622.1:0-14372 GCA_031426095.1 Gemmataceae bacterium
GAAGGTCGCCGCGATGGTGCGCTACTTCGGCGCCGCGGAGGCCGACGACGCGGCGTGGGCCGTCTACTTCCTCACCGGGCGGAAGCCCAAGCAGGTCGTGCCCACCAAGAAGCTCCGGGCGTGGGCGGCGGAAGCGGCCGGCGTTTCCGACTGGCTCTTCGACGAGAGCTACCACGCCGTCGGGGATTTGGCCGAGGCGATGGCGCTGCTCGTGCCCGATGCGGGGGCCACGTCCGACCGGCCGCTGCGGGAGTGGGTCGAGGAACGGCTGTTGCCGCTGCGCACGGCCGACGACGCGAGCCAGAAGGCGGCCCTGCTCGCGGCGTGGGCCGAACTCGACACCCGGCAGCGGTTCGTCTGGAACAAGCTCATCACCGGGGCGTTCCGCGTCGGCGTGTCGCAACTCCTCGTCACCCGGGCCGTCGCCGAGGTGACGAAGGCCGACCCCGCGGCCGTCGCCCACCGGCTCATGGGCGACTGGCAGCCGAACGCCGCATTCTACCGCCACCTGACCGGCGAGGACGCGGCCGACGGGAACGTGAGCCGGCCGTACCCGTTCTTCCTCGCCACCCCCCTCGAAGGCGGCCCCGAAGCCCTGGGCGACGCGGCCGACTGGTTCGCCGAGTGGAAGTGGGACGGCATCCGCTCGCAGCTCGTCCGCCGGGGCGGGCAGACCTTCATCTGGTCCCGCGGCGAGGAACTCGTCACCGACCGCTACCCCGAGGTGAAGGCCGCCGGCGACCGCCTCCCCGACGGCACCGTGCTCGACGGCGAACTCCTCCCCTGGGGCCCGGCCGGCGTCCGCCCGTTCGCCGACCTCCAGAAGCGGATCGGCCGCAAGACCGTCGACAAGAAGCTACTCGCCGAGGTGCCGGTGGTGCTGCTGGCGTATGACCTGCTCGAATGGGGCGGCAGAGACGTGCGGGCGGAGCCGATGGCGTGGCGGCGCGAACGGCTGGAGGAACTGGTCTCAGGGCGAGCGGGGGACGTCAGTCCCGCGAGTCTGCCGGCAGACACGTCCACGGCCGTCGTCGCGCGGGGCGCGGGGAGGCTCGGGGGGTTCACACCCCCCGCTCGCCTGGGTGATTTGCGCCTCTCCCCGCTCGTCGTTGCCGAGACGTGGGACGCCCTCGCCGCCGTCCGCACCGAGGCCCGCGACCGCAACGTCGAGGGGTTGATGCTCAAGCGGCGTTCGTCGCCGTACCGCACGGGGCGGGTCCGCGGCGACTGGTGGAAGTGGAAGGTCCAGCCGTTCAGCGTGGACGCGGTGCTGATCTACGCCCAGCGCGGCAGCGGCAAGCGGGCGAGCCTGTACACCGACTACACCTTCGGCGTCTGGGACGCCGGCAAGCTCGTGCCGTTCGCCAAGGCGTACTCGGGCCTGACGGACAGCGAGATCAATAAGGTGGACGCCTTCGTGCGGAAGCACACGGTGGAGAAGTTCGGCCCGGTGCGGACGGTGGCCCCGGAGCTGGTCTTCGAGGTCGGGTTCGAGGGCATCCAGCGGTCGACCCGGCACAAGAGCGGGATCGCCGTCCGCTTCCCCCGCATCCTCCGCTGGCGGACGGACAAGAAGCCGCCGGACGCCGACACGCTCGACGCCGTGAAGGCGCTGCTGCCGGGAGTGGAGAATGAAGCGAATGAACCACAGAGTCACGGAGGACACGGAGCGAAATCCAACACTGAGAAGCCGGGGGGGATTGTCCTAAAACAGTGATTTCTCTTCTCGCGTGTTTCTTCCCTCCGTGTCCTCTGTGACTCTGTGGTTCATTCTCTTCTACGCCCCAACCCATGCGCATCTTCTCCACCGACCGGTACGTCCTCCCGTTGCCCGGCGGGCACACCTTCCCGATGAGCAAGTACCGCCTCCTCCGCGAGCGCCTGGAGGCGTCCGGGCTGCTCGTTCCCGGGAAGGTAGTCGAGCCGCCGGTCGCCACCGACGAGCAGTTGCACCGGGCCCACGACGCGGACTATGTGCGGGCGGCGAGCCTGGGGCTGATCCCCGAGCGGGACATGAAGCGGATCGGGTTCCCGTGGTCGCCGGCGCTCATCGAGCGGTCGCGGCGGTCGAGCGGGGCGACGGTCGAAGCCTGTCGGGCGGCGTTCGCCGACGGGGTGGCGGTCAACCTCGCCGGCGGCACCCACCACGCCTTCCGCGACCACGGGGAAGGGTACTGCGTGTTCAACGACTCGGTCGTCGCCGCCCGCCAGCTTCAAGCCGACGGCCTCGCCCGCCGGATGGTCGTGATCGACCTCGATGTCCACCAGGGGAACGGCACCGCCGCCGTCTGCCGGCTCGACCCCACGATCTTCACGCTCTCGGTCCACGGGGCCAAGAACTACCCCCTGCGGAAGGAGCGGAGCGACCTCGACGTGGAACTGCCCGACGGCACCGGCGACCTCGCGTACCTGGACGCCCTCGGGCCGGCCCTCGAACGGGCGGTGAGCGACGGGAGGCCGGACCTGGCCATCTACCTGGCGGGGGCCGACCCGTTCGCCGGCGACCGCCTCGGCCGGCTGGCGCTCTCGAAGGCGGGACTCGACGAGCGCGACCGCATGGTGTTCGACCTCTGCCGGGCGAAGGGGCTGCCGCTCGCGGTGACGATGGCCGGCGGGTACGCCGCGGAGGTGGCCGACACCGTGGACATCCACTGGCAGACGGTGCGGCGGGCGATCCAGTACGCCCGGGGGTGACGGCCCGGATTCAAGGTCGGAACCGGGAATCGCGGCGGAATCGGACGACGCTCCCGCGTTACCGCAAAATTTGGCCAGGGATTCGTAACCCGCTTGCGATCAGCAAGATCGGGCGACCCCACCCGCAAAAAGCGGGAGAATCCGGGGGCGGTCCGATGTCGTCCCGAGCGTCCGGCGTGGCGCTTCGTCCGGTTAGCGCCGTAAAGGCGGGCAACAATTCGGGGAGAAATTCGCCCGAGTCGTTTGCATTCCGCCGATCCTGCTCTAGCTTCCGCCCCCGCGCCGGGCGTATCCTGCTTTCGGAGACCCGCCACCGGCCCCGAGGCGAGCGATGCACCGCCGGACGTTCCTGAAGGCCGCCGTCGCCACCGCCGTCGCCTCGCCCGTCGCCGCCGCGTCCTACGGACTGTTCGAGTCCACCTGGGTGCAGATCGAACGCCGGACGCTCCCGCTCCCCCGCCTGCCGAAGGCGTTCGACGGCACCACGGTCGCCTTCCTGACGGACATCCACCACGGCCCGTTCACGTCGCTCGACTACGTCGCCTCGATCGTCCGCACCACCCACGTCCTGCGGCCCGACCTGATCGTGCTCGGCGGCGACTACTCGCTCAAGGAGTCGAAGTACGTCGCCCCGTGCTTCGACGTGCTGGCCGCCCTGAAGGCCCCGCTCGGCGTGTACGGGGTGCTGGGCAACCACGACTACTGGCACGGGCTGGCCGAGACGAAGGCCGGCATGAAGGCCGCCGGGGTCATGGAGCTGACGAACGCCGGGGTGTGGCTCGAACGCGGCGGCAGCCGCTTCCGCCTCGCCGGCATCGACGACCTCTGGACGGGCACCCGCGACCTGCCGGCGGCGCTCGGCGACGCCCGGGCGGGCGACGCCTGCCTCCTGGTGAGCCACAACCCCGACGTGGCCGAGAACTTGACCGACCCGCGGGTGGGGCTGGTGCTCAGCGGCCACACGCACGGCGGGCAGGTGGTGTTCCCCGGGATGGGGGCCCCGTTCGTCCCGAGCCGGTACGGCCAGAAGTACCTGAAGGGATACGTGGAGGCCCCGCGGACGCACGTCTACGTCTCCCGCGGCCTCGGCACCACCACCGGCCCCGTCCGCGTGGGCAGCCGCCCGGAGCTGACACTCATCACGCTGAAGGCCGCGTAGAGTGGGTGGAGGGCCGCCCCGGGTCGGTGCCCACGTCCGGGGCGGATGGTGTTGGTCAGCGACGTGGGCCTCGAAGACTCGACCCGCCCTACGAAACACGTCTTCACGTCTCCCCACGTCCAAGCCGCAAAATCGCCCCGGCCGGCCGTTTCAGCGTGTGCTACCCTTCGAACGATCCCCTCACACTCCCCCGCGTCCCGCGCGGCGGTCAGGAGCCCGCATGTCCACCGTCATCATCTGGGAAAACAACATGCTCCCCGGGGGCCGGAGCAAGTGCGCCGAGGGCAAGACGCGGAAGTGGCCGGGCCACTCGTGCATGAACATCGGCGATGTCTGGCTGCCGTTCGGCGGGGACAACGTCGACAACTACGTGTCGTGGTGGCCGGGCGGCAAGCGGGAGACCGGGACGAAGGCCCGGATGGAGGGGGCGAAGGGCGGCGGGGTGACGGCCAAGGCCTCGCCCAAGACGAACTTCTGCCTCGACGTGATGGCCGAGCGGTACCTGCCCGACCACATCATCCGGCTGCCCTCCGACCCGGGCAAGGTCACAAAGATGCAGGCGGCCTGGAACGAGATCCGGGGCAAGGACGACGCCCACTACCGCTTCCTGTACAAGAACTGCTCGACCATCGTGGCCCGGGTCCTGCGGGCCGGCGGGTTCTCGGCCAGCCTGTGGTCCGACCACAGCCTCGTCTGGACCCCGAACAAGGTGAAGAAGTTCGCCGACGGGGCCGGCGGCACGCGGCTGACGTGGGCCGCCCTGCTCGCCGAACTCAAGGGCGTGGGCGTGACCGAGACCGATTTGGGCGGCATCCGCCAGGCCCGGGACCGCCGCTTCTGCACGTCCGGGGCCCCGTGCAAGTTCTGACCCGGCCGAACGGGCGGGGCCGGCCGCCTACAATGGGGCATGGCCACCGGACGCTCCATCCCCCGCCCGCCGCCCGGTTCCGCTCGCAAACCCGAGAAGCTCCCCAGCTCCAAACCACCGCCCGCCCCCGTCGCCGACCCCCGGGCGTTCGTCGCCGGGTGGTTCGCCGCCCGGGGGTGGGCCCCGTTCCCCTTCCAGCACGACGCCTGGGACGCCTACCTCGCGGGCCGCAGCGGGCTCGTCCACGCCGCCACCGGCACGGGCAAGACGCTCGCCGCGTGGGCCGGCCCCCTCCTCGAATGGCTCGCCGAGAACCCCGACGCTTCCGCCTGGAAGCCGAAGGACGCCCCGCCGCTGCGGGTGCTTTGGATTACCCCCCTGCGGGCGCTCGCGGCCGACACCGCCGCCGCGCTGGCCGCCCCGCTCGCCGGGCTGGGGCTGCCGTGGTCGCTCCAGACGCGGACCGGCGACACGGCCGCGTCGGTGAAGGCGAAACAGCGAGCGAGGCTGCCGACGGCCCTGGTGACGACGCCCGAGAGCCTCTGCCTGATGCTCACCCACCCGGACGCCCGGGAGCGGTTCGCCGACCTGCGGGCGGTGGTGGTGGACGAGTGGCACGAACTCCTTTCGGGCAAGCGCGGCGTGCAGGTGGAACTGGCGTTGGCACGTCTCCGGTACTGGCGGCCGGGGCTGCGGACGTGGGGGCTGTCGGCCACGCTCGGGAACCTCGACGTGGCGCTCGACGTGCTGACGGGAGTCACCCCGAATCCGCCCGCCCTCATCCGCGGGCTGCTCCCCAAGACGATCACCATCGACGCCGTCCTGCCGCCGCGGGTCGAGCGCTTCCCGTGGGCCGGGCACCTCGGGCTGCAACTGCTGCCGCAGGTCGTCGCCGCCGTGGACGAAGGGCAGACGGCGCTCGTGTTCACGAACACGCGGTCGCAGACGGAGGTGTGGTATCAGGCGATCCTCGACAAGAAGCCGGAGTGGGCCGGGCGGATCGCCCTGCACCACGGGTCGCTCGGGCGGAAGGTCCGCGACTTCGTGGAAGGCGGCCTGCGGGACGGCTCGTTGCGGTGCGTCGTCTGCACGTCGAGCCTCGACCTGGGGGTCGACTTCAGCCCCGTGGACCGGGTGGTGCAGGTCGGCAGCCCGAAGGGGGTGGCCCGGCTGCTCCAGCGGGCCGGCCGCAGCGGGCATCGGCCGGGGGTGCCGAGCCGGGTGACGTGCGTGCCCACCCACGCCCTCGAACTCGTGGAAGTCGCCGCCGCCCGGGACGCCGCCGCGGCGGGCGTCATCGAGGGCCGTTCGCCGCTCTCGAAGCCGCTCGACGTGCTCGCCCAGCACCTCGTCACGCTCGCGGTGGGGGAGGGCTTCGTGCCCGCCGAGGCGCTCGCCGAGGTGCGGTCCACGTACTCGTACCGCGACCTGTCGGACGCCGAGTGGGCGTGGGTGCTCGACTTCGTCGTCCGCGGCGGCGACACGCTCCGGGCGTACCCCGAGTACCGCCGGGTGGTGCCGGGCGACGACGGCGTGTATCGCGTGACCGACCCCGTCACCGCCCGCCGGCACCGCATGGCCGTGGGCACCATCGTGGGCGAGGCGCAGGTCGTGGTGCGGTACGTCCGCGGCGGCGTCCTCGGCACCGTCGAGGAGTCGTTCCTCGGGCGGCTCAAGCCGGGGGACGTGTTCCAGTTCGCGGGCAAGCTGTTGCAGTTCGTCCGCGTCCACGACATGACCGCGTGGGTGAAGAAGGCGACGGCCGCGAAGGGCGTGGTGCCCCGCTGGATGGGCGGCCGGATGCCGCTCTCCAGCGAGCTGGCGGCGGCCGTTCGCACGAAGATAGAGGAGGCCCACCGCGGCGAGTTCCGCGGGGCCGAGATGGCGTGCGTGCGGCCGATCCTCGAATTGCAGGAGCGGTGGAGCCGGCTGCCGGCGGCCGACGAGCTGCTGGTCGAGCGGGTGCGGACGCGGGAGGGGCACCACCTCTTCGTCTACCCGTTCGAGGGCCGCTTCGTCCACGAGGGGCTTGCCGCCCTGCTGGCCTTCCGCCTCAGCCGGCTCGCCCCGATCACGTTCACGATGGCGTTCAACGACTACGGCTTCGAGTTGCTCTCCCCCGAGCCGGCCCCCTTCGACGAGGCGCTGCGGGCGAACCTCCTGAGCCCCGACGGGCTGGCCGACGACGTGCTGGCGAGCCTAAACGCGGCCGAGCTGGCGAAGCGGTCGTTCCGGGAGATCGCCCGGGTCGCGGGCCTGGTCTTCCCCGGCTACCCCGGCAGCGGCAAGACGGCCAAGCAATTACAGGCGTCGAGCAACCTCTTCTACGAGGTGTTCCGCGAGTACGACCCCGGCAACCTCCTCCTCCACCAGGCCCGCCGCGAGGTGCTCGAACGCCAGCTCGAAGAGTCCCGCTTACGCCGCGCCCTCGACCGCCTGAACCGGGCGAAGGTGGTGCAGACGACGCCCCGGAAGCCGACCCCGCTGGCCTTCCCGCTGCTGGTGGACCGCCTCCGCGAAACACTCAGCTCCGAGAAGCTGGCCGACCGCGTCCGGCGGATGCAGCTGGAGCTGGAGAAAGAGGCGGAGAATTAACCCCAGAGTCACAGAGGACACGGAGCCGAGCCGAACACCGAGAAAACGAGAACTTGGGTTTTGATCCCCTCCGTGTTTCCGCCCTCTGTGCCCTCTGTGACTCTGTGGTTAATTTGGCTTCATGCTCCCGATCACCCTCGCCGGCGAGTCCGTCCGCCTGCTCCCGCAGAAGGCCCTCTTCTGGGCGGGGGCGCTGCTCGTCGCCGACCCGCACCTGGGCAAGCCGGACACCTTCTTGGCCGCCGGGGTGGCCGTGCCGCCGGACACCACGGCCGCCGACCTCGCCCGCCTCGCGGGGCTGATCGCGGGGACGGGGGCGACGCGGCTCGTCGTCCTCGGCGACCTGTTCCACGCCCGCCGGGGGCGGTCGGCCGCCATGCTCGGCGCGGTCGGCGAGTGGCGGGAACGTCACGCCGGCCTCGACGTCCTGGTCGTCCGCGGCAACCACGACCGGCACGCCGGCGACCCGCCGCCGGCGTGGGGCTTCCGCTGCGTCGAGGAGCCGTGGGTCGAAGGGCCGTTCGCCTTCCGCCACTTCCCGGAGCCGACGGCCGGTGCGTACACGCTCGCCGGGCACGTCCACCCGGCCGTCACGCTGCGGGGGAAGGGCCGGCAGCGGCTGACCCTCCCGTGCTTCTTCCTCGACGCGGCCGTGGGCATCCTCCCCGCGTTCGGCGGCTTCACCGGCACCGGCACCCTCCGGCCCGGGCCGGGCACGCGGGTGTTCGTGATCGCCGACGGGGAGGTGGTGCCGGCCGGCGTATGATGAGGGGCGTGGCCCTTCGGAGGCGTGACGTGGAACGGCGTGTCCGGTGCGCGTGCGGCGGCGACCCCCGGTGCGAGCTCTGCAACGGCACCAAGACCTACGGCTACACGCCCGGCCCCCGCGGCTGGCTGCCGTTCGCCTGCCCGACGTGCGCCGGCACCGGGAAGTTGGGGGCGGAGGCGTGCCCGACCTGCCGCGGCGAGGGGCAGGTGGACCCCGCCGACCCACCGGTCAACGGGTTTCTCGACGTGGTGTGGAAGGTCCTGTTCGGGGCGTAAAAAAGCCCACCGACGGCCGTCGGTGGGCTTTCAAGTCCGAGCGGAGAGGGGGGGATTCGAACCCCCGGTACGGTTTCCCGTACACAGCATTTCCAGTGCTGCACAATCGACCACTCTGCCACCTCTCCGGCCCGCCCCGGTCGGACACCGGGGGCGGCTGAAGGGTTCATGGTAGGCCCGCACCCGGCGACCGACAACCGCCCGCTAGAATGCCCGCCATGGAGCCTCTGAACCTCGACCACCACGCCACCACCCCGCTGCTGCCCGAAGCCGGTGACGCGATGCGGGCGCTGGCGGAGTCGGGGGCCGGCAACCCGGCGAGCGCCCACCGCGCCGGCCGGGCCGCCCGCCGGGCGCTCGAAGACGCCCGTGAAGCCGTCGCCCGCCTGCTGGACGCCGGGCCGGACGAGGTCGTGTTCACGTCCGGGGCCACGGAGGCGAACAACCTCGCCCTCTTCGGCCTTCTCCGGAACCCCTCCCCCGGCCCGTCCCCTGGGAAGGGAGGGGAGACAGAACCAATTCCGGCCCCCCCTCCCTTCCTAGGGGAGGGGGTTGGGGGGAGAGGTTCTTCCCCCCACCTCCTCGCCAGCCCCGTCGAACACCCCTGCGTCGCCGAGCCGCTGAAGCACCTCGCCGGCCGCGGCTTCACGCTCGAAACGCTCCCCGTGTCGCCCCGGGGAGTCGTGCCCGCCGACGCCCTCACCTCCCGCCTGCGGCCGGACACGCGGCTCGTCTCCGTGATGCTCGCCAACCACGAAACGGGGGCGATCCAGCCGGTGCGGGCACTCGCGGCGGCGTGCCCGGCGGGCGTTCACTTCCACACGGACGCGGCCCAGGCGGTGGGCAAGATTCCCGTCTCGTTCCGCACCCTCGGCGTGACCGCCCTCACGGCGTCGGCCCACAAGTTCCGCGGCCCGCCCGGCGTCGGCGTCCTGCTTTTGAAGCGGAACACGCCCCTCCGCCCGCTCCTGTTCGGCGGCCCCCAGCAGGGCGGGCGGCGGCCCGGCACCGAACCCGTCGCCCCCGCCGTGGGGCTGGCCGTGGCCCTGGAACACGCCGTCCGCCACCTCGAAACCCACCGCGCGAAGCTCGAAGCGCTCCGCTCCCGCCTCTGGGGCCACTTACGGGAGACCGCCGCCCCCGTCGTCCTCAACGGCCCCGAGCCGGGCTCGGCGGACGGCCTGCCGACGGCCCTGAACGTCAGCTTCCCCGGCTGCCGGGCGGACGTCCTGCTCATGGCCCTCGACCTCGCCGGCGTCCTCTGCTCCGTGGGGTCGGCCTGCTCCAGCGGGTCGCTCCAGCCCAGCCCCGTGCTTGCCGCGATGGGCGTGCCCGACGCCGTCCTCCGCTCGGCCGTCCGCTTCACCCTCGGGCCGACGCTCACGGAGGGGCAAATCGACGACGCCGGGGAGCGCATCGCCGCCGCCGTCCGCCGAGTGCGGGAGTGACCGCCCCCAGATTCTCCCGCTTTTAAACAGCGCGTTCGGACCGATCTCTCAACCCAGTCACGGCTTCCGCGTTACCGCTCCCGCCCCCCCTGGGAAAGCGGGGGCGTCCGCCGATTCCATGCAGAACCGGCCAACCGACCTCGATTGAGGGAATCATGCCGGCCGGCTATCCTGACGCCACCATGCCGGCACCCCGCTGGGGCGAGTTCGTCGCCCTGCCCGAAAACCGCTCCGCCCTGCGGGCCGCCCGCGCCCTCGCCCGCGCCCTCGCGGCCGGCCGGGCGGGGTTCGGCCCGCTCGTCCTCCACGGCCCCCCCGGCACCGGCAAGAGCCACCTCGTCCGCGCCCTCACGGCCCGGCTCGCGGACGCCCCCGAAGTCGTGACTACGCAAACGATTCCCGCCGCCGACCTGGCCCGGGCCACGCTCTCCCCCGGCACCGGGCCGGACGCCGAGCCGACGTTCGCCGACGCCGACCTGCGGGCGTGCGACCTGTTCGTCCTCGAAGACCTGCACGGGCTGCCCGCGAAGGCCGCCGACGCCCTGTGCGACCTCCTCGACCGCCGCGCCGCCCGCCGCCGGGCCACCGTCGTGACCGCGAACGCCGGCCCGGCCCGCCTCACGCACCTGCCGCACCGCCTCACGTCCCGCCTCGCCGCCGGCCTCGTGGTGCAGCTCGAACCGCTCGGCCCCGCCAGCCGCAAGACGCTCCTGAAGGTGGAACTCGAAACCCGCAAGCTCCGGCTCACGCCCGACGCCGTGGGCTGGCTCGCGGCCCGCGCCACCGGCGGCGGCATCCGCCCGCTCCTGGGTTCGCTCGCCACCCTCGAACGACTCGGCCGCGGCATCCCGACCGCTTTAACCCGCACCCAGGTGGAGGAATGGCTGGCCGACCCGACGCAACCGACTTCCGGCGGCCCGTCGGTGGCGGCCATTGTGAAGCGGGTGGCTCTGGCGTTCGGCGTGTCGGAGAAGGAGTTGCTCGGCCCGAGCCGCCTGCGGCGGGTGCTGGCCCCGCGTCAGGTGGCGATGTACCTGGCCCGCGAGCTGACGAAGCTCTCCCTCCCCCGCATCGGCACCGCCTTCGGCGGCCGCGACCACACGACCGTCCTCCACGCCTGCCGCAAGGTCGCCGCCGACGCCGCGGAGGACGAACGGCTGGCGGGAACGGTGAGGCAGCTGCGGGGGGAGTTGGGGTAAAGGGTGTGGTCCGCGCCGACGGGCGATCCGTCCGCGCCGGTCGGATTTCAGCCCCAACGGGGCGACCGTCAATAGCCAGGGGTGTAAACCCCTGGGACCACCCCCCGCGAGACGGCCGGAACCCCGAAGGGGTGGCAGACGCCCTGAATGCGCCGGAGACTGCCGCCCCGTTGGGGCTCGGGCTGGGCGGTGGGGTTTGGACCAGGGGTTCACACCCCTGGCTATTAACGGACACCCCGTTGGGGTTGGAGAACAAACCCGGCGAGGCGGACACATGGACATTACGGCCACTGAACTGGAGTTCCTGGCGTGCTTCGGGGTCGAGCCGACGTTGCTCGAACCCGACAACCCGTGGTGTTACAACGACGCAGTTTACGTGGCCGAGGTGGACGGGTTCTCGATTTCGTTCGCCGTGCAGCCGGGATACCGCGACGTAAGGCTGATCGTCCGCCGCGGGGGGCAGCGCGTGTTCGAGTTCAACGTGGTTAGCGCGACCGACGTGCGGATCATCGACGAGCGTGGCGTGGACGCGGTCGAAGTCGTACTCACCGAGCATTCGTGGTGGCGGTTACAACTCCGCCCCACGTTCGAGATCACGCAAGAGTTCGGGCCGGGCGTCTGACGTGCGGGGCTCTCCAGCCCCAACGGGGCGACCGTCAAGAGCCAGGGGTGTGAACCCCTGGTCGGCGAACGACCCCGAACCACCCCCGCGAGACGGCCGGAACCCCGAAGGGGTGGCAGACACCCCCGACGCCCCGGAGACTGCCGCCCCGTTGGGGCTCGGGCTGGGTGGTGGGGTCTCTGACCAGGGGTTCGCACCCCTGGCTATTGACGGACACCCCGTTGGGGTTGGAAAACCACAATCGCTGGCCGCGATGATCGGCGCGGTTGGGTTGGTGCGGGGGCGTTGAACCAGGGGTTCACACCCCCGGCTCTTGACGGCCGCCCCGTTGGGGCTGGACAATGCGGCATCCCGTTCTGGAAACCGTCCGCACGCCCGAATCGTCGGGACCGCGTCATGCCGCAATCCCTGGCGTCGATTCACCTGCACGTCGTGTTCAGCACCAAGAACCGCGCGCCGTGGCTCGCCGACCCGGTCGCCCTCCGACTCTACGACTACGTCGGCGGCACCCTCCGGGCCAACGGGTGTGCCCTCGTGGCGGCCGGCGGCGTCCCCGACCACGTCCACCTGCTAATATCCGTGGGCCGGGAGCGGGCGACGGCCGACCTCGTCCGGACCGTCAAAGCCAACTCGTCGCGGTGGGTCCACGACACCTTCGCCGACCTGGGCGGGTTCGCGTGGCAGGCCGGGTACGGGGCGTTCGCGGTGAGTTACGATCGGATCGACTCCGTCCGGGCCTACCTCGCCCGGCAACAGGAACACCACCGCACCCGGACGTTTCAGGACGAGTTTCGAGCGTTCCTGCGGGCACACGACATGGAATGGGACGAGCGTTTCGTGTGGAATTGAATAGGGTCATTACGCGGGGTCGGGACGGACGGCGAGCGCAGGGTTTTCAGCCCCAACGGGGCGACCGTTAATAGCCAGGGGTGAAACCCCTGGTCGGCGAACGACCCCGAACCACCCGTGCGAGAAGGCCGGGAACCCTGAAGGGATGGCCGTCACGGGGCGTCGAGGGCGACTGCCACCCCCTCGGGGCTCCGGACATCGGGGGTGGGCCTCGGACCAGGGGTTTACACCCCTGGCAGTTAACGGACACCCCGTAGGGGTTAGAAGACGAAGCCCTTCGACGGCCGTACCCACCCCCTGGCGCGCCCCCTGTGGACAACCCGGCGCGCGACTGGCGCGCGAGCGCCCACGGCCGACGCGCTCTGTCTTCACCAGCGGTTGCGGAAACCGGCCCCCGAACGGCGCGGCACGGGGAAACGGGGGCGCGCCACCGGCGCGTCAAGTTTTCCACAGCGCGGGCGGTGCCGGGAGCCGATGATAGATCAGGTGTTGCGCCGCCCCGGACGGAGTGCGCGCCAGAAACCGGGGCCGCCTCACTACTACCGTTTCATTCTTACATCAAAGACTAGAGAAGAGAGAAGACGGCAGCCCGGAGATCGAAGGCTCACACGGACCGAAAGCACCACCCCGGGCGAGCGGGGGACGTGAGTCCCCTGATGGCGTCGCACCGGTCGCCGGCACCGCGGAGCTATCAGGGGGCTGACGCCGCCCCGCTCGCCGGGGTGATCCGCTCACAGACTCGAACCGCACGGACGCGAAGGAGACGCCATGAAGGTGACCTGCCAGCGGGACGGCTTGCTGACCGCCTGCCAACTCGTGTCGGCGGCCGTGGCCGCCCGCACCACCAAGCCCATCCTCTCGAACGTCAAGGCCACCGCCGAGGGCGACTCCCTCACGCTCATCGCCTACGACACCGAAGTCGGCATCCGCTACGAGTTGCGCGGCATCCTCGTCGGCACCCCCGGGTCGGCCATCCTGCCCATCACCCACCTGACGCAAATCCTCCGCGAGAGCGGCGACGGCGAGATCCGCCTCGACGCCGACGAGGGCGGCACCCTCGCCCGCACCGGCTCCAGCAAGTTCCAGATGCCGTCGTACCCCGTGGACGAATTCCCCGACGTGCCGGCGTTCGACGACGGCGGCCGCTACCACGAGGTGACCGCGGGCGTGCTGCGGACGATGATCCGCCGGACCGCGTTCGCGGCCGACAAGAAGGAGAGCACCCGCTTCGCCCTCTCCGGCGTCCTCTGGGAGGCCGAGGGGAAGACGTGCAAGCTGGTCGCCACCGACAGCAAGCGGCTGGCCGTGTGCGAGGGGCCGGCCACCCTCTTCGGCCCGCCGGAGGCCACCAAGGGGTCGCACCTCGTGCCGGGCAAGACGATGACCCTGCTCGAACGCAACCTGACGGACGACGGCGAACTCGTCCGCGTGGCCCTGAAGCCGAACGAGGCGCTCTTCCAGACCGAGCGGGCGATGATCTACTCCCGGCTCGTGGAGGGCCGCTACCCGCCGTACAAGGACATCATCCCCAAGCGGTCGGCGGTGAAGATTCCGCTCCCGGCCACGGCCTTCCTCTCGAAGGTCCGGCAGGCGGCGATCATGACCGACGACGAGAGCAAGCGGGTCGACCTGTCGTTCACCCCCGGCAAGCTGACGCTCCAGGCCCGCGGCGTCGAGACCGGCTCGTCCGAGGTGGAGATGGCCCTCGAAGGCTACACCGACGAGGAGGAGCGGGCCATCGCCTTCGACCCGCAGTACCTGATCGAGTTCCTCCGGGCGGTCGACGGCGAGACGACGATCACCCTGGAAATGACCGACGGGACGAAGCCGGCGCTGTTCCGCGTGGGCGAGAACTACCTGTACCTGGTGATGCCTCTCGCCGGCTGACGGCGAG
>JANPKP010000623.1:0-15709 GCA_031426095.1 Gemmataceae bacterium
CCTCGCGACGCCTCGGCCGGGTCGCGGCGACGGGCTGAGGGCCCGTGTGTCGCCCCGCTTGCCCCGGGCGACGGGCGGTCCTATCCTGGGCGGACATTACCGGCCCGTCGCGGCCGGAGGCGAGGCGGGGGTCGAGGCGAGGGGGCGCAGCGATGGCGAGCGAGCAGCCGATCCGGGTGGCGATCGTCGGCCTGGGGTTCGGGGCCGAGTTCATCCCGATCTACCAGGCCCACCCGAGCGCCGAGCTGGTGGCCGTCTGCCGTCGCAACAAGGCCGAGATGGACAAGACGGCCGACAAGTACGGCATCGCCAAGCGGTACACCTCCTACGAGGAGCTGCTGGCGGACCCGGACATCGACGCCGTCCACATCAACAGCCCGATCCCGGACCACGGGCCGCAGAGCATCGCCGCGCTGAAGGCCGGCAAGCACGTCGCCTGCACCGTGCCGATGGCCACCACGAAGGAGCAGATCCGCGAGATCGTCGGCCTCCAGCGGGAGACCGGCAAGGTGTACATGATGATGGAGACGGTGGTGTACGCCCGCGAGTACCTGTTCGTGAAGGAGTTGTACGAGAAGGGTGACCTCGGCCGCGTCCAGTTCCTCCGCGGCAGCCACCAGCAGGACATGGACGGGTGGCCCGACTACTGGCCCGGCCTGCCGCCGATGTGGTACGCCACCCACTGCGTCAGCCCGTGCCTCGCGCTCTTAAGCGAGCCCGGCTCCCCGGCCCACGCGGCGGCCGTGTCGTGCTACGGCTCCGGCCGCATCCGCGAGGAGTTGGTGCCGAAGTACGGCAGCCCGTTCGCGGTCGAGACGGCGACGTTCAAGGTGCACGGCTCGGACGTGTGCGCGGAGGTAACGCGGAGCCTGTTCGACACGGCCCGCCAGTACCGCGAGAGCTTCGACGTGATGGGGTCGAGGAAGAGCTTCGAGTGGCAGCAGGTGGAGGGCGAAGACCCGGTGATCCACACCAAGAGCACGGCCGAGAACCCGATCCCGGAGCCGGAAATCCCTACCCGGGTGACGGTGCCCGACTTCGCCGAGCGGTTGCCCGAGCCGATCCGCCGCTTCACCCGGCCGGCGGCCATCCAGGACGCCGACCACCTGTCGTTCCTCCAGGGCGGCGGCCACGGCGGCAGCCACCCCCACCTCGTCCACCACTTCCTCGAAGCGGTGCGGGGCACCCAGCCGGCGTTCCCGGACGCGGCCACGTCGGCGAACTGGACGCTCGTCGGCATCTGCGCCCACGAGTCGGCCCTGAAGGGCGGCGAGCAGGTGGCGATTCCGGCATATTGAGGGTGCTTCTGAGAACCGTGCCGGGCCGTCCGACGTGGCGGAGTTACGTCGATCGGGCTACTTGAACCGGGATCTGAGCTTTACCGCATTCTCCCAGCCCGGGGCGCTCGAAAAAGCCGCAACCACTCGGCCGGCAGTGGCTTGGGGAAACCGCCCCGCAAACATGCGGTAAAGTTGACCCCGCTTTCGGGCGCAACTCTCGACCCCGTGGCGACATCGGGCGTTACCGGGTGGGGTCTGGCGTAAGGGGTTACTTCGACCCGCCCGGCGGCGCTTCGGGCCGCGGAATTTGACGCAAGTCCCGCCGCGGGGTGGGCCGCTGCCCGGGGGAATCCCGGGATCGGTTTCCAGAAAGACTCTGAAGCGGCCGTCGGTCGAGGTCTGGAACAAAGCCCGGGGATGACCCTCCCCGGGCTTTCTGCGTGAGTTTCACTTCGGCATGGCTGCCTTCGGGGCGGGGGCGGCGTCGGGCTTGGCGGGCGGCTTGGCCGGGTCGGCCTTGAGTTCGTTGCCGCCCTCGGGCGTCACCTTCGGGGCGGCCGTGTCGATCTCGGCCAGCGTCTCGCCGCCGGCCCGGGTCGCCATCCCCAAGAACACCTTCGGGTTGACGTCGGCCGGCACCCAGCGGACCGAGCCGTCGGCCATCAGTGCGTAGGCCCCGGGCTTGCCGTCCTTGCCCGGGGCGGCGAAGGCGGCGGCCGGGTTCGGGAGCGTGTCGTCCACCCCCATCACGGTCGCCCCGCCGCCGGCCACCCACGGCCGGCCGACCCCCGGGGGCACCTGCAACAGGTAGATCGTGTTCGAGAGCCCGTCCGTGATATCGGCCGGCTTCGAGCCCCAGTCGTACCCGACGACGCCCATCCTCTTGGCCTGAGCCGGGTCGGCCGCGCTGTACCGGGCGGCGTCCCGGCCGAGGCCGGCGACGGCGACGAAATTCGTCGCCCCGAGCGTCCGCCCCTCGGCCAGCGGGGTGGTCGCCCGCCACGCCGCCGGCGCGTAGGACGGGACGAGCAGTTCCGGCACCCACGCCTCGGCCCCGGCGAGGTTCCGCTCGTCGTTCCAGGCGAGGAGCGGATCGACCCGCTGGGCGATGCTCCCCTTGCCGAGGAAGGGGAGGAGGGCGTGGACGAAGCTGACCCGCGACCCCGGGGGGTGGGCCAGGCCGAAGCGGTTGCTGTCCGTCAGCGGCCGCTCGGCCGTGCCGCGGGGGAACTGCTGGAAGGTGTCGACCATCGGCCGGGTGGCGGCCGCGACGGCGAACCACCCGGCCTCGCCGGAGAGCACCCGCATCCGCCCCTTGAACTGGTTGCCGGCCGTCACCAGTTGCGGCCCGACCTGCTGCTGGTACCCCTCCTTGCCGATTCGGAGGTCGGCCGTCACGGTCACGACCGTGTCGGACACCGTCAGGTCGAGCTTCGATTTGAGGTCCGGGAGGGCGGCGAGTTCGGGCGGCAGGCCGGCGACTGCCCCGGGCGTGCCGCCGGACGAGCCCTCGCTCGTGAGCGGCGGGGCGGCCCCCGTGTCGCCCGGCGGGGCGGGCGGCACCCCGGACGTGTCCGACCCGTCCCGGAAGGCGACCCTGTTGCCGAGGAACTGGCTCAGCGCCGGGACGACGAGGGCGGTGAGGGCCGGGGCGAGTTGCTCCTTGGCGATCTTCCGCGCGGCCTCGTCCGTTAGCCCGCCGACGACCGCCTGGAAGCCGACCTGCTCCGGCGTGAAGGCCGTCAGGGTGACGCCGAGGAACGCGGTGTTCGTCAGCGCGTTGGCGGCGGCGGCCGCCGCCGGGCGGAAGGCCGGCCTGTACGCCCCGGGGTCGAGGGCCCGGTCGCCGGCGTCGAGGAAGGCGGCCGCGACGAGGATCGGCGTCCGGTTCTCCTCCAGCGTGTTGAGCAGGTCCTTGAGCTGCGGTTCGAGGGTGCGGTAGGTCGGGTTCGTGGTGAAGAGACGGCCCGGCTTAGCCCCGGCCGCGCCCTTCGGCGGGAGGGCCGGCTGCGGGGCCCGCGGGTCGGAGAGTTCGGTCTGGAAGGCGGGGTAGCCGTTCGGCTGGAGGCCCGCGAGGAAGGCTTCGAGCGCCTCCTGGTCGGCGACGAGGAGCGTCTGGCTGTCGTACACGCAGACGGCCAGCGGGCGGTCCGCGGCCGGCTTGGCGGGGGCGGCCGGGGGCAACCGCACCGGCAGGGCGTCGACCGACACGGCCTTGCCGACGGCGGCCAGGAACGGGTTGTCCCGCACCGTGTGGTACCGCTTGCCGTTGATCGGGCTCTTGGGCCCGGCGGCGACCCGCATCCGGCCGACGATCGCGGCCTCGTGCTGCGGCGTCTTGAGGCGGACGACGCCGAACGGCTCCTTCGCCGGGCCGGCGGCGGCGTGGATGTAAGTCTCCACGAGGTCGGCGTCGAGCCCGAAGGACGCCTTGAACAGGTCGCGGATCGGTGCGTCCACGAGGTTGAGGAACGGCGGCGTCTGGCGGGCCTTGTCTAGGTTGAAGCGGTAGACCGCCCGGCTGTCGTTCGGCAGGAGGTTGGTCGGGTCCTTGTCGCTCACCGGCGGCGGGGGCGGCGGGGGGGCGGCGTCGTCCTTCTTCGGCGGCGGCTTCGGTGTGTCGGGGTCGGGGACGACGGGGTCGGCCTTCGCCACCGGGTCGATCGGCCGCGGCGTGTTCGTGCGGGGCGTCGGCTTCTTGTCGTCGGACCCGCCGAACATGAGGAACCCGCCGACCGCGAGCAGGAGCACGGCCACGACGCCCAGGCCGACGCCGATCATCACCTTCGGGTTGCCTTTCTTCTTGGCCGCCTTCGCGGTCTTCTTCCCGCTCCCGTCCGCCGCGTCGGCCCCCTTCACCCCCTTGCCCTTGGCCGGCTTGGCCGCGTCCGCCGTCGCCTCGGGCGGGGCCGACTCGACCTTGAAGCGGTACTTGCACTTCGGGCACTCGATCTTCTTGCCGACGAGCCCGGCGTCCTTGACGAGGACCTGGTTGTCGCAGCTCGGGCACGGGACGCGGAAGGCGGCCATCGGTCTCTCGCGTGGGTGGCTCGGGGCCGTCGGAAGAGGGAACGCCGCCTCGACGTGCCGGTCATCTTACCGACCGGGCTTTGCGGCGTACAAAGTGATTTTGCCGGCCGCGCCGCTTCCCGGGGCTGCCGGCACGCACAACCGGGCGGGCGGCGGGCGGCCGCGGCGAGAACGGGATCGGTCGACGTCCCCTCTCCCGGCGGCGTGGCGACCCGTGCGAAAATCGCCCCGGCTCGCGTTTTCGACTCCACTTCGCGGGGTGTCACGCTATCCTGTACTCTTACCCCGGCACGTCTGGGCCGCGCGACGGTCCTTCGGAGCTTCCCGGCATGCCCTCCCCCTTGAACCGCCTGATCCAACGCTTCCGCCCCAAGCAGTACGCCCGCCGGCCGCCCTTGCTCCTCATCAACGGCCTCGCCGAGCAGGCCGAGTCGTGGTACCGCAACCGCCGCTTCTGGTCGCGGTATTACGACGTCTTCGCCCCGAACGTGATGGTGTTCGAGGGCAAGGCCCTCCACGAACGGGTCGACCGCGGCGAGACGATCAGCGTCGATTACCTCGTCGACCAGTACAAGGCCTTCCTCGACCAGTTCGTGCAGACGCCGCCGTACCACATCGTGGCCAGCAGCCTCGGCGGCAAGGTGGCCATCGAGCTGGCCGTCCGCCACCCGGACCTCGTCTCGAAGCTCGTCCTCATCTGCCCGTCGGGCATGGGTGACAAGGAGCAGCTCCCGATCATGGAGGGGGTGAAGGCGAAGGACATGTACGCCCTCGTGCGGAGCGTGTTCTACCGCACCCGGTACGTGGACCGCGACCTCGTCAAGTACTACAAGGCCCGGCTGGAGAGCCGGCGGTGGAAGAAGGGGATGCTCCGGTCGGTCAAGGGCACCCTCGACCACACGGTGCGGGAGAAGATGCACCTCGTCCGCTGCCCGACCCTTCTCATCACCGGGGCCGAGGACAAGATTTGCGACCCGCGGACGGCCGAGGAGGCGGCCCGGGAGTTGCCCAGCGGCGAGTTCCTGGCCATCCCCAAGTGCGGGCACGCCCCCCAGATCGAGAAGCACTGGCTCATCAACCGGCTCGTCGTGCGATTCCTCAGCGCGAGCGGCCTGCCGGCCCACGCCTCCTGACCTCTTACCCGCCCCGCGGAGCCCCCGAGCGGCCACATGAACCCCACCACGACGCCCGACGCCCGCACCCACCCCGTCGCCCACCCGCCCCACCGCGTCCGCGGCCCCGACTGGTGGCTGATGCTCACCAAGTTCCTCAAACAGGGCCGGCGGATGGCGTCCGTCGCCCCCAGCTCCCGGTTCATGTGCCGCCGGCTCGTCCACGGCATCGACTTCGAGAAGGCCGAGTGCATCGTCGAACTCGGGGCCGGCACCGGGCCGGTGACGGCCGAGATCATGAGGCGGCTCCGGCCCGACACCCGGTTCGTGATCGTCGAACTCGACCGCGACCTGTGCGCCCGGCTCAAGGCCCGCTTCCCGAAGGCCGACATCGTCCACGGCGACGCCGCACACTTCGACAAGTTGCTCGCCGAGCGGGGCATCACGTCCGTCGACCACGTCGTCTCCGGGCTGCCGCTCCCGTCGTTCCCGGCCGCCGTGCGGGAGGCCATCCTCGCCACGTCGTCCCGAACCCTGACGCCCGACGGCACCTTCCGCCAGCTCACCGTCATGCCGTGGGTCTACTACAAGATGTACCGCGGCTACTTCACCGACGTGCGGTTCAAGCTCGTGCCGCTGAACATGCCGCCGGGCGGGGTCTACGTCTGCCGCGGGTACAAGGACAAGACGAAGCCCTAGCCGACCGCGAGCCGCCCCCGAAGCCCGCCCCCTCGGGGCGGGCTTTTTCGCGTCCTCCCTCTCCCCCGTCCGCGTTCGGAGGCGGCGTCATGCCCGGAACCGACTGGCTGGCCCCGGTGGCGGCGAACCGCGTGGTCCGCGCCGCGGTCGACGCCGCGAGCGTCCGCTACGCCCACACCCGCGCCGTCGCCCTCGACCGCATGGACGCCGGGAAGGTGCAGCACGACGCCCTCCTGCGGCTCGTCCGCACCGCGAGCCGCACCCGCTTCGGCCGCGACCACGACTTCGCCCGCATCGGCTCCGTGGCCGACTACCAGGCCCGAGTCCCCGTCCGCGACTACGAGTGGTTCTGGACCCACTACTGGAAGGACGCCTATCCGAACCTGGACGACGCCACGTGGCCGGGGAAGGTGCCGTACTACGCCCTGTCGTCGGGCACCACGAGCGGGACGACGAAGTACATCCCCGTGACCCGCGAGATGGTGGCGTCGAACAAGAAGGCGGCGTTCACGACCCTCGCCCTGTTCCGCCACGTCCACCCGGAAGCGAAGCTGTTCACCGGCAAGTTCTTCTTCCTCGGCGGCAGCACCGACCTCCGCAAGCAGGCCGACGGCAGCCACGCCGGCGACCTCTCCGGCATCGCGGCGAAGGAGCTGATGGGCTTCCAGCGGCCCTACACCTTCCCGCCGTTCGACCTGACGCTCATGACCGACTGGGAGCAGAAGGTGGGCCGGTTCGCGGAGCTGAGCGCCCGCGAGCCGATCACGGCCCTGAGCGGCATCCCGGCGTGGATGCTCGTGCTCTTCGACCGGCTCAAGAGGGTGACGGGCAAGGCGACGGTGGCCGAGGCCTGGCCCGACCTGCGGCTCGTCATCCACGGCGGCACGAAGTTCGACCCGTACCGCGACCTGTTCCGCCGCGAGATCGGCAGCGACCGCGTCCACTTCTGCGAGGTCTACCCCTGCTCGGAAGGCTTCATCGCCACCGAAGACCCGCGGTACAACCTTCTCCGCATCGTGCCCGACCACGGCGTCTTCTTCGAGTTCATCCCGGCCGACGAACTGGGCCGCGACCGGCCGACCCGGCACACGCTGGCGGACGTCGAGCTCGGGCAGCAGTACGCGGTCGTCGTCACGTCGTGCGCCGGCGTCTGGTCGTACCTCGTCGGCGACACGGTGGCGTTCGAGAGCCGCAACCCGCCGCTCATCCGCTTCACGGGGCGGACGAAGTTCTTCCTCTCCGCGTTCGGCGAACACCTGATTCAGGAGGAAGTCGACAAGGCGGTGGCCCACGCCGCCGCCGCCTGCGGGGTGGACGCCGTCGACCACCACGTCGGCCCCGTCTTCTCGGACGACCCGACGAGGCCGGGCCACCACCTCTACCTCGTGGAGTTCCACGGCCCGCCGCCGGCCGACCTCCGCCGCTTCGAGGACGTGCTAGACGCCGAGTTGAACCGGCTCAACGAGGACTACGCGGCCCACCGCCTCGGCGACCTGACGATGCTCCGGCCGGTGGTCCGGGCGGTGCGGCCGGGCGGGTTCGGCGAGTGGATGAAGTCCCGCGGCAAGTTCGGCGGCCAGAACAAGGTGCCGCGGATGGACAACGGCGGCCAGATGACCCGCGACCTCGCCGCGTGGTTCGAGGGCCACGGCGGGTTCGCCTGACCGCAGCACAAACCTCACTGCTTGAACGGGAACTTCCCCTCGCCGCGTGGCTTCGGCTCGCCGTAGCCGCCGACCTTGTCGTACACGCGGACGTAATCGACCACCATCTCGGCCGGGAACGCGGTCGTCTTGTCCGGCGGCCCGAGGAACTTGCCGCCGACGGCGACGTTCATGACGAGGTAGAACGGCTGGTCGAACGGGGCCGGCCACGCATTAAGGTCGGCCGCCTTCGCCGGATTCACGCCCTTGCCGCCGGCCGCCGCGCCGCTGCTCCACCAGAACGACTGCGTCTGATACGCGACCCCGTCCACCGCCCAGCGAATCTCGCCCGGCTCCCACTCGACCGCGTAGGTGTGGAAGGCGGCGATGGTGCCGTTGTTGGGAAGGACGTAGTCCTTGCCGCTATTCGTGTTGGCCGGCCACTTGGAGCCGTAGTGGAGGGTGCCGAGGACTTTCGTCGGCTCCTGCCCGCGGGCTTCGAGAACGTCGATCTCCCCGGAGGTCGGCCACGTCCCGTACTTCTCGTCCTGCGGGAGCATCCACAGGGCCGGCCACACGCCCTTGCCGGTCGGCAGTTTGGCCCGGAACTCGAACTTGCCGTAGGTCTTGTTGAACAGCGGACTGCCGTCCCGCTTCCGCGTCCGGAGCTTGGCCGACGTATACCCGCACCCCTGGTACGACTCCTTCGCGGCCTTAATGTGCAGCATCCCGTCACGCAAGAAGGCGTTCTCCGGCTCGCGGGTGTAGTATTGCAGTTCGTCGTTCCCCCACCCGCTGATCCACTGCTTGGCGTCGTAGTTGTAGAACCCGTTCCCGAGGTCGAAGTCCCACTTCGTCCGGTCGATCTCCTTCCCCTCGAACTCGTCGGCCCACACCGGTTTCCACCCCCCCGCCGCCGGCTCCGCGGCCTCCGGGCTACGGAGCGGCACGACGCCGGCGAGGCTCCCCGCCGCGACGAGTGTCCCCAAAAAGTAGAGGCGGCCGGTGTGCATGGGAGGGGCTTCCGGGGGCAAGGGCGGTCGTTGCGAATCGACGCGGGGCGAGCGACGGGTGACAGGTCGGCGAGGGGAGCCGTTCTACCACTTCGCCCGGCGGACGGTCGTCATTTGACGGCCGCCCAGGATACGTATGGCGACAACCCGCCGTCGCCCCGCTTCAGCTCTTTCGCGGCGGTCCCGCGGACGTCTCGGGCCAACGTCCGGAACGGGTCGCCGGTGTAACAGACTTCGTTGAAGAATGCGAACGCCGTGGCGTTCTCGGTCACGAACATCGGGGCCAGTTTGCCGGCGGTCGTGGTGTAGCTGAAGTTTCCCAGGATTTCGCTCGTCCCGCCGCCGGTCGTCCGGAGGAGGGTGCCGCCCCGTTCGGTCTTGTACCCCAGTACCCACAGCATGCCGCCGTCGTTCGTCAGGTGGGTTCCCTCGTTCTCGACGTTGAGTTGTCGGGCCCAAACACGCTGCCCGGGGTTGAAGCGGAGGTCGTTCGTGACCACGTCCTCGAAGAACACCTCCCCCTTACCCTTGAAGGTGACGGCGGCCGCCTCGACGCTGCGGAACGTCACCGTGCGCGAGGTCTTGACCTCGACGCCCCCGTTGATCGGGGCGAAGTGTTCGACCACCACGCCGGGCGACTCCCCGTCCTCCACGATCAGGTCGGGCTTGGTCTTCTTGTTGTAGTCGAGCCACCCGCCCGCCCCGAGGAGGCGGCGGGCCTTGCCTCGGACCCGGACCGGGCTCGACAGGCTGTACGACCCGGGGAAGAAGACCGTCGTCGCCCCGGAGTCGATGGCCATCTGGACGGCCGCGGACGAGTCCTTGTTCCCGGTCGGGTCGGCCCCGAAGGCGTCCACGACCGCCCACCCCGCGGGTGCGTCCCACGGCACCTCGGGCGTCTCCGCCACCGGCAGCCCCGGCGACTCGACCGGCCCGCCGAACGGGTTCCCGGCCGCCCCCTGAGCGGCCTCGGCCACCGCGGGGCCGAGTTCCTCGCGGCCCGTCGCCGCGAACGCGACGGCAACCCGATACCCCGTGGCCGTCACGTTCCGTGCGAAGAACGCGGCCTTGCCGACGTTCACGCCCGGGGCCAGACGGGCGGCCGCCCCGGTGCCCGAGAGCTTGCAATCGACGAGGACCGTGAAGCTCTGGGCGTCCACGGCCGTCACGCCGCCGGCGAACGACAGGCCGCGTACGCTGACCGACTGGCCGCGGTTCGCCAGCCCGACCTTGGTCTGCCCCGTGAGCGTGAGCCGTTCGAACGTCTGGCTGTTCACCGACCCGCCGGTGCGGACGCCGGTCTCGAACCCCTGCACCATCACGTTGCGGACGAGGAGCGGGCCGTTCATGTCGGCCGGGGCGAGGTCGAGGCCGATGAACCCCCGCCCGTCCTCGGACACGACGGCGACGTCCCGGACGGCCCCGGTGTTGTTCGAGTAGAACTGGAGGCCGACCGCACCCGGGTTGCCGCGGCCCACGTTGAAGGTCACGCCCTGGACGTAGTTGTGGAACCAGTCGGCCGACCCGAACCCGCCGCACCACATCATCGCGACCGGCTTCTCCACGTCGGTGAACGTGTCGTCCTTGAGGCGGATGACCGTTTTGAGCGGGTTCTGCCCCTGGACGTGGTTGAAGCCCCAGGCTTCCTCACCCTTGGTGTTCTTCTTGGCCCACCGTAGGGAGCGACTGACGAGGTACGTGCCGTTCGGCAGGTACACAATCTTGTGCCGCCCCATCGTGTCCGAGAGGGCCTTCTGGAGGGCGTCCGTGTCGTCGGCGACGCCGTCGCCTTTGGCGTTGTACGGCGGCTTCGTCACGTCGATGACCGCGGGCGTGGGCGGATACGCGACACTTGTTTTGGGGTCGAACGCGGCCCCGACCTGGTTCGCCCCGGCCGCCGCGCCGAACGCCGGTAGGAGAGCCGTTGTGAGGAGCGCGGCCAGGCCGACGCGGGTAGTCATGGGTTGGCCCCGGGAGGCGGACGAACGCGGCCGACATGCCCGGAGCTTAATGCGGCCGGGTTCGTTATGCGAATGGAATCACGGGGGCGTTGCGTCGTACCCCGGGTCGCCGTCCATGGACGCGGCCCCCGTCGGTCGGGGCCGTGTCACGACCGCTCGCGTATTCGCCCCGCTCCCGATGGCGATCGCCAGCGTGCGGGCCTCCGCTTCGTCCGCCGCCACGGCGAAGACCGTCGGCCCCCACGACGACTGGCCGACGCCCTTCACGCCGGTTCGGCGGACGGCGGCGACCAATTCCTCGACGTGGGGTCCGGCGTAGGGGCCGCCCTGTTCGCGGGCGAACGGCTCGCCGGCGAGGCGGTTGTACTCGTACACCGCCTCGCCGAACGCCGGGAGGTCGCCGGCCGTCGCCGCCGGGAGGAGGTCGAGGAGGGCGAGCCGCGAGAGACGTTCGGCCAGGCGGCGGCCGGCGGCGGGGTTGCGTTCGCGGTCGAACGCCTGCCGCTCGCGGTCGCCGTGCCACGGGGCCGTGTCGCGGCCCGTCGGGAGGAAGAGGACGACCCGCCAGGCATCGGGGAGGGCGACGCGGGCCACCAGTGGGGCGACGGCCTCGCCCGGGAGCTTACCGGCTTCCACGATCAGCCCGCCGTGCTCGAAACCGTGGACCCCGACCGCCGACCGCTCACCCCGGCCGACGAGGGCCGCGAGGTCGGCCGCCGTCAACTCGGGGAAGCCCGACTCGACGGCCAGCCCCTTCGCCACCGCCAGCCCCAACTGCGTGCCGACGCCGAGGCCGGCGTGTTCCGGCGGGCAGCGTTCGACCAACACCTGGAACGGCCGGCGGTCGGCGTCCGGCAGCCCGGCGACGAACCGCTGGGCGAACACCTGCGCCCGACTCGCCAGCGGCCCCTCGACCTGCCACGACGCGGCCGGGCGGACGCTCACGACCGCGTCCGGGTGGTCCACCATCAGCCCGACGCCGCCGAAGGAACGCACGCCCGGCTCCCGCGTGGCGGCCGGGTGCGGGACGTGGAAGAGGCCAAAGTGGAGCCGGCTCGCGGCCGTCACTCGGGTCATGCCCGGACCCCTTCGAGTTCCCGCGACAGCCGGGCTTCGAGGAACGCCATCGCCTCGCACTCGGCGTCGCCCCCCGTCTTGTCCACGATCACGCGGAGCTTGCGGAAGTCGGCCGCGATGTCGGGTAGTGGCAGGAGGTGGAGCCGCGTCGCCAGCACGGCGGCTTCCACGACCGCGTGCTTGGCCCGGTTGAAGCCCCAGAAGTCCCGCGTCCGCCCGGCGTGGACGACCTCGGCGTCGAGGCTCACCCGCTCGCCCGAGGCGTCGATGCTTCGCACGCGAAACTCGTAGTGCCGGCAGCAGTCGGCGAGAACCCACCCTTCGACGCGCTCGGCCGGCCGCAGCGGCGGCAGCGGGTCGCACGCGCCGAGGGCGGTCCGGGCGATCAGCAGTGCGTCGTCGGTCACGTGCAGCACGCCCTCGGGGTGGGCGACGAGGTTGCGGTAGGTGGTCGACGTGGGGAACGGCCGCAGGGTGAAGCGCGAGAAGTCGGCGGCCACCCGCGGCCCCATCGGGGCGAGGTGCGGGGAGCCGTCGGGGTTGCGAGTGGTCACGAGCCCTTCGAGGATCATCCGTTCTCCAGCGCCCGGAGGAGGCCGGCCGCCTTGTGCAGCGTCTCCTCGTACTCCCGCCCGGGGTCCGAGTCGGCCACCACGCCGCCGCCGACGGGGAATTGTACCCACCCGCGGGCCGCGGTCATGGTCCGAATCAGGATGTTCGTGTCGCACGCCCCGTCGAACCCGACGTACCCGAGCGCCCCGCAGTACGGCCCGCGGGCGGTCGGCTCCAGCTCGGCGATGATCTCCATCGCCCGCACCTTCGGGGCCCCCGTCACCGACCCGCCGGGGAAGGCGGCCCGCAGGAGGTCGAACGCCCCCAGCCCCGGCCGCAGCCGGCCGCGGACCTCGGAGACGAGGTGGTGGACCTGCCGGAACGTCTCGGCCTCGCACACCTTCGTGACCTTCACGGAGCCGAACTCGCACACCCGCCCGAGGTCGTTGCGGAGGAGGTCGACGATCATCACGTTCTCGGCCCGGTCCTTCGGGTTGGTGAGCAAGTCCCGGAGTTGGGCCTCGTCCTCGGCCGGCGTCCGGCCGCGGGGGCGGGTCCCCTTGATCGGCCGCGTCTCGACCTCGCCGGCCGGCGACACCTTCACGAACCGCTCCGGCGAGGCGCTCAGCACCTGGAAGTCGCCGGCATCGAAGTACCCGCCGAACGGGGCCGGGCTGGTGGCCCGCAATCGCCCGTAGAGGTCGAGGGGGTGTTCGCGGAGCGGGGCGAGAAGCCGCTGCGACAGGTTGACCTGGAAGACATCCCCGGCGTGGACGTACTCGACCGCCCGCCGGACGGCCGCCTCGGACCCCTCGCGGCTGAAGTTACTGGTGACATTTGGGGAGCGTGCGAGTGGGGCTTGAGGGCAGAGGGTGGAACGAGGCACGTTCGACGGCAGCGGGCCGAGGTCGAGATCGACGCCGGCGAGCCCGACCATCGCGGCTTTGACGAAGTCTGCCGTTTCAGTCGCTTGCGGACCGCCCGACACCAGCCACGCCCGGCCCTGGAGGTGGTCGAAACTGATGACCCAGTCGTACAACCCGACGGCGATGTCGGGGAGTGCGAACTCGTCGTGCCGGCTCCCGGGGATTCGCTCGACTTGGCGGCCCAGCCCGTACCCTAACGAGCCGGCAACGCCGCCCTGAAACGGCGGGAGTTCGGCGATCGTTTGTCGGCGGGTCGGCGTCAGAAGCTCGGTCGCGGCGTCGAACCAGTCCGTGGCGTCGGTGCCACGGCCGGTGAGAGTTTCGGCGGGACGTGCCATGACATACGAATACCGCCCACGTTCCGGGTGGCGGTCGGCGCTGTCGAGGAACAGGAGGTGTGGGAGGTGGGCGAGTTTGCGGGCGACGTCCCACGGGTCGGGGCAGGGGATCAACTCTTCGACCAGTGGCGGCCCGGCGTCCATCACGTCTGTGTTCCTGAAACGGGAACGCCCGCGGGTCGGGCCGCGGGCGTTCGGGATGGGCTTCAACGGCCGGCTCAGCCCTTGGGTGGCGTCGCGTCCTTCATCAACTCGTCGACGGCCTTGTCCAGCACGTCGTTCTCGGGGGCACCCATGAACTTCTTGCGGATCACCCCCTTGGCGTCGATCAGGTAGAGCGTCGGGTACGCCTTCACGCGGAACGTCTTGACGACCGGGCTCTCGGCCCCGTCCCACCAGTGCGTCCACGGCATCGGCTCCTTGTCGATGAACCCGGTGAGCACGTCCTTGGTGTCGTCCACGCTCACGCTCACCAGGGCGAACGGCTTGTCCTTGAGCCGGGCGACGAGTTCTCGCTCGTGCGGGATCATGGCCCGGCAGGGCGGGCACCACGTCGCCCACACGTCGAGCAGGACGACCTTCCCCTTGTACCCCGCGAGGGTCTGCTTCTCGCCCTTGAGGGTGGTGCCGCCGACGTCCGGGACCGGCTTGCCGACGGCCAGGCTCTTGAGGGCGAAGATGTCGTCGCCGGCCGCCTTGGCGATCGTCTCGCCGTTCACCTCCACGTCGCCGGCCTCCTTCACCGCCCGCTCCAGGTAGTCGACCGCCTTCGCCGTCAGCTCGGCCGCCTTCTTCTCGTCCCCCTCCTCGTCGGCCCGCTCGCCGGCCGCCGACCCGAGGAGGTAGAGGGCCGTCCCCTTCACCCCCTTGTCGGCCGACTTGGTGACGGCTTCGAGGAACTTCTGCCCCGACTCCCCGGCCCGGGCCATGTACGGGATCACGGCCTTGAGGGCCGGGCTGTCGAGGTGGTTCTCGGTCAGAATCTTGGTCGCCTCGTCGGCGTCCTCGCCCGTGACCCGGAAGTTCATGAGCCGCGTCAGGGCGAACACGGCGGCGTCCCGGCCGACCTCGTCCTTCGGGTTCTCGGCCGCCAGCTTGATGGCCTTCTGGGCGGTGAGGACGTAGAGTTCCTTGGCCTCCGTCTGGATGGCCCGGCTCTCCTTCGGGGTGGCGTCCGCGAACCGCTGCTTGATCGGCCCTTCCTCGTCCTTGAACTTCTCCTTCAGCGCCGCGAACTTCTCGGCCCGGGTGGCGTCGGCCTTCGGGGCGTCGGCCGGGGCCTTCGGGTCGCCGGCACACGCGGCGAGCAGGCCGACGGTGGCGGCGAATACGGTCGCGATCAAAATCCGCATCGAGGGGTCCTCGGGAAAAGGCGGGCGAGGGTCGGGCGGGCCACGACCCGCTGCCGTCAGGGTACGGCCCGCGGCCGTTCGGGGGAAGGCGGGCCGGCCCGGTGGCCGACCTCGGGCACGGTGAGGAAGCCCCACCGGAGGGCCTGGTCCTGAGTATATACCTTGCCGAGCGTGAGGGCTGTCACCGCTTTGGCGAACTCGTACCCGAGGTAGAAGGCGTGCGAGGCGTCCAGCTTCGGGTCGGCCGCCGCGAGCTTCGCGAACAGCTCGAAGGGGTCGGTCCCCCGCAGGTAAACCGTCCCATTGAGGACGTGCAGTTCGCCCCGCTCGGCGAAGACCCGGTAGTTGCGGTCCGTGACGCGGCGGGCCAGCTCGGCCAGCGTCTCCTCGCCTTGCTCGTACACCTTCGGGTCGCGGAGCGTCACGAGGTTCGGTTCGAGCCGCTTGGGCAGCACCTTCTCGCGGACGGCGTGGTACACGAGCCGGCGGGCCAGGTCGAACTCTTTCACCGACGAGCGGGCCCAGTTGATGACCGCCGTGGTCAGCACGCTCCGCACGCCGATCTCCTGGCAGAACCCGGCGAGCAGGACGTTCACGCCGGCCGAGTCCACGTCGGTCAGTTCCGTGAGGTTGCCGACGCCCATCATCATCCCGGCGTGCGGGTGCCGCCGCCGCGTGTCCAGGTAGCGGCCGAGCGACGCCGCGAACCCGAACCCGATCGGCTCC
>JANPKP010000624.1:0-4239 GCA_031426095.1 Gemmataceae bacterium
CCCGCCGTGTCTGGGGGGGGCGGTGGGCGGGGGGCGTACCCCCCCCCGCCCGCCCGGGCCGGGGATCGCCACGGACACTCCCGTTCGGCTCACGGCCCCTTCCACCGCTCGGGCTCGCCGACGGCGAGGTACGGCCGCAGCCGCTCCAGCACCTTCGGCGGCAGGTCGTCCGGGTGGAAGAAGAGGGTCCAGCGGTCGTACACCGCCTCGACGGCGTGGTTCGGCGTCTTGCCGCCGCCGTTGTCCTTCAGGTCGAGAACGCCGCCGGCGACAAGCCCCCGCAGCACCCCTTCCGCGTCCGCCGGCGGCACCCGCCACTGTTTGCGGACGAGGTCCTTTCGCCCGCCCGGGGCCGTCGGGTGGGTGCGAACGGCGTACGTCACCTCGCCGAACTGCTTCACCGTCAAGATCGTCTCGGTGCCGTCGACCTTCGGCGTGAGCGTGTACGTGAACGACCACAGGCACTTGGCCGGCGGCTCCTTCTCGCCCCACAGCTTCGGGTGGGCGGCCACAAGATACGGCCGCAGCCGCAGGAAGAGCGGTTGCGGCAGGTCGCTGGCCGCCAGCTTCGTCTGCCACCGGCCCGACGTGAGGCTGAAGTGAGCCCCCCACCTGCCGAGGACGAGCGGCGCGGCGTCGAGGCCGGGGAGTTTCATCAGCCCGCCCTCGACCAGCCCGCGGAACAGGGCCGCCGCCTCGTCGGCCGGGATGTCCCACTCCTTCTTCGTGACCGTGCCGCCGCTGCCGGTCATCTCCATCGTCGAGTGGCTGTACGTCACCTTGCCGGCCCGGGTGACGGAGAGTGCGCCGCCCCCGCCGAAGAAGGGGGCCGCGCCGGCCGCCCCGGGGGTAGTGAAGTGGTAACTGAAGTGGTCGAGGGCGGCCGGGTCGGGGAACGGGTCGGCCGGCGGCGTCGGCCCGGCGGCGAGTGCGAGGGCGGCAACGAGCGGGAGCGGGAACATGGGCGGCCTCCTTGGGGCGCACCCTAATGGAGCGCGACCGGGGCCGCAAGCGGCGGGCGGCGGGCGGTTACGGGGGCGTTACACGCCGCTCACCGCCCGCAATACGCGAAGCGGATCACGCCGAACGCCAGCGCGTAGGCGAACCCCCGCCAGAAGTGACTGCTCGCCGCCCCAGAGAACTTCGCCGCCCCGGCCACGAGGGTCGCCAGGAACCCGGCCGCCAGCGGGGCGACCACGAGGTTCGCCACCCGCAGCCCCGGCGTCGGCAGGAAGACGGTCGGGGCGATGAGGAGGCTCAGCCCGCCGGTGGCCGCCCCGAGGGCGAGGTGGATGAGGAACCAGGCGCACCCCTCGTCGTCGCTGTTGCGGAAGCACCCGGCGACGAGGTCGATGGCCGTCCCCCCGAGGGCCTGGATCAGCACCTCGAACACGAACTGGAACACGAGGCCGAGGACTTCTTCCATCGGGCACCCCGGGGCGGTGGGGACACGGTAATGGCCGGCCGATCACAACAGAACGCCGCGTACCCAACAGGTTTCGCACGGCTCGCCGGCCGGATAGTATGACTCCTCGCCGGACCCATCGCAATCGTGGCACGGCGTCCGCTCTCCGGAGAACGCCGCGAGGTGGGGGTCGAAGCGGTGCGAATCGACCGCGTCATACGGGTCGTCTATGTCCAACTCGCCGATCTCGAATCGACCGCATCGACACTCCCACTTCGAGAGGCCGCCGTAGTCCTCATCGTGCTGGAGGATTTCAAACGGGGCTAACTCGCCCGGCGTGGACTTCATCAAGTCCCAGAACGCGACCGCGACGGATCGCTTGCTCGCGTCACCCCCTGAGACGCGGAACACCAGCGAGGGGCTTTCGTAGCAGTCCGCCGTGCAGACGAAGGGCACCCACGACTCAACGCGAGCCGGATCGGCTCGCGGGAGTGCAAGGAACGGCTCATCGAGTACGAGGCTCTTGCGCGGCTCCCACCCGCCCAGGATCGGCACGCGGAACGCGGCTGCGATCCGCGCCAGCACCCACGCCCCGTCGAGCAGGTCCGTTTCGACGTGACCGTGGCCCAGAATGGTTTGGAGGTTTAGCGAGTTGAAGCCCGCGTCCGCCGGCGGGTGCTGCGCCTCGCCTTCCACGCCGGGGTCGATGTCCAACCGCGACGGCACGAACAGATAGCCGCCGAAAGGGACGGGCGTTCCAACCACGTCGTGGAGCCGGATGCCCGGGGCGGTCGTCATCGCTCGTGCCCGCTCGGCTCGAAGGCGGCGGCTCACCGCGGTAGTCTTCAACACCTCCCGAGAGTATCGGATGGCGTTGCGGGCGGAAATGAACGTAGCCAAGTCAACCGTGCGAGACGAGAATTCCCTTCCGCTCCCAGGTTACCGCAAAATCTGGTAGCGGTCTCCCGAAGCGCTCTGTGGGAAGCGAGATCGGTCCGATTGAATCGCGTTTTTGCGGTAAAATCGGGTAACGCCCGCCGTCATTTCCCGCCGGCGATCCGCGGCATCAGGACGCGCTCGATGAACGTCGTGTCGACCGCCCCGTCGACGAATTCGGGAGTGTCGAAGATGCGGCGGTGGATCGGGATCGTGGTCTTGATCCCCTCCACGCCGAACTCCCGCAACGCCCGCCGCATGACCGCGAAGGCCTCGGCCCGGGTCGGCTGGTGGACGAGGAGCTTGGCCACCATCGAGTCGTAGTTCGGGGGCACCCGGTAGCCGGCGCTCACGTGCGTGTCGAGCCGCACCCCCGGGCCGCCCGGCGGCCGCCAGGTCGTCACCGTGCCGGGGCTGGGGCGGAAGTCGTTGGCCGGGTCCTCGGCGTTGATGCGGCACTCGATGGCCGCCCCCCGGTGCACGATGTCGGCCTGCGTGAACCGCAGCTTCTCCCCGGCCGCGACGCGGATCTGCTCGCGGATCAGGTCGATGCCGGTGACGAGTTCCGTGACCGGGTGCTCGACCTGGATGCGGGCGTTCACCTCGATGAAGTAGAACTTGTGGTCGGCCCCCAGGAGGAACTCGCAGGTGCCGGCCGAGTAGTACCCGGCGGCCTGGGCGAGCCGGACGGCCGACTCGCAGATGGCCATGCGGACGGCGTCGGGCAGGTTCGGGGCGGGCGACTCCTCGACGAGCTTCTGGTGCCGCCGCTGGAGGGAGCAGTCCCGCTCGAAGAGGTGGACGACGTTCCCGTGCCGGTCGCCGAGGAGTTGGACCTCGATGTGGCGGGGCTTGTCGAGGTACTTCTCCAGGTAAACGGACCCGTCCTTGAAGCTGCTCAGGGCCTCGGCCCGGGCGGCCGAGAGGCCGGACGCGAGGGAGGCGTCGTCGCGGGCCACCCGCATGCCCTTGCCGCCGCCGCCGGCCGCCGCCTTGATCAGCACCGGGTAGCCGACCGCGTGGGCGAACCGGAGGGCCTCGGCCTCGGTCTCGATCAGCCCGTCGCTGCCGGGCACGAGGGGGACGTTCGCCTCCTTCGCCAGCGCCTTGGCCTGGGCCTTGTTCCCGAGCCGGTGCATGGCGTCGGCCGGGGGGCCGATGAACTCGAACCCGCAGTCGCGGCACATCTGGGCGAAGCCGCTGTTCTCGGACAGGAACCCGTACCCGGGGTGGATGGCGTCGGCGTTCACCCCCTCGGCGGCGGCGATGATGCGGGCCGGCTTGAGGTAGCTCTCGGTGGACACCGCCGGGCCGATGCAGACGGCCTGGTCGGCGAGGTCGAGGTACGGGGCCCCGCGGTCCCCCTCGGAGTAGACGACCGCCACCTCGACCCCGAGGTCGCGGCAGGCCCGGATGACGCGGAGGGCGATCTCCCCCCGGTTGGCGACCAGAATGCGTTGGAACATGGGCAAATCCTGGGTCATCAAGTCGTCAAGTCGTCAAGTCGTCAGGTCCGACACGGCCGGCCACACGGGTACGTGGCTTGGGGACGTGACGACTTGACGACGTGACGACTTGACGACTTCAGGCGGAGGGGTCGACCCGGAACAGGACGGCCCCGAAGTCGACGAAGTCGTCGTTCTTGGCGACGACCTCGGCCACGGTCCCGGACACGCCGGCCTTCACTTCCTGGTTGACCTTCATGGCGGTGACGTAGCAGACGATCGAGTCGGGCGTGACCCGCGACCCGACCTTGACGAACGGCGGCTTGTCCGGGCCCGGGCTGGCGTAGAAGGTGCCCGGCGACTCGCTCTTGATGTCGAGGAGCTTCGACTTGGCCGCCGCCGGCGGCGGGGGCGGGGAGGCGGGGGCGGGGGCGGCCGCGGCCGGGGGGGGGG
>JANPKP010000625.1:0-4785 GCA_031426095.1 Gemmataceae bacterium
GCGAGCGGCGTAACCCGCCGCCTACCGACATCACGCCCCCGCACGATTCCGGGAATAATCCCCCACCCCGGGCGTCGTGTCTGTTGGTCGGTCGTCCACCACGCCACCGCCGGGTCGTCCCCGGTCCTTCCCCCTTGACAACCCCCGCCCGCCGTTGGGCCCGCGAACCGGGCCGCGGGGGCGGTGTCTACACGCACACGCGGCCCGGTTCGCGCCGCACGGAGGAACGCCATGTTCGACAGCGGGTGGAACTTCCTGGCCGGCGGGGCCGTCCTCGGCGTCGTGGCTAGCATGTGGGGCAAGCTCAAGGGGGCCGCCTGGCGGGTCATCGGCCTGCTCATCCAGCGGGTCGAAATCCCCACCGAGCCGGCCCACGAGGCGGTCGTCGCGTACCTCGTCGCCCACTTCCGGCGGTCGCGGAACTACGACCGCATGTACGGGGCCAACTGGGAGTACCAGCGGGACGGCCGGTACGGCCTCGTGCCGTACGAACTCTTCGGCAGCCGCACCCTCATCTTCTGGAACAACTGGTTCCCGTTCGTCTTCTCGAACTCGGTCGAGCGGAAGGCGGCGAACAGCAAGAGCGGCAGCGGCAACGAGACGCCGAACGGGGTGGCGAAGGTGCATTCGTCCCTCCTGTTCGTCCGCGGCACGCTCGACGTGGAGGCCGTGCTGCGGGCCGCGTGCGACGCCCGCAACCGGGTGTCGTGGGCCGTCGAGGACGAGCAGGAGCAGGCCAAGAGCCGGTTCGTCATCCACCACATCCCGCCCCGCGGGGACTCGGACGACGACTACGGCGGGAGCAGCGACGGGCTGGCGTGGTACCAGCAGGGGAACTACCGGCTGCTGGCCCACACCGCCGAGCAGCTCGGCAAGAGCCGCACGGCCAACGGGAAGGCGCTCGACAACCTCATCTTCCCGCAGCGGGTGAAGGACCTGATCCGCGAGATCGAGCTGTGGCGGAAGAGCCGCGGGTGGTACCAGGAGAAGGGCATCCCGTGGAAGCGGGGGTGGATGCTCTACGGCCCCCCCGGGACCGGCAAGACGGCCCTCGCCCGGGCCTTCGCGGAAGACCTGAACCTGCCGATCTACGTCTACAACCTGGCCGAGATGGGCAACCACGACCTGATGAAGGCGTGGGCCGAGATGCAGGTGAACGTCCCGTGCCTGGCGCTCATCGAGGACATCGACAACGTCTTCCACGGCCGCGAGAACGTCGCCCGCAAGAACAGCCCGTTCCAGATGGTGATGGCCCCCCGCCGGGAGGACGAGCCGAACGGCGACCGCAACCGCGGCGGGATGATGTCGCCCCCGCTGACGTTCGACTGCCTGCTCAACTGCCTCGACGGGGTCGAGCGGGCGGACGGGATTTTCACCATCATCACGACGAACGACATCGGCAAGATCGACCCGGCCCTCGGCCAGCCGCGGAAGCTCCCGGACGGGGCGACGGAGTTCATCTCGACGCGGCCGGGGCGGGTGGACAAGGCGGTCGAACTCGGGCACATGGAGCCGGCCGACAAGAAGAAGATGGCCGCCCGCATCCTCGGGGCGTTCGAGAAGGAGCACCTCGACATGCTGGCGTTCATCGACCGCTACCCCGACCTGCCGGAGACGCCGGCCCAGTTCCAGGAGCGGTGCGCCCAGGCGGCCCTCCGCTGCTTCTGGGGCGAGGGCAAGCCGGCGGTGGTGCCGAAGGCGGAGCCGAAGCGCGAGCCGTCGGCGAACGGGACGCACTGACGGCGGGTGAGTCGTGATCCGCCTTTCTTGTGGCCCCGGCTCCCGAGCCGGGGCTATTTCGTTGGCCGGCTCAGACGCCGGAGTTTGGCGTCATCAAGCTCGGAGCGGGAAATCGGCTCGAAGTCGTGGTATTCTCCCGCGTTACCGGGGGAGCCGGGAGCGGGAGGCGGATGTCTTTGGCCCGCTGCATGATGCGGCGTTCGCGTGCGCAAAAAGCGGGAGAATCCGGGGGCACGTGAACCGCCACCCGAACGTCGCCGGCCGCCGCGATCCCGTCACGCGCCGGTTTCGTACACCATCCGGGGGCCACTTCCGCGGCGTGGGGGCGGGCATGAGCCGGTGGGTACTCGCGGCGGTCGTCGGGATGGCGGCGGTCGTCCTCGCGGGGCTGGGCCTCTCGTGGGTGGGCCGCCAGCGGGTCGCGGCCGAGTTGACGGGCTGCAGGAACAACCTCCGCGTGGTCGCCACCTTCGCCGCTTTCCAGGCCGACCCGGCCGGCGGGCCGCCCCTTCGCCCCGTGAATGAAATCCCCGCCGGCACCCTCTTCAACCCCGCCCTCCCGCCGGGCGGCCGCCTGAGCTGGTTCGTGGCCGTGCTGCCGGGCCTGGACCAGCGGAGGCAGAAGACGGACGACCTGATCGCGGGAATCGACCGGACGGCGGGGTGGGCAACCGAGAAGAACCAGGCCGCCGCCCGGACGCCGGTGCGGGCCCTCCTCTGCCCCGGCCGGCCGCCGCAGATCGACCCCGCCGGTCCCGCCCCCACCAGCTATTGCGGCGTCGCCGGCCTCGGCCCGGACGCGGCCACGCTCGCCCTCGGCCCCGGCCCGGTGCCACCCCGGGCTGGCTGCTTCCGGTACGACGCCCCGACGCCGTTCGACCGCATCGCCGACGGGCTGAGCCAGACGATCCTGATGGGCGAAAAGAGCCCCCCGTTCGGCCCGTGGCTCCAGGGCGGCCCCTCGACCGTTCGCGGCGTCGAGACAGGGCCGGCCGCTCCGGCGCGGGTCGGGGACGGCGGCCAGTTCGGCGGCAGTCACCCGGCTGGGGCGAACTTCGCGTTCGCCGACGGGTCGGTGCGGACGCTGACGCCGCGGGTCGACGCGGGGGTGTTCGACGGGATGGCGACGATCGCCGGCGGGGAGGCGGGGGTCGAGCGGGAGTCCGAATGAAACGACGGCGGACGGCGTTGCCGCCGGCCGCCGCGAGGTGTCCGAGGATCACCGGAGCGTTACTTCTCGCCGTAGGCCTTGTAGCCCAACTTCTTCGTCTCGACCTTGCCCTTGAAGGCGACGTTCAGGTCGTCCGTCGGCGGTTGCGGCCGGACCGGGGCGACGCCCGGTTCGGCCACCGGCTGTGGGAGCGGGGCCGCCGGACCGCCGTTGTAGCGGTAGCTGGTCGTCCCCGAGACCGGGGGGATGACGGTCGCGCCAATCGCGGGCCGTGCCGCCAGGCTCAGCGCGACGGCCGGCGTGTTCACATCGACCTCCGTGCCGCTGATCCCGCAGAACCCGCCGCCGTACCCGCCGTAGTAGCTGCTGCCGTAGTAGACCGGGTACGACGCGAAGCCGACCGAATAGCCGAACCCGCCGTAGTAGGGCCGGAACCCGCCGAAGCCGCCGCCGTAATACGGGCGGTACCCGCCGTAGTAGCCGCCGAACCCACCTCGATACCCGCCGAAGCCGCCGCCGTAGTACGGGAAGCCGAACCCGCCGCGGTACCCCCCGCGGTAGCCGCCGTAGTAGCCCCCGCGGTAGCCGCCCCGGTGGGCCAGTTCCGTGTCGTCGGCATCCTTCGCGGCCGCGTCGACCGTGCCGGTGCCGCCGAGGGTCATGGTCGAGCCGGCGAGAAACCCGCCGGCCTTGGCCCCACCGAGGGGGATCACTTTTTCCTGAGCCGGGGCGAACCCGTTGAGTGCCAGCACCGCCCCGAGGGCGACGGCCGCCGGCTTCCAGTGAAGAGGACTCATGGCGTCGGTCCTTCCGAAGTGAGGTGTACCTGCTCCTGCTGTGGAACGCGGTCCCGCTGATGGGCGCATTCTACCCGTCCGGTGGAGAATGCGTAAGTGCTGTGAAACTTGCACCCACCGGGGCGCGGATTTCCTCAAGTCGTGGTGAATCGCCGCCGGAGCGGCTGAAGCGGGGCATCGGCCGAGGCGTTGCACAAGTTCGGGACCGGGGAACCGGCCGTCCGGCGCGGGCGGCGGGCGGGAAGTCGTTTGCCCGAGTCGGATTCGCGTGCCATAGTTGCGGGTCCACTTCCGACGCCGGCCGCTTCGCGTCCACCCCCGGGTTGTGCCACGCCATGAAGCAAATGGCCGCTTTCCTCGTCCTGACGGCCCTCTTCGTGCTGCTCGTCGGCAGCCGGTTCCAGCCGTCGGACGGCGACAAGCTGGCCGCCGTGGGCCGGCTCGCTGCCGGCAAGTTGCGTGATTCCCTACCCTCCGCCGACCGCGTGGCCGGCCCGCTGAACGCCCTCCGCACCGGCCTCCCCGAGCCGCTCGACGGCCGGGTGAAGGCCCGCCTGACGGCCGACAAAGCGCTCGAAGGGGTCGATTTCGGCGTCACGTCCGCCGGCCAGACGGTCACCCTCCGCGGCGTGGTGGCCACCCCGGACGCCCGCCGCCGGGCCGTCGAACTGGCCGAAAGCACGACGGGCGTCGGCTCCGTGGTCGACGAGTTGGCCGTACCGGAGTGACGGGACCGGCGATCATCTTGCGGCCGACTCGATCCTGCAGAACTGCTCGGCCCACGTCCGTGCGAAGCGTTATTCCTACCCGTCCTCCACGAGTGTGGGTCGCTGACCCTTCCATTCTGCGAGTTACCCCGGTCCAACCCTGGACCGGTATTGACCACTTCCGGACGACACCCTCCCCCTTCTCGCTCCCCTCCCGTTTGAGCGTCCTGTTAATGCAGGCTCACGGCTGAGGATTCGGTAATGCGGGGTGGGTCGGACAGCCGTAGTAGTCGCACACCCGCTGCCGCAACTCCTCGGCCGTGAGCTTCCGGTCCGGTTCGGCCACGGCCCGCTTGCCGTGGACCCACTT